>DAIMDR010000084.1:0-7535 GCA_036725705.1 Syntrophomonadaceae bacterium | reverse complement strand
TCAAAAGCAGTATCAGCTACTTCCAATCTGGCCAGATCAGAAAGTTCCACAATCATAACATCGGTTGCCTGACGATTTAAATCTACCTGTTCAATTAAATAATCATAATTGGTTTCCCGGCTCAAATAACTGGCATCCGTATTAATAATGGTATTCGGTCCAACATCGCCCAGTGGTATCTTGCCCTCTGCATCCATACCTATTATGACGGAAGCCCGTGAGTATTCGGAATCAGTATCACCATTACCCAGAACACAGACCGTAAAGCCATTATTACCCAATACTTCCCCCATCGCGCCGGGCAGGGTTGTAACATGTTCCTTCATGATGCCGGCCGATATTTCTGGTAAATTTACTAATAAAACGGCAGCATTTCCAGGATTTATTCCGGTTAAGTTATGATATAACGATCCGGCCAGCTGCCCCCGGTCCGGCACGATTTCATTCTGATTAAACCCCATGACGCCATTATTGAAAACCCGTCCAATATTTCCTGCTCCCATTGACATACTGTTATCCATGGTATTACGCCCACGCAAAGTGCGATTACTTATTAACCCGACTGCTCCCTCTCTGGTCAATCGATACATGGTTGGGGTATGGTCTGCGCTAATATCATATATGGACATCTTGTCTACCACAATCATATATACCTTGCCATTATCTGAAGGATTATCCGTTGCTATTGCAACCGGAGTTATAAGCAACAAAATCCCCAGCAATATTAATCCCGGCAGGATTATATTTTTTATTGGAATTTTGCCCTTTTCCCAAAGGTGATTATTTAATCTATCCGGCATGAATGTTCCTCCCGGCTTTATTCTTGTACTGGATAACTGCACCAGTCTGCTTAAAAGTATACATGGATAGAACAATAGTGTAAATCTGAAGACCGGATGAATATATGTTGTGTAAAGGTTAGTAAACAGGTAAAATGTTAAATCAAACAGGTTTAGTCAGGAGTGATTCTTTTGCGGGATATTAAACCCTATAAACTAACTCTTATCAAACAGGAAAAACACTTGTTGTTACCTCGGATTACATCTATAGTATTAACTCAAAACCTGTACGATGTATTGTTTCAATATGTAATAACGTCGGAAAAAGAAGTAAAACTGGAAAAATTCATAAAGCAGATGGAAACCCATATAAAAAGCAAATCCAGAGCCCCTTTTTCAGCTCCATTGGAGGAGTTGGGCTTTTTGGATGACGGCCTGGAAGAACTGCGTTTGTTGAATTGGATGGAAGTCCCGGTTTGCTTATATTCAGTGGAGTTTATGAATACTGAAGATACCGGAGACGAAGAATGGGAGAATCTGATTAATTTCCTGGAAGAGCAAATGGTATTAAAAGCCCTGCCGGAGTCAAAATGTATCTATGTCTACCCGATGACTTTAACTTCATATTAATTAGACCCCGCAGTGTTTAATGAGCAAAATTTTATATGGTGAGTCAGGTTTTAGTTTCCAGTTTTATTATCAAATTTTTTAACCTGACTTTTTGCTGATTTCAACAGACTTTTCCTGACTTATTATTTTTTATTTTGGTTTTGATATAAAGGTATTAACGCTGATTTTACTATTTTTTTGTTTTATTATTATTTATATCTGCGTTAATCTGTGCCCGAAGGGTCAGCGTAATTCTGCGTCCCCTTGCTTCCCTCACTTCTGTTAGTCTGCACCCTGAAGGTCAGCGCAATATCTGCGTCTATTAATTTTCCCTGCTAATATGCCAGCAGGGCTTCACGCATAATCTTGGCTCCGAGCAACGCAGTATTGTCTCCAAAATCATATGGCGGCGAAATCTCCACCATATCAAACCCTGCAATATTAAACTGTTTCAGATTAAGTAACAGCTCCAGCAATTGCCGCGAAGAAAAGCCTCCGGCTTCCGGTGTTCCGGTTCCAGGTGCAAAAGCCGGATCCAATACATCAATGTCCAGAGACACATAGACGGGATAATTCCCCAGCAAATCTCTAAACTCTTCAATGTCTGGCAGTCGGTTAAAATAGAAAAATGTATGCTCAGACGCAAAGCGCATTTCCTCTTCGGTACCGGAACGAATACCCATCTGTAAAAGTCTCCGGTCACCAATCGTCTCCGCTACCCGTCGCATGACCGTAGCATGTGACAGCCTCTCTCCCAGATAATCCTCCCGTAAATCCGCATGAGCATCCAGGTGTATTACCCGAAGTTCCGGATATATTTTATGGTATGCCTTAATAATGGGCCAGGAGACCAGATGTTCCCCTCCCATGCAAAATAGCTTTTTCCCCTGCTGTAACAAGGCCAGGGCAACTGTTTCCATACGGCGCAGACTTTCTTCCACATTGCCAAAAGGAATACTTATATCTCCGGCATCATAAAAGTCAAGCTCTTCCAGACTTTTCCGCTGATAAAAGCTATATTCCTCAATACCTTCCGAAACTTCACGCACCCGTGCAGGGCCCATACGCGTTCCCGGGCGAAAGCTGGTAGTTGAGTCCATGGGCAGACCCAGTATAACCTTGCTACAGTCCTCTAAATTATCCCGGGAAGCCATAAAGCGGGTTTTGGGTTCCAGATAATTTGTAAGCCTGACATCCATAAATTATTTACCTTCTCCAATAATATCAGCAACAAAATTGGGCAACTTAAAAGCTGCCTGATGGACTTCTTCATTATAATATTTACAGGTATGAAGTCCTCTGGCTGTAATCTTCTCCGGGTCATAATGTTTGGACCCTGCCGTAAAACTCCATAATCCACTGGGGTAAGTAGGAACACTGGCCAAATATAATTTAGTAATGGGGAAAGCCTGTTGTACTCCTTTAAAAGCCATTTGAATAACATCCTGATTAAAAAAGGGGCTCTCGCTCTGTACTACCAGCATTCCGTCATCTTTTAAAGCGGCAGCAGCACTTTTATAAAACGAGGCGGAAAACAATTCAACTGCCGGACCAACCGGCTCAGTTGAATCTACCAATATAATATCAAACTCAGCAGTATGGTTCTTCACAAACTCAATACCATCCTCAACAATCACCTCGGCTTTGGGGTGATCAAAAGCGCAGCTCAGCCCCGGGAAAAAATCACGGGAGGCGGTGATAACCCGGTCATCAATTTCTACCAGAGTGCCTTTTTTAACTGCCGGGTGATTTACTACTTCCCTTAAAGCTCCTCCATCCCCTCCACCAATAATTAAAACCTTTTCGGGATTGGGGTGTGAGTTCAGGGCAATCTGCGTAATCATCTCATGGTAGACAAACTCATCTTTATCGGTAGTCATGACCATTCCGTCCAACAGCAGCATTTTACCGAACTGCATGGTGTCAACAACTGCCAGGTGCTGAAATCCGGTTTGCTCATTCCTTAAGGTTTCGGTTATTTTACAGGAAAAGCCCAGTGAAGGGGTTTGATATTCCGTTACCCACAATTCCAAATGAAATCCTCCTTTTTAATACCAGAGTGGAACTGCTGCAAAAGCGCAACCTATCTTTTCAACTACATGTTCAACTGCTGCCAGTTTTATCTCACATAATTCCAGCTCCCGGATGCGGAAAGCTTCTTTAACCATAGCGGTAACTTCAGCTTCAGCCTTCTCTTTACTGCAACGGCCGGAAAACTCCATTATTACTCCAAAACCCTCCGCCTGGATACCTACCGCCACAGCAGCGGAAATTAATTCACCCGGTTCACTGCTGGTAATGGAACCGTAGGCAATCGGCAGCAAGGAACCCGGAGGGATTATCAACCCAGGTTCATATTCACAACCTGGAGGTAAAATACTGCTAACCCGTAGCAGATTGGTATTTCCTACTCTGGCTGCCAGTAATGCGCCATCAAAAGCAGTCAATCTGGTTTCTCCTTCTGCCGCAGCAGCAGTTACAAAATATTTTTTAGGTAACGGTAACAAAGGGATGCACCTCCAAGTATAGTTATTAGGACAACAGATACATTATATACGAACGAAAAGCAAAAGCAACTACAAACTTTCCTCAGTTTAATCAAAATAAAAGCTTAGATTTTTCTAAGCTTCTTGAACCTTTTTTATATGTTCGAGAAAGTTATTGACGGTTTTACGCCTGGACTTTTGTCGGGGATAAAGGACGTAAAAAAAGCGTTTGGCATCCTGTTCAATTAAATTAACGCTTTTAACCCGTCTGGCCGAGTCCATTTTCATAATCGCCCAGCGGGAGATAATACTGATACCCATGCCCGACTCTACTGCCGCCAGAACAGCTTCCGTACTTCCTGCTTCCAGGTAGAGATTTAGTTCATCCCTTTTTATATTGTGATTCATTAAAAATTCTTCCAACGCTTTACGCGTACCCGATCCTTTTTCCCGGAAAATCCATCTTTCATTTTTCAGATCATGAATACTCAGACTTTCCTTACCAGCCATACGGTGATCAGAAGGTAATATTATCACCAGTTCATCTTCCAGCCAGGGGAAACCATCGACCTTGCGGTTATTCGTCCATCCCCCTACTATAGCTACATCCAGTTCTCTTTCAGCCACCTGATTAAATATTTTTTCCGTATCCGCAATATCAATACTAATATTTACATTTGGATATCTATCCTTGAACTGCTTTAACAATTGGGGAAGAATATATTGACCGGGAATGGTACTGGCACCCAGATACAAAGTACCCTTTCTGCTTTCTGATACTTCCTCCATAGCCTTTTCAGTTTTTTCAACGGTCTTAATAATTTCCCGGGCTCCCTGATATAAAGTTTCCCCGGCCTCGGTCGTCTTTAGTCTGCGTCCCGAGCGTTCCAGCAACAGGACCCCATAAATATCTTCCAGGGTTTGTATTTGTTTGGTAACCGCCGGTTGTGATAACCCAAATTCATCTGCTGTACGCGATAAATTCTGAGTTTCCACCACCTTTACAAAAGTTTTAAATAGGTTTAAATTCAAATCCTTCACCTGCCATAATTATACTAACGCAAAAACCCATCAATAATGGTATCTACCGCCTGTTGTTCGGTAAGACCTAACGACATTAATTTAATTAGCTGTTCTCCGGCAATTTTCCCTATGGCTGCTTCATGAGTCAGAACCGCGCGGGCATCTTCGGCAACTAATTGTGGTGTGGCCTTAATTACGGCATTACCCATAATGATGGAGTCACATTCTACATGGCCTAAACACTCCGTTTTGCCAACCAGTCCGGCTTTAAAAACCTGGGAAGACTTATCCCTTGCTACTGAACGGGATAAAATCTGGGCAGATCCATCCTGTCCTTCAATATAAACATCGATTTCTGATACAGCTGATTGCTCTCCGTGGGTAAGCAGTCGTTCAATCACCTTTAGATTGGCTTTGTCATCCACATGGGCTACTGTTGAACGAAAGGTATCATCGACACCTTCAATTTGTATCATTTCCAATTCTGCATAAGCACCACTTTCCACTCTTATAACCGTAGTTGGATTTAATAATCTTTTTCCCCGTCCGGTTCCCTCACCGTAATGTTTTTCTACATAACGCATATGGGCACCTTTTTTTACAATAATCTCGTGGATGCCATCATGACCAGAGTCACTGTGACTGTCATTATGGATGCCACATCCGGCAATAATAGTAACATCTGCATCTTCACCCACTATAAAAGTATTGTATACCTTGTCATGAAAACCAGCTTTGGTTACCAATACCGGAACATGAACGGTTTCATTTTTTGTACCTGGCTTAACTTCTACATTCAGACCAGGTTTATCTTCTTTGGGATATACTTTTATATTGGATGAAGAAACTTGCATAACGGCCTCTCCGTCACGGCGTATATTTATTGCTCCGGCCGGTATCCTGTCCATATCGGCTATAGCATGTAACAGCTTCATATCCTGATCACTAAAATTCATATCCCAGTTCCCCCCGGCATTCAAATCTTTTTTTACATTCAATTTCTTCCCTGATTAAAGGCCAGATTTCGGTTGGTGTTCCACTGGTCTTTATAGCCCCATCTTCAACTAAAATTATTTCATCACATAACGGCAGAACCCTTTCATTATGGGTAATAATTATGGCAGTAGAATCATGATTTTGTTTGTACTTATTAACAATAATCCCCATCAATCTTTGAATAGTCCATAAATCTACCCCTGCCTCCGGTTCATCAAAAATACTTATTTTCGCCTCCCGGGCTAAAACCTGGGCAATTTCAATTCTTTTAATCTCCCCGCCGCTCAGACCCGGACCCAAATCCCGATCCAGATAATCTTCAGGACAAAGACCTACATCTCTTAAATGACGACGCAAGCCAACCGAATCCAAATTGGGCTGAGCAGTCATTAAAATATCAGTTATCCTCAAACCCTTAAAACGAGGTGGTTGTTGAAATGCATAAGCTATTCCTCTTTGAGCCCGTTCGGTAACATTTAACTGACTTATTTCTTCATCATTAAAATAAATATTACCTTTAGTATGCTGATAAATCCCCATAATAACCTTGGCTATCGAAGTCTTGCCTCCGCCGTTTGGACCAGTGACAGCATAAAGTTTACCAGGTTCAAAATAAAAGCTTATGTTATTTAATATATCCTTATTTTCACCATATTCATGGTTCATTGCCAGACTAACCTTATCCAGTCTCAACACTGCATTAACCTCCAAAAATCTTATATTATTATATTTTAGCATTACTTGAAGTTATAAGTCTAATTACCTTTACTGCTCATATTATTAACGACTAAGTTATTGTAACAATTCCCCCTAATAATTACTACCAATTCTTCTGCCGGATTTGTCAAAAGACTATAAAAAAATAGGAGGAAAATATTATTAACATATACTCATCTACAAGTACATAAATATAGATTTTAATCAAGTTTAACCGAAACTGTATCGGCAAGATGTCTGCCAACTGCTATCCGGCTATTACCCAGGTTAACAACTATTGGACCCTTAAATGGATGACAGGCTACCATTTCAAACTCTACCCCCGGCGTAATGCCAATATCGTATAATTTCTGTTTAGCCTGATGGCCGGACAGTACATCCAGCACCTGCCCTTTCTGACCTGGTTTTACCTGCGTAAGTTTCACACTATTCCCTCCCTACAACGGTAATATCAGATTAAGACTAAAACCAATAATGAAAGACACCGCCAATCCCATTGCCAATATTTTTATCAAGCTCCTGACACCCAACTCCCTAATAGTCATAACCATAACCGGCAAGCAGGGTAATGATATAGCCGCCATTACAATTGCTATTGTAGCTTCCCGGGGCGTCAGAGGAAGATTTAACAAAACCAGCGGTGCCAGGTAACGCTGAAAAATAGTTAACAAAACTGCTACAAAGGCTTCCGATGGTATGCCGAACAATGCCCGGGTGAAATTATCCATACCGGCAAAAACCTGCAGAACCCCGGATTCAATGATGGCCCTTATTACAATACTCATAACCAGTAATAAAGGCAGTATTTCCGTGAAGAATCCGGAAAATCTAATTTTAATCTTTGACCAGGCATTATTCCACAAAGGAATTCTCAATGGAGGTAATTCATAAATAAAATCATCCTGTCGGGGTACAGACCGGCTTA
>DAIMDR010000083.1:0-7568 GCA_036725705.1 Syntrophomonadaceae bacterium | reverse complement strand
ATCCAAAAAATTACGACTTTGTGAAAGTTGATAAATTCCCTGTGGTTTGACCCATTTATTCTTTTGTCTGGTTAAGTCTTTTACAGACCCGACCATAATTAGTTTGTGCTGGGCACGGGTACAGGCAACATATAAAATGCGCATTTCTTCTGCCAGACTCTCCGTAGTTAACAGGTTACTTATAGCAATACGACTGATAGTATTGGTTGAAAACCTTAATTCAGGGTCTATATAACGCGAACCAATTCCTAAATCCTTATGCAATAATACCGTGCCCGAGATATCACGCATATTGAATTTTTTACCTGTTCCTGCTAATATAACAATCGGAAATTCCAGCCCTTTGCTTTTATGAATACTCATAATTCTGACTACATTGTCGTTCTCGCCTAAAATACGGGCTATATCCATATCCCCACTGCTAATCTTTAATTTATCAATAAACTTTATAAAGTTAAATAAACCCTTTATGGAAGTTTGACCAAACTGACGGGCCCGATCATGTAATAAACGCAGATTGGCCTGCCGTTGCTGCCCCCCGGGCATAGCTGTACAATAATAATAATATCCGGTAGTTATTAATAATTTCCAGATAAAATCATCCATACTCATATACCGGGATTCTTCTTTCCAAATATTTATCCGCTCAATAAAATGGTTAAGCTTTACTGCCAGCTCGTCATCATGGTTTAACTGATAATCTTCAACGGCTTTATAAAATGTATCTGCTTTACTTTCTGCCCGAATCATTATCATTTCCGGCAAGCTGAAATTAAATATTGGTGAGCGCATAACACTCATTAATGGTATATCCTGTCTTTTATTATCAATAACCCGTAAAAGGTTCATAAACAATTCTATTTCAATAGCCTGAAAATAGCCGCTGTTTATATCAGCATAACAAGGTATCCCCTCGCTCATGAAGGTTTCAGCAAACTGCCCGGCCCAATTGACGGTAGCCCTCATCAGAACAACAATATCGCGATACTCGACTGGTCGATAAGCACCGGTTTGGGAGTCAAATATTTCTTCAGTAAGCAATTGTTGAATTCTCCGGGCTATAAATAGAGCTTCTCTTTCAATGATGTCTGCTGGTACCTCATTATCACTCAGCGGCAAGTAACCATTAATTGCTGCTGAGTCAACAGGCGTTTCTTCCTCAGGGTATGAAGTTTCATCCTGTAAGCCATCGTCACCATTATCAATAATGCAAAGCTCTACACAGGAATCATTAAATTTATTACTATCCGCCCCATAGTTTAATTTAACCCGGTCATCATAATCCAGTTCGCCCAATTCACGGGACATAATTTCAGTAAATAAACAATTCACTGAATTAATTATTTCCTGACTGCAACGAAAATTTGTACCCAAATCTATACGCCAATTAATGCTGGTTTCACATCGTTGATAGTCGTCATATTTTTGCATAAATAAACCGGGGTCAGCTAAACGAAATCTATAAATACTCTGCTTAACATCTCCCACCATAAATAGGTTATTTTCCCGTTTAATATAGTTGATAATGGTCTCCTGTACCAGATTACTGTCCTGATATTCATCAACAAAGATGTATTTATAGCGGGATTGATATTCCTGCCTGGCTATAGGATGTGATAATACCTGCAGGGCATAATGTTCCAGATCATTAAAATCCAAAATCCCCCGCTCAGATTTATTTTGTGAAAAAATGCGGGAATACTCTTCTATTAAATAATAAATATAGTTTATGTATGGAAAAAGCCGGTTTATATCAACCAGCATTTCTTCTAATGGTTTGTGGAGGGTTTTATTTTTTATATCATTAATAATATCTTTAGCTTCATCACGCCAACCTTTTACCGCTTCTGCTTTTTCCCGGTGCTCACGGCCTGCTGATTTTAAACGCTTGAAATTAATAGAGCACAACAGATTATAGAAGTTATCGAAATCTCCTCTATCCAGAGCATCAAGCAGTTCTTTTACTATTATTTTATCATCCTGCAGTGCCTCTGTGTAAGCAGCCGGGCCATCCGGTAACAGCGATTCCTGCAATGACCTGGTAAATAAATCTTCGGCTGCAATTAATCTGGTTTTAATATTTTGTTTAATAGTTTTAAGCCAACTACTGTTTTCAAACTCTTCTTTGCTCATGTTATAATCATTGGCTTTACTTTTTAACCATTCCAACGGTTGTGGCTGACTCTGAATAAAATCATAAATCTTTAACACTAAATTACTTAAAGGAGCATCATCACGGTTGCCGCCAAACATTTCCACCAGCATTAAAAACTCAGGACTGGCTGCCTGGTACTGCTCTTCGAGCATTTCTTCCATACATTCGCTTTTAATCATTAATGCTTCGGTACTATCAGCAATACGAAAACGAGGATCAATATCAATCAAATGGAAATAGGCTTTAATTACATCAGTACAAAAAGAATGCAGAGTACTTATTGAAGCCCGATTCAAAAGGGATAATTGTCGTCTTAAATGTTCCTGATTATCTTCATTGGACTGTTCCAATTCTGTGTGGATAGCCCGGCTGATTCTTTCCCGCATTTCAGCAGCAGCCGCCTGAGTAAAGGTAACTACCAGCAATTGGTCTATATCAATTTTATCCTTAATAACTAGCTGAATTATTCGTTCCACCAATACAGCAGTTTTACCTGACCCTGCCGCAGCAGCAACCAACAAGTTGCGGTCACGCATTTCAATGGCTTCCCGCTGTTCATTAGTCCAGTTTCTCACTGCTTACCCTCCTCCGGTTGCTCCATCAACTGTAATACCTGTTCCACATTGTATTTCTGCAGGTATTTATACTGATTGTTTTCGAAAAGAAGATCAAATTGGCAAATTGATTTGTATGAGCAATAAGTACAGGCATTATCGTTATTATTTTTCTTATAAGGTTCGATACTTACCCGTCCGGACAATATTTGCTCACTTAATCCGGCAATTTTGGCCTCTACATAGTTCAGTACCAAATGCCATTCATCTTCTGATAAAACTGATGAACTTTTCGTAAACAGGCCGTCATTTTTTAAAGCAACCGGTATTACTTCTGAACCATGTTCTATTTCCCGGTCTATGGAACGCACCACTTCCACATCTTTTAAGGTTATTCCCCGCATTTTAAGTGCTTTACGCAATTCGGATTTAATTTTATCCATATCCATCTGTTCAGTTGTTATCAAGGGGTCATCAATCTTGAAGTAGAAGACTCCGGCAGGTTTTACAGTGCTGTGAAAATCAGGATTATTACTTTTTAATAAAGCCGACAGATATATAAACAGTTGTAATGATAAACCATAATAAACATCATCCAATTGCAGTTTCTTATTACCCGATTTATAGTCAATAATTTTTATGTAAGTAGTATCAGTCAGGTTTAAATAATCAATCCGGTCAACCCGTCCTTCCAGGTAAATTATTTCACCATTATTTAACTCAACCTCAATGGCTGGGAAATCCTTCCCCTTACCAAAAGCCAACTCATGCCCCAATAAGTTAAAATCGCCTTTTTTCATATGTTCGGTAATTGTCCAGGTGGCCCGGCGACCAACCCGCTTTAATCTATCTTTCAAATTTATATAACGATTGCTGCTTTGAAATACTCCATTGCCATAATCGGCGGTTAATTCCTCCATAATCTCATCAACCATCGTTTCACATTGATTCTGGCTTAAATCAGACCAGTCAAGCTTTTCTGCAGATATACGGGTTCCGTATCTTAAAATGCTCTCATGAAAAATGTTGCCGATATCGGGGAATTCTACAGTATATTGCTTTCGTTCCCGGGCGCGCATTCCATACTGAATAAAATGAGCAAAAGGACAGGCAGCAAACTTTTCCAAGCGGGACACATTAGTACGAAAAGTTCTCCCATATAATCGTTTGGCTGCTAATGGCTCAACATAGTGAAGCTGATTACGGTGAAAGAAAGCTTTGCCGGTTATAATACGCAAAGCATCCCAATCCGGATTATTTTGATACCAGCTCAGTATATCCCACCAGAAATTTTCAATGGGTTTATCATCCAGCAAACGACGCATATTTTCAATCAAATATTTATAGGTGCTAATCGGAGTTGAAACCAACTGCAATTGATTTAGGCGGTTTTCTACCAGATCAGAATTATGTTTAATACCTGGAAATATATTTTTCACCCGATCAATTAATAATGAAGGCCGTAATGCTTTTCCCTGAACATCAGCCAAAGCATACGATAGTACTACTTCATCTGTAGCCCTGGTCAAAGCGTTGTATATTATAAATCTTTCCTCATCCATACGCCTTTCCCGACTACTGGATAGAACAATTCCCTTTTCTGCCAGACTTTGTTTCTCTTCTTCCAATAAAATGCCGTTTTGATTACCTGCTGCCGGTAATTTACCGTCATTAACACCCAATACAATTAATCCGCGGGCTCCGCGACTCTTTAATCTCTGTAAACTTCCGACAATTACCTGATCAACAGTGGGAGGTATCATTCCCAACTTAAAAGAGGTAAAACCGCTTTCCAGTACTGAGCGGTATTCTTTAAGAGTGCAAATATCATCACCCATAATAGTTACTATCTGATCAAATATTTGCATGACAATATTCCATATTTGAGTATTTTGCAAAACCTGCTCATGAAGGTTTTGTTCACGCAAATTTTCAATCCAATTAAGCAACCCGGTTTGGACTGACCTTTGTTCCATAAATTCATACAGTTGCCTGGTTCGGGCTGCATAGGAAGTTGCCGATTTCATATTTGCTTTTAGTTCAAAGATAGGTTCGGCAATGCTTATGCGCAACTGGTTTAATTTCTCCAGTTCCCCGCCTGGGCCATAAATAAACTCTTGTTTCCATTTATTGCCTTGAATGCCATGGGCCAGCATGTAATTTTCCAATTCTTCCACATCTTCAGCTGATAATTCCAAAAGGCCGGTTTTAAGCATTCGCAGTACATCATCATAACGGAAATTTCGAATGAGAATATCCAATAATGCCATTAAAAATTCAATAATAGGGTTGTCCATTATATCTCTTTTGTCATCGATAAAAAACGGTATGCCGTATTCCGGAAATATCCGCCTTATTAGATAGCTGTAGCTTTCCATGTCAGAACAGATAACTACTATATCTCTCCAGCGCCAGTTATTTTCGCGGGCAAAATTAATAATTCGGGAGGCAGCTTGTTCTACTTCGGAAGAAATATTGGCGGCGGCAAAGATTGATAAGCCCTGCACCTCATCTTCCCACACCCGGGATGGCCAGGCATATAATTCCTTTTCTAAAAATATAAGCGCGGCTTTTTTATCCGATTCGATATCAGGCACAAGCATATGTTCCTGTTTTAACCCCAGGTTGTCCGCCAGAGAATGTATCTGGTTGTATGTATAGCGTGAGGGAGAAAATAATTGGGCATCCCGGCGGGAAGCAGATAAATCCAATGTAAAGGAAAAAGTAATTTCCCGGGCCAATAACATTAACTGTTCAATTACTTGTAATCGTTGTGGTGTAAAAGATACAAAATCATCAATCCAGATATGCGCATCCTTCAGCCAACTGCTGTTGGCTATTTTTTCAATTACCAGATTACTCTTATCCTCCAGGTCTATATAGCGCCCTTGAAGATATTCGTTAAAAGCATTATAAATAATTTTTATATCGCCGGTCTTGGCAAGCATTGCCTCAGTAGCAACTGCTTCTGCCATATCATCAATATTAACCTGGTATCTTTTAATTTCTGCAATCAGTTCTGATAGCTGTTCAACAAATCCGGGATGTTCTGCAACTTTACTATAAGTGCCCAGTCTATGAAGGTTATCATTTATAACTTTACGCAACACCATATGTTTACCCTGTTCATCAATAGTGGTACGCGTCCGGCCCCCGCCCTCATTTATAACCCGCTCTCCCAGCCGGTTAAAACTCAGGACTTCCACCTGCATAATACCTGGCATATCCAAACTGCGGATCAAATCTCTCTCGGTTTGAAATGTAAATTGATCCGGAACCAGTAAAACCATTCGATTTTCAGTTCCGCTATGTAAAGTCTGTTTTATTTCAGCAAATATTTGTTTACTCTTTGCCGTACTGTTACGCCCGGTCAAATACCTGACATCCATCAACAAGCCCTCCCATAAGATTATCTATGTCAGGGGATAAACATAATAGTTGCAGTTCCCCTGACTTTTCTAAATTCTGATTGGCATTAGCTGACTATCCAGGAGTATTATAACATTAATTATCTGCTGTCCGGGATATAAATAGAGGTGAAATGATGAATCCATTAGAAGTAACTTTGCTCCTGCAGCTAACAGCACAATACCTAAAATATCGAGATATTCAAAACCGGTCTTTTTCATGCCGAAAGCTCCCAGAGCATCAATTAAGACTGCTGTTGATATTTGAGCAACTATAATAGCTGTAGTGGCATTCCCTACTCCAATTTGAGGGATAGAACGAATTACCGCATAAATGATCAGGACATTCATTACACCTCCCAGAAATGCATACCAGGGTACCTGTCCAAGTTTACCGTAATTGTTTAACCCACACCCAACCGCTATCATAATTACTATTACGGTTATTACTCCGATTATATGAATTAACAGTGTTGATTCCCACAAACCGATAATTTTGCCCATACTGGCGTTAAAGGTCCCTTGCAGAGCCATGGCCGCACCTGATAAGGCCGCTAAAAATAAGTAAAAATAATTAATCATTATATATCCCCTTACTGTTTTTACTTATTTTCATAGTCTCTGCTGATTTTTATGCGGTTAATCTTAATATATTAAATAAATGTTGCAATAATGATTATGCATACCCCCAGCCAAAACCATCTCCAATCTGCCTGCTTATCCTTTTTGCCTGCCTGAGGTAATAGTTGAAAAAAGACCAGATATAACATAATCCCGGAAGCAATTCCCAATAATACAGGTAATAAATGAGGGTAATGATTGATAATTATTTGCCCGGACAAAGTTCCCAACGGTGTAATAATCCCTACCAGTATGGTTGGCAACAGAATTCGCCAGCGATTCATACCACTCATGATAAGTGGAGCTGCAATTGCCATTCCTTCAGGGATATTATGAATCCCTATTCCTAATGCAATTACTGCCCCGGTACGAACTTTCATTTCATATCCCAGTGCTATGGCTATGCCTTCCGGAAAATCATGCATGGCAATACCCAGTATAATTAAATATCCCAATCTTATTAAACTATCCCCGGGGTAAATTCTGGCTATAAACAAATAATCAAACAGGGCTATTATAACTATTCCCAGTATAATTCCTTTTAAAGCAGCACCCGGACCTGCATAAACAATAGCCGATGGCAGCAGGTCAAAAATGACCACGCCCACCATAACCCCTGCCGCCAGGCGTAAAAATGAAGCCAGAATCTGGTTACTCCATTCCTGACGAAAAAACAACAGTATGGCACCCAGGACAGTTGCTATCCCGGCCAGACAACTCCAGATTAAGATTTCATACACAATAACAGCCTTCGCTTTCCTGTTTTATTTACATAACTATGTAAATAAAATTACTTTTAGGCTGCAAATTGGGATTTTTGTATAATTAACT
>DAIMDR010000082.1:0-7616 GCA_036725705.1 Syntrophomonadaceae bacterium | reverse complement strand
CTTTAACGTTCCTTTATGGGTTAAAATATGTTGTGCGCTGGCTATGGCAGCCGGAACTGCCATGGGAGGCTGGAAGATTATTCGTACTATGGGAGGAAAAATATTTCGTATTGAACCAATCAATGGTTTTGCGGCTGACTTTACCTCTTCGGTGGTTATTTACTGTGCCAGTCTTATGGGAGCACCAGTCAGTACTACGCATGTGGTATCTTCTTCAATCATGGGGGTAGGGGCAGCTAAAAGATTAAAGGGGGTGCGGTGGAACATAGCCCGGCAAATTGTAATTGCCTGGTTTGTTACCATACCATCTGCGGCACTTGTATCAATGCTATTTTACAAATTGATAAGTTTCTTCATATAAAAAGAGTACTCTTTCTAATGAGAAAGAGTTTTTTAATAAAAAATAATCGAGAAAAATTTCACTTTAGTGGTACAATGTCTATTATAGGCAAAGTATTTCTAAGGAGTGGGACACTTGAAGGTTTTTAAGATACCTGAAGCCACGGTGATGCGATTATCTATTTATTCCCGCTATTTACATCAATTACTGGAAGACGGAGTTAATACGGTAGCTTCTGGTGATATTGCATCAGGTGTAGGCGTAAGTTCAGCGCAAGTAAGGAAGGACCTGGCTTATTTTGGTGAATTTGGTACTCGCGGTGTAGGTTATAAGGTTGAAGAACTTTATGGGCACCTGATGAAAATTTTGGGTCTGGATCAAAACTGGAATGTTATAATCATCGGAGCAGGGAAACTGGGGAGTGCTCTGGCCCTGTATAAAGGATTTGAAGATAGAGGCTTTAAAGTAACTTCTATATTGGATGTAGATAAAAATCGCATTATGAATCAGATTGGTGATGTGACAGTTGAGTCTCTGGATTTATTGGAAAAACGGGTTCCTGAGCAGGGTATAAAAGTTGGTGTAGTTACAGTGCCGGCAACAGTAGCTCAGGATGTAACTGATCAGTTAGTAGCTGCCGGGGTAAAAGCCATTCTGAATTTCTCACCCCGTGTAATTAAGGTACCCAATGATGTAATATTGAGAAATGTTGATTTATCAGTTAATCTCGAAGTACTAAGCTTTAATTTAGCTCTGCAAAAATAATATATAGATTTGTATAGCTCTCCTGGGGAGAGCTTTTTTTGTAAGCTGTGCCCGCCTTGTTTTTAAAGAATAGGAATGCTAAACTTTTATAAAAGTAGCCGGAGGTTTATAGTGGCGAATCGAACACGCTCTTTTCCAGGCTGGCAAATATTATCGCTTTTATTGATACTGGGTGGAATAATGGGAGGATGGATAGGTGATCTGATGGTTCATAACTGGCCATCGATCGCTTATTGGGGCAGTACGAAAAGTATAGGAATGCCTGCATTTACCGTAGATTTATATGTTATTACCTTATCATTTGGTTTCATGATCCATATCAGTATCTTTACTTTAATTGGCTTTTTAATAGCATATCTAATATATAAGCGTCTGTAAGGATGGATAGATTGAATATTGTTTTAGCCTCACAATCACCGCGAAGAAAAGCCTTGCTACAGGAAATGGGGCTTGTTTTTCAAAGTGTTCCCGCAGAAATTGACGAAGTAATTAATAATCATGAAACTCCAATGGAAGCCAGCAGCAGGATTGCACTGGAAAAAGCACAAGTGCCGGCCAAACAGGGTTATAAAGGCTTGATAATAGCTGCTGATACCATGGTAGTGTTGAATGATCGTGTACTGGGTAAACCAATTGATGCTGATGATGCAGTAAATATGCTCGGTTTACTGAGTGGGCGTAAGCATCAGGTGATGACTTCCGTATGTGTATTAGATACAAATTGCGATGAATATGAAATTCAGACTGAGATTACGGAAGTGTATTTCAAAGATTTAACGCGCGAAGAAATTGATTATTATGTTGCTACTACAGAGCCAATGGATAAAGCCGGCGCATATGCAATTCAAGGTCGGGCATCACTATTTGTCAATCGTATAGAAGGCTGTTATTTTAATGTTGTTGGACTGCCTTTGCACAGATTGTATTTGATGCTTGAAAAACGTGGGTTTAGCCTGCTAAGGGGGGATTAGGCTGAACGGTTATCATGTTACGATAAAAGAAATGCCTGAAAATATGCGTCCGCGGGAAAAACTGCTGCAACAGGGAGAAGCCAGCTTAAGTGATGCGGAATTGCTGGCAATTATCCTGAGTAAAGGAATAATTGGTAAGACTGCTCTGGATATTGCCAATCATTTGTTAATTAATCATGAGGGAAGCTTACGATATTTAATGGAGGCAACGGTTGATGAATTGACCAGGGAACCGGGAATTGGGGAAGCAAAAGCGGTAGCTATAAAAGCCGCTGTTGAAATAGGGAGACGCATATCCATTGGTCAGCAACATAAAATAACCATAAAATCTCCCGAAGATGTAAAAAACGCCTTTATGGAAGATATGCGATTTCTGGACCGGGAGCGTTTCAGAGTATTATACCTGGATCGCAAGAATGGAATTATTCTGTGGGAGGATGTTAGTGTTGGAGGCTTACATAGCTCGATTGTTCACCCACGGGAAGTGTTTAAGACGGCAGTTAAAAATAGTGCCGCCTCTATAATTCTTATACATAATCATCCCAGTGGTGATCCTACTCCAAGTAAAGAAGATGTTGAAACCACCAAAGGGCTTATTGAAGCTGGTAAAATTATGGGTATTAATGTGCTTGATCATATAATAATCGGTTACGATTCTTATTGCAGTTTGAAAAATAAAGGTCTCATATAAACCAAGGTAATTTGCTGAAGGAGGATAAAATTGAATGATGGTATTTGGAAAAGATATGGGGATAGATCTGGGCACTGCCAACACCCTGGTACATTTAAAGAGCAAGGGGATTGTATTAAAAGAACCATCAGTAGTAGCTATCCAGAATGATAGCGGCAGAGTTTTAGCCGTAGGTGAGGAAGCCAAACAGATGATTGGCAGAACCCCCGGTAACATTGTAGCAATAAGGCCCATGAAAGACGGTGTAATTGCTGATTTCGATATTACGCAGGCTATGATCAAGTATTTTATTAATAAGGCATTGGGTCAGCGTAATCCTATGGCCAGACCCCGGGTAGTTATAAGCATTCCTACCGGTTGCACCACTGTTGAGGAAAGGGCAGTCAGAGAAGCGGCTCTGCAAGGCGGGGCTCGTGAGGCTTATTTAATTGAGGAACCTATGGCAGCATCAATTGGTGCCGGTTTGCCTGTACATGAACCTACCGGTAATATGATGGTGGATATTGGCGGAGGTACTACAGAGGTAGCGGTTATATCACTGGGGGGAATTGTAACTGCCAAATCAGTCCGGGTGGCGGGAGATAATATGGATGAAGCCATAATTCAGCATTTGAAAAAGACTTATAATTTATTAATCGGAGAGAGGACTGCTGAAGATATTAAAATTTATATTGGATCAGCTATGTGGGAAGGTGCGGAAGAATATTTCGAAGTAAGGGGACGCGATCTGGTCAGCGGATTACCTAAAAACATCAGGGTTTCGTCTATTGAAATTCAGTCTGCTTTACAGGAAACAGTTGATGAAATTATTGATGGCATTAAGGTTTGTCTGGAAAAAACCCCACCGGAATTGGCATCTGATATTATGGACCGGGGTATAGTCATGGCTGGTGGTGGTTCCATGTTAAAAGGACTGGACAAGCTTATCAGCAAGGAAACCAATATACCGGTTTATGTTTGTGATGAACCGCTATTAGCGGTTGCGAAAGGTACTGGAAGAGTACTGGATAATATTGAAGTGCTGAAACGGGTGCTGGTAGCTCCCAAAAAATCGTTTTGATATCGGGTGAGGAGTTGTGTTTAGATTATTACGAAATAAGTATTTTTGGACGATTGTTTTTATCGTAATAATTAGCCTGTCAATTATGAGAATGACTGCTGTTCCCCGTCAGGAAGTCACAGTAGTAGAAAACATTATTCGTGATATTTACAGTCCTTTGCAAAAATGGACTGGTAATATAAGGGGAAACTGGGGGGGGATGAGTTATGTTTTTAGCGAAAAACGCTCATTAATAGAACGAATTGAGATTCTGGAAGACAAGAATAAACAACTATCTATAGACAATCAATTGCTCAGGGAGTATCAGTCAGAAGCTGTTAGACTAAAAAAGCTATTAGAATTTAAAGAAGCAAATATAAATAATTATACTTTAGTGGAGGCCGTAGTTATCGCCAGGAGCCCCAGCAATTGGTATAAAACCATCGTTATTGACCGGGGGAAGAATCAGGGAGTTTATTATGGAATGCCTGTAATTACACCAGAGGGACTGGTAGGAAAAGTAATGCAGGTTAATAATAATACGGCTGAAGTAAACCTGCTCACTGACCGGGAGATGGCGGTAGGAGTGATTTTGCAAAGAACCCGGGAAACCAACGGATTGGTTGAGGGGTTGGGGGATGGCAACTTGTTAAGAATGGGTAATATACCCTATTATTCTTCAGTAGAAGTTAATGACCGCGTAATTACTTCCGGTTTGTCAACCACCTATCCTAAAGGGATTGATGTAGGTACTATAAGTAAAATTTCCCGTGAACCCAGTGGATTGCTTTTGACTGCCGAGGTAAAACCGGTGGTAGATTTTGACCGTTTGGAAGAAGTTATGGTGATTATTGATTATATACCCATTACAGAATCCGATGAGGTTGAACAAGAATGATTCGTTATGTGATTCTCGCTCTACTGCCATTTATGGCAATATTTTTCCAATCGACATTATTTAGTTTTTATAGTATAAGAGGAACTATACCGGATCTGGTATTAATGTTTGTTGTCTTCTTTGCACTTATAAATGGAGAGCGTCCGGGAACCATATATGGATTTCTGTGCGGTTTGCTGGAGGATTTATATATGGGGCGCTTAATAGGTCTGAATGCACTAAGCAAGGCTATAGTAGGCTATTCCCTGGGCAAGATGCAGGGCAATGTTTTTAAGGAAAATATGCTGGTAGGATTTTTGGGAGTACTGGCAGGAACTTTTATTAATTCACTGGTTATGTTGATTCTGTTCGTATTGGTTTCCGGTTCATCTGCAATTGAGAATGATTTCCTTATTAAAACACTGTTTCAATGTTTATACAATTTATTGTTGTCCGTACCAATTTATTTCTGGTATTATAATTCGTCACATAATGGTTTACTGAAGGCTTAAAAGGTGATATAAAATGAAAGCCGAAGAATATAGACACAGGTTTAGAATACTATCCGGGGTAGTAATACTGCTGCTAAGTGTACTGATAATACGATTGGCAGTATTACAACTATTTTATAATGAGAAGTACCAGACCCAGGCTAAAGAAAACCGTATTCGTCTGGTATCGGTTAAAGCCCCCCGGGGAGAAATATATACTCGCGAAGGCGAAACATTGGCCTCTAATAAATTGGTTTATACTTTAAACCTTTCCTTTCTGGAAACAAAACAGGATGAAGAGGTTATAGAGCGGCTGGTCCAGTTATTGAATAAGCATTACCCGGAGATTACGGTTGAAAGCATTAATGAAAAGATAGCGTTACAGAAATATCGCCTTTATGAACCGGTTACAATTATTCGCGATATACCCTGGGAATTAGTTGTTCATATAGAGGAAAATCGTACTATTTATCAGGGAGTCATGATTACCGTTGAACCACTCAGATCTTATCCTCAGGGCGAACTGGCCGGACATCTGCTGGGATATATTCATTCCATAAATCCGCAGGAATTGTCAGGAGAATCGGGAAAAGAATATACCCTGAACAGTTTGATTGGGAAATCGGGTATTGAAAAGAGTTATGAGCGTTATTTGCGTGGTAAAGACGGAGCCCGTCGAATTGAAGTAGATGCCAGTAATGTACCTATCCCGGTTCAGGAACAGATAACGCTGGAACCGGAACCGGGCTATAACTTATATCTCAGTATTGATATGAAACTGCAAAAGGTTCTGGATCAAAGTATGTCAAAGGTTTTAAACACGCTTCAGGGAAGTTATCCCAAAGCAAAAGTCGGTTCGGTGGTAGTTATGAATGTAAAGACCGGAGAAATCCTGGCCATGACCAGTATGCCGCCAATTAATCCGGATGATTGGAAAGGAAATCTGGCTTCGGAAAAAGTTGATTATTATTATCCCCAGGGGAAATACGATCCCCTAAATCCAGGAGCTGAACAGAACCGGTCCATACAGGCTACTTATCCTCCCGGTTCCACTTTTAAACCGATAACCGGAATGGCAGCTCTGGATAAAGGGGCTTTAAACTCAGTATATGATTCGGTTAATTGTGGCGGTGCCTACTGGATTGCTCCCTATATTAAATGTACCGGTGTTCACGGAAATATGAACTATTATAATGGAATGGCCAAATCATGTAATACATTTTTTCAGGAAATGGGGCGGCGGGCTACTAAAGATGAGATTATCCGAGTAGCCGATCAATTTGGCCTGGGTAGTAAAACTGGCATAGACCTTCCCGATGAAAGTCGGGGTTTGTTACCAACCCCTGAATGGAAGAAGGAAATTAACGCTATTTTAATTGATCAAAAGTATGATAATTTACGAAAAAATTTAAATAGTAAATATGAGCTACTGTTAAAACAAGCGGTTAACAGTGAGGAAAGGGACAAAATTGAACGGCAGCGTCATAATGAGGAAGTAAAGCTGGAGGCACAATATAAAATTGACTATAACTTTGACACTGCCTGGCAATCATTTGATACTTTCAATATGTCGATTGGACAAGGTTCGAATAACTATACAGTAATCCAATTGGCTAACTATGTTGCCACCATCGCTAATGGTGGTCAATTGATGCAACCATTTATAGTTAAGAGAATAGTAGAACACAATGGTAAAACCGTGAAAGAGTTTAAACCAAAGGTAATTCACCGCGTGGATGTTTCCAGCCAGACTATTGCTGAGACTAAGCGTGCCATGCTGGCAGTAACACAACCGGGAGGCACAGCCCACTTCCTGTTTTATCAATTTCCACCGGAAATACAGGTTGCTGCTAAAACCGGTACTGCCCAGACTGGAAGGCAGGGAGACAATCCCATGAAAGAATTTCATGGTGTGTTCATTGCCTTTGCTCCCTTTGATGATCCGGAAATTGCTTTTGCCGGAATAGTAGAATATGGTTACAGTGGTGGGGGGTCAGCCGGTTTGGTTTGTCGGGATGTATTTGAACAATACTTTGGTATCAGGAATCATCTGAGCGAAGAACAACCAATCATGTCGAATCAAAAAGCCGAATAATGGGGTAATTTACTTATTGTAATCTGACACGAATAGAGGTAATCAGGCGATATTACCTCTATTTTTTTGTTTTTCATCAAAGGGAATATATAACAATAATAGAATTCATAGGTAATACCAATGTACATGCTAAAGGGTGAAGGGAGGTTGATTTGTGTCAGGAACTTTGACATGGAGCAAACAGGGAATGTTCATTGAAGTTAAGCATTATCAAAGCTTTAATGAATTGCAAACTGCAATTGCTGCCCAATTAAACAATATAGATAATAATTGGCCCGGAACCCCAGTATATCTTGATATTGGCAGTAATTTCATCAGCAATAAACAAAAACAACAAATTGAAGATA
>DAIMDR010000081.1:0-7675 GCA_036725705.1 Syntrophomonadaceae bacterium | reverse complement strand
TATCAAATAATCGAGAAAAGGTTCGGCAGGCCTGACATTGTTCATGCACATTTTTGGAAGACAGCTGCAAAAGCTATACTGGTTTGCAAAAAGAAAAGGTTGCCATTTGTCATTACAGAACATTCATCTGGTGTTAACAAGCCTGAATTGCCTGTAAACTTAGTGAAACGCATCAAAGCCGTATATAAGGAAGCAGATACAGTACTAGTCGTGAGTGAAACCTTGGGAAGAAATCTATTTAAGACGATGGGTATTGAAACACAATGCATCTATAATATAGTCGATACAAACATTTTTAATTATGCATCTCACGAAAAAAAGGGAAATTTCAACTTTATTGCAGTAGGACACTTATTAGATGGGAAAGGCTATGATTTACTACTTGATGCTTTTGCAGATTTATTGAATACTTATCCATCATGTTTTCTGACCATATACGGAGATGGGCCTGAGCGAGCAGCGCTTGAAGCACAGACTAGGAGGTTGAGAATTAATCATGTCGTAAGGTTCGTGGGACAGACAAACAGATTTGAAATAGCAATGGGCTTACGCAATGCAGACGCTTTCGTACTAGCGAGCAGAAGTGAGACATTTGGTGTGGTCTATATTGAGGCGATGGCTTCGGGTTTGCCTGTAATAGCTACTAAATGTGGTGGACCAGAGGATTTCGTTACCCCCGAAACAGGATTGCTTATTCAAGCCGATTGTACTGATGCGTTGAACGAAGCAATGCAATACATGGTCGAGCATCGTATGGATTACGATGATAAAAAAATATCACAGTATGCAAAGATGAGGTTTTCACCTGAAAAAATTGCGACTGACTTGACGGAAGTTTTCGAAAGAATCTTATTTGAACGAACAAAAGCTCACCATAACAAATCCAGAGATTAAATTAATATACTAGCAAAAGTTTAGCCTTCTAATGGTGGGATAGGTCGCCTGACATGGATTCAAGTAATGAATCTTTTGAGATAAATCCGCTGCCTTTGAAATCCTTAAGGAGCCGAGTATCCCGGATTAACAATACAGTGGAGTCATCTTGATCGGGGCATATGTCTACGATTTGTTTGCATATGTACCGTTTCGACAGGAGTCTATCAAGACCACGAAATCAAGCGCGGAGGTTTTATCTTTGAAGTGTTACAACAATAAGATTCGAATAGGTATTCTAACCTTTCACAGGGCATTGAATTACGGAGCGTTGCTACAGACGTATGCTCTTCAGGAAACCCTAAAAAAGCTGGGATGCGAGCCGAACATAATAGATTATCGCAGCAAGGTAATGGAGAGTCGGCATCATGAAGCACGTATTTCGGATTGTCATAGTTTGCAGGATTTAGTGCGATTTATCTTTTATGCGAAACACAGAAATCGTAAACACAAAAAATTCCGTGATTATTCAGCTGCAAATTTGGTTTTCAGCGATGTATGTGTGAATTGTGAACAACTGAATAAATTATCATCGGAGTATGATAAGTTTATCTGCGGTAGTGACCAGGTGTGGAACTACAAGTTAACAGAGTTTGATAGGAATTATCTTTTGGATTTCACACAAGACACTTCAAAAAAGAACTCCTATGCTGCCAGCTTTGGAATCAGCAATATTCCGACAACATACAGAGACGATTATAAAACACTATTAAATGGTTTTAGTCATATATCCGTAAGAGAAAATCAGGGCAAGGAAATAATAAAGGGTCTTATTAACCGAGAAGCAGAACTGGTATTGGACCCAACGTTACTTATGACTAAGCAAGAATGGGGGGGGATAGCCACAGATTATCAGAATAAAAAGGAATATATTCTCCTTTATACACTTGGTAGTTCGCCAACAATAAAAACATTTGTAGAAGAACTGTCTAGAAAGACAGGCTATTCAATTGTATATATTTCTTACTCCATAATTAAAAAAATAGATGCTATATATGAAAAATGTGTAGGACCTACGGAATTCCTTGGGCTATTTAAGAATGCACGTTATGTGGTTACAAACTCATTTCATGGAACATGTTTTTCGCTTAGTTTTAATAAAGACTTTTTTCTTGAACTGTTACCAGAATCCCAAGGAGTTAACTCCAGACTGGAACACATTTTAGATACTTTTGACCTGCGAAGCAGGCAAATCATTAATGGTAAAACCGGCAATATCTTTAGTGAGATTGATTATATAACAGTTAATAACAAGCTAGAATCGGAGAGACAGCGGTCTCTGGATTTCCTGAAAAGGATTCTAGAAGAGTGAGCAGAACAAAGAGCTTCGTATATAATTCTATGACTGCTGCGCTTCTACAGATATTTACTGTGGCAGCCGGCTTTATTGTGCCCCGAATTATTCTGGTTGCTTTTGGTTCCGAGATTAATGGATTGGTCACCTCTATATCGCAGTTTATTGCCTATTTCAATCTGGTTGAAGCCGGGCTGGCCGGTGCGGCCGTCTATGCATTGTACAAGCCCTTGGCAGAAGATGACCATAAGAGCATTAACGGAGTACTTTCAGCCACTAACCGATTCTATATCTTATCTGGATACATTTTTGTAGCCCTGACTTTGGGACTGGCCTTAATCTATCCCGCCTTGGTAAAAACTTCGCTGCTTTCACCTGTAGAAGTGGGTGCTCTAGTTCTTGTCCTGGGTGTGTCCGGGGCATTAGAATTCTTTACAATGGCAAAATACCGGGCGTTGCTCACTGCCGACCAAAAGCTGTATGTTTTGTCATTGGCCTCAATCGTGGCCATATTCCTGAACACAGTGATCATTGCGTTATTAGCCCTTAATGGGGCGAGTATTGTAGTGGTTCGACTAGTGGCCTTGCTTTCGGTCTTTGCTCGTTCCCTCATCCTCTATTTATATGTGCGGCAAAGATATACCTACATTGATTACAGTGAGACTCCCAATAATGAAGCGCTGAATAAACGCTGGGATGCCCTATACCTGCAGATCCTGGGAGCAACACATTCAGGGGCACCGGTTATCATTGCGACTATTTTTACTTCATTACAGATGATAAGCGTTTATTCAATTTTCAATATGGTTGTGGCTGGCGTATCAGGGATAGTAGGTATCTTTACCAGTGGCTTATCCGCATCATTTGGGGATGTGATCGCTCGTAAGGAACAAGCTGTTTTACAGAAGTCTTACCAGGAATTTGAGTTAATGTTTTATGCCCTGATAAGCTGGGCTTTTTCCTGCACGATGGTTCTGATCATGCCCTTTATCAAGCTATATACTGCCGGCATCACTGATGTGAACTATAATATGCCTCTGATTGGATTTCTAATCACATTAAATGGTCTGCTATACAGCCTAAAAACACCCCAGGGGATGTTAGTGATTTCAGCCGGTCTTTATCGGGAAACCAGAGTACAGGTTACTATACAGGGATTAATCGCAGTAGTTGGTGGCGTGATCTTCGTCCAGTTCTGGGGATTGGCCGGCATATTGGTAGGATCTATTTTCTCCAATATATACAGAGACATAGATCTGTTGTTCTATATTCCTCGCAAGCTAACCAAACTCAGAGTGAGGGATTCATTTTATCGGATAGTAAGGGTATTTGTGTGTTTTGGTCTGATAAGTCTGCCTTTTGTACAGTTTATTCAGATTGACTGCCGTAACTTTTTGGAATGGACATACTGGGCAGTCGTGACGGCTGTCTACGCATTTATTGTTGTCATTATTATTAATTACCTCTTTGATAGACCAGTATTTATTGATGTTGTGAATAGGGTTAAGACCGTGTTCGCGAGAGGAAGTGCCGCCTGATGTTAGCCTACGAAAGTAAAGATGAGTGTGCTGGGTGTAACGCTTGCTTGAACATATGCCCGGAAAATGCAATTACCATGTTAGCTGATGACGAGGGATTTCTGTATCCACATACCGATGAGGAATTGTGCAGCCAATGTGGCCTTTGTCAGCAGATCTGCCCGTTCAAAAGCAGTTTCAAGATCAAAGGCAATTACGATGTCCCGAAGGTCTATGCTGTTAAACACCGAGATGATCAGGTGAGAATGAATAGCTCTTCGGGTGGGATGTTCACTGCGATTTCAGATTATGTTCTGGGTATTGGAGGAGTCGTGTACGGGGCTGCATTTGATAACCAATACATGGTGTGTCATCAAAAGGCTGTAACTACAGAGGAACGGAACAGATTTCGTGGCTCCAAATACGTTCAAAGCGATTTGAACGATGTGTTCGCGGACATCAAGGCAGAACTAAAAACCGGGCAAACAGTCTTATTTACCGGAACCCCCTGCCAGAATGCCGGCCTCTCCGCGTTCTTGATGAAAAAATATGAAAACTTGATTTTGTGCGATATTGTATGCCACGGCACTCCAAGTCCGCTACTTTGGTACGAGTATGTTGGCTTCCTTGAGAAGAGAAATAAAAGTAAATTGAAAAGCTATTCGTTCCGACATAAGGGGATAGGATGGCGTGGATACAATGTAAAAGCCGTATTCGAAGATGGGAATAGCAAGCTGAATACTCCTGAGGTGTTGACTTATACAAGCATATTCGGATCGGATTTGGCTTTGCGATCATCTTGTTATAATTGTAAATTTGCCAACCTGCATAGGCCTTCGGACATAACCATTGCAGACTTTTGGGGCATTGAACGGTCAATGCCTGACTTTGATGACAATAAGGGTGTCTCACTCGTTTTAATTAATTCACCTAAAGGCAAGAACCTATTTGGCAATTTAGCAGAGCAAATCGAATTGCGGCCCAGCAATACGCGCGAGTGTCTGCAGCACAATTTACAGGCGCCAACCGCTTTGCCACCAAGACGCGAACAGTTCTGGCAGGATTACCATGCCAACGGCATTGAGTTCATTCTCAAAAAGTACGGGGGATTAGGGGCAAAACAATCGGCGAAAAGATTCATTCGTATTGGCTTGGATAAGACAGGGCTTCTGCCGCTGGTGAGGAAGGTTATGGGTAGGTGAGGGTGGTACGGATAACTCCTTGTAAACGAGACCGAGGATACTGAAGGGAAAATTGCAGGAATTAGATGGAAATATGTTGAAAATACTACAAGACCCATTTGGTTTGGAGCCTAATAGGTGCCTGGGGTAATTAGCTTGGGATGATCTTCCACATTAGCTTCCTAGATAGTTGAGGAAACCACCGGCTTGTTTGATCGGGAGAATGGCGTAAAGACCCAGGTGCAAGTGGTGACAAAAGGGTAGTTTATTATAGGACTTTACTGCCCGATAGTAACTCAGCCCTTTGCAGAAGAGGCATAGGTTTTTTACGGGAGGCAAACTATGATTAGAAGGATACACATTCAGAATTACCGTACTTTTAAGAGACTAGATCTGAAGCTACAGGATGGATTAAACATTATTGTCGGCAATAATGAGGCTGGTAAGTCTACTCTGTTAGAAGCAATTTCATTGGTGTTAAACGGAAGAATTAATGGCCGTTTTATTGTTGATGAATTCAATCCTTATTGGTTCAATACAGATATTGTAAAGGAATATTTTGAAGCTGTTGATAGGGATGATGACGTACCACTACCTTTTATTCTGATCGAATTATACTTTAGAACGGATGATCAACCACAAAAATTAAGAGGAAGGAATAATAAATTTCGCGAAGATTGCCCCGGGATTTCTCTAAGAATTGAACCAGACCTTGAATACATAAATCAAATTAAAACCTATTTATCAAGCGACCATCCACCAGTATTGCCAACGGAATACTATCAAATAATCTGGAGGGGATTTGATGGTACGCCTCTTAATAAGCGTCCGTACGAGCTCAGAACGTCAGTAATTGATGGACACACCATACGATCTACTCGAGGTATAGATTATCAAACACGACAGATGTTGTGTGACTATATTGACGAAAAAGATAGCGTTGATCTATCAGTAGCATATAGGCAATCAAGGTACCAATTGACCGCGACTATGTTAAGCAAAGTAAATGAGCGAATCGAAGAGGAAACGAAAACCGTAAGCAATCATGATTTGGGACTTCAGATGGATCAATCTTCATCTGCAAATTGGGAGACCAATGTAGTACCACATGTTGATTCCGTGCCGTTCGCTATGGCTGGTCAAGGGCAACAGGTACTAATGAAGATAGCTTTGGCACTGAAGTCATCTCAAGAAAAAAGCAATTATGTGATTATTGAGGAACCTGAGAATCACTTATCACATACTTCGTTGACGCATATAGTCAGCCTTATTGATAAGCTTTCCTCTGGAAGACAAACGTTTATAGCAACTCATAGTTCCTATGTGTTGAACAGACTCGGTTTAGATCGACTCATACTCCTGCACAAGGGAGAAAAAGCAATATTTGATGATTTATCACAAGATACTACGAATTATTTCAAGAAACAGTCAGGGTACGATACACTTCGTCTGGTTTTAGCTAGAAAGCTGGTTATAGTAGAGGGATCATCTGACGAAATGCTCTTTAATCGGGCTTACTATGACATTGTAGGAAGATATCCAGTCGAGGACGAAGTTGATGTAATTAGTCAAGGCACAAGAAATCGTAGAGCTCTTGAGCTATGCCATGTTTTAGATCGCTCAGTAGCTGTTCTTCGTGACGCAGATAAACAGCCACCAGAACATTGGAAGGAAAAGGCCAAAGACTACTTAAAGGATGGAGTTCGAGAAATGTTTATGGGTTCTAAAGAATTTGGAGATACTCTTGAACCACAAATAATATATGCGAATCAAGACCGAGAAGGGGATTTGAAAAATATTGTTGAATGCCCTGATGATAAAGACTTGTGTGGTTTCATGACATCAAATAAAACAGAATATGCCTGGCAAATCGCTAGTAGCGAGATTAACATCAATTACCCACAATATTTTTTGGACGCTATAGAGTTTGTTCGAAATCTATGAATAAAATAATATTAGCTCCGGCTGGTGGACACAAAACGCAATCAATAATAGAACTGTGCCATTTGGGGACGGGTTCAAAAAATATCCTTATTGTAACGTATACCACTACAGGTCAGACTGTTATCGAAGAACGGTTATGGCACAACGCATGTTTTAAAAACCAATGTCACGTTATTGGGTGGTATTCGTTTCTACTCAAACATTTCGTTTATCCATATGTTTTTGACCTATTCCCAGAGCAAGTTGTTAGTGGACTACATTTTGTGGAAGGCAAAGGCCCTTCGCAATACAAGCGTGGAGCAAAAAGATATTTCGATAATTCAGGTAGAGCATACAGTAATAATATTGGCAAATTGGCATACGATATCGCACGCTGTAGTAAGGGTGCGTGCGTTGAAAGGCTAGAAGGGATATACGATGAGATATATTTTGATGAAGTACAAGATCTTGTTGGGAATGATTTAGAAATACTTGAACTGTTGTTAAAATCTAAAATCAAGATTATTGCCGTGGGAGATGTAAGGCAATCAATTATAAGGACAAGTAGAACTGATAGAAAGAACAAGAAGTATATAGGATTAAAAAAAATACAATGGTTTAGAGAAATGGAGTCTTCTGGACTATGTGAAATTGAGGAAAGGGTCTCGACATGGAGGTGCAATCAAGAGATCATAGATTTCGCGGACTCAATCCTTCCAAAAGACCTGCAGTTTCCAAATACAGAATCGCTACAAGACATTGAAACTGACCACGATGGTGTATTTGTGGTTAGCTGGATAAATTTACAATCATATTTAGATAGATAT
>DAIMDR010000080.1:0-7689 GCA_036725705.1 Syntrophomonadaceae bacterium | reverse complement strand
GATATTTCAGCTTCACTCACACCTGACCTTTTTAATTGAACTGAAACCACATGTACATTTACTTCTATGACATTTAATCCCGTCATGGTTTCAACTGCCAGTTTAACTTCCTTTTGTACATTATCGGCAACCTCAGGAATTGAATAGCCAAACTCTACGATTAGGTAAATATCAATTTTGGTATCATCATTAGTTAATTCAACTCTAATACCCTTGGCAAAATTTTTACGTCCCAGTTTTTCCACCAGGTCAGTTCCCCAGCCACCGCTCATAGATGCTACACCTTCGACATCAATAGCAGCCAGGCCCGCCACTGTGGAAACCACCTCATCAGCAATAGTAATTGTACCCATATCTGTATTAATACCAGGTTTATTAGCTTCCATTTTGTCACCTCCATACCGACTTATATTTTGTATATTACCAGACTATTACTATATTTATCAAACTTTACTTAACTTAATGATAACCTTAATAGTTATTATTCATCCTTCGTTGGATAAAATTCGTATAAACTTCACCTTTTTGAAAAAAGGCGTTGTTTAATACCTGTTGATGAAAAGGAATAGTTGTAGCTACACCCTCAATGGTAAACTCAGCCAGGGCACGTTTCATTCGGGCAATAGCTTCCGTCCGGTTTTGCCCCCAGACGATCAGCTTGGCAATCATGGAATCATAATACGGAAGGATAGTATAACCCGGATACACTGAAGAATCCACCCGAATCCCCGGTCCTCCGGGTATAATATACTGCCCCACAGTACCCGGTGCAGGCCTGAAATCAAAAGCGGGGTCTTCAGCATTAATGCGACACTCTATAGCCCAGCCATTAATTTTTACATCCTCCTGCCTGTATCTCAACGGCTCACCGGCAGCAATGCAAATTTGTTCTCTGACAATATCAATACCGGTTATCATCTCGGTAACCGGGTGCTCGACCTGTACGCGGGTGTTCATCTCAATAAAATAGAAATTTTTATCCTTATCTACGAGAAATTCAACCGTTCCGGCACTGCTGTAACCAGCCTGCCGGGTTAAGTCCACTGCTACCTGACCCATAGCCGTCCGTAATTCATCATGCAAAAATGATGAGGGGGCTTCTTCCAGCAGCTTTTGATTACGCCTCTGCAAAGAGCAGTCTCTTTCCCCCAGATGGATTACATTACCATGCTCATCAGCTAAAACTTGTATTTCAATGTGACGGGGTTCTTCAATATATTTTTCTACATATACTTCATCATTGCCAAAAGCAGCACCTGCCTCCATGCGGGCAGTATCCAGGGCTTCCCGTAAAGATTCTGCGCTGTGTGCCAGACGCATACCTTTGCCTCCGCCTCCGGCAGAGGCCTTGATCATAACCGGATACCCGATTCCCTGCGCAATATCAATTGCCTGATTATAATCAGTTACCGCACCATCACTTCCCGGAACCAATGGTACCCCGGCCTGTCTGGCCGTTTCGCGGGCTTTGACTTTATCCCCCATCAGGCTGATTACTTTTGCAGATGGACCAATAAACTTTATATCATGTATTTGGCACAATTCAGCAAAATAGGCATTCTCGGCCATAAAGCCGTAGCCGGGATGAATAGCCTGCGCCCCGGTAATAATAGCTGCACTGATAATATTATATATGTTAAGATAGCTATTTTTAGCCGGTACCTCCCCAATACACACAGTTTCATCTGCCAATCGCACATGCAGGCTGTCACGATCAGCCTTTGAATAAACGGCTACGGTAGAAATATTCAATTCCCGGCAAGCCCTGATAATTCTAACCGCAATTTCGCCGCGATTGGCTATCAGAATTTTGGTAAACAAATTATCACCTCTAGTCTTTTTCAATCACAAATATAACTTGCCCGTATTCCACCGGTTCACCATTTGAAACCAGTACATCGGTTACCATACCCGATACTTCAGCTTTAATTTCATTCATCAGTTTCATAGCTTCAACAATACATAATGTTTGTCCGGTAGTTACCCTGTCGCCCGCTTTTACAAAAGGAAGGGCATCCGGAGAAGCCGCCGCAAAAAAAGTACCTACCATTGGTGCAGTAACCTCTGCCATATTTTCCGCTTCAATTACTGCTGCCGGGTCAGATGAACTGCTCTGCAAATCATCATCACCGGTATCTGCTGTTACACGCGTATTGGATACACTTTTGCGTAAATTCAAACGAAAATCATCACTATGCAATTCCAATTCTGCCAGACTGGATTTATCCAATAACAAAATCAATTCTTTAATTTCCTCAAAATTCATCTCTTCATCTCTCCTGAGAAGGTTTGGTTTCGAAACTACCGGTCTGTTTACTGCAACTTTCTCCGGTTGATACATATCTACCGTCAAATACTCCCCGGTGTTAATAAGGGAAGCATCTTCCAAACCCTTTGATTTACGCCATTCAAAATATTTAAGTGCTACCTGAGGAAACAAAACATAAGTCAATATATCCTCATCACTCTCAACCCATTGGGCTACTTCCTGTTTGGCCTTTTCCCAGCCCGGCTCCAATAAATCTGCCGGTCTGACGGTTATAATTTCTTCGTCACCAATAATTTTTTGACATATTTCATCACTTATATCAACCGGCGGCTTTCCATATAGACCCCGTACATAATCTTTTACTTCACCCGGGCACAATTTATATCTTTCCCCCATAAGCACATTCAAAACGGCCTGAATAACAATAATCTGACTGGTAGGTGTCACCAGGGGAGGATATCCCATGTCAGCACGCACATAAGGTATTTCTTCCATTACCTCATCAACTCTATGGGAAGCCCTTTGTTCTTCCAATTGTGATAATAAATTGGAAATCATACCTCCCGGAACCTGATGTTCAAACACCTTCATATCATTAATACGGGTTACTCCGCGCTCAAAACCTTTATGTTTGCGTATTTCTTCAAAATGGGTAGCTATATCAAATAACTTATGCAACTCCAGGCCGGAATCCCGGTCTGAATCCTGAAGTGCTCTGACAATCGTTTCCACCGGTGGCTGCGAAGAACCAAACGCCATGGGTACACTGGCAGTATCAATAATATCAACTCCGGCTTCAGCCGCTTTCAACAGGGCGGCAATCGCCATACCCCCAATATAATGGGTATGCAGCTGGATAGGTACATCCAGACTCTCTTTCAATGCAGTAACCAGGTCATAGGCCTTATATGGGGACAACAACCCGGCCATATCCTTGATGCAAATGGAATCCGCTCCCATCTCCCTCAGACGCAGGGCGATTTCAACAAAATGATCCATCGTATGCACCGGACTGATCGTATAAACCACACAGGCCTGGGCATGCTTTTCAGTAGCCTTGATAGCTTTAAGTGGTACTTCCAGATTGCGAATATCATTCAGGGCATCAAATACCCGAATTATATCAATACCATTTTCAGCTGACTTCTCTACGAACTTATAAACAATGTCATCCGGGTAATGACTGTACCCCACCAGAGATTGACCCCGCAACAACATTTGCAGCTGTGTTTTCTTAACCTGTTTCCTGATACTGCGTAATCTTTCCCAGGGATCCTCATTCAGATAACGGATGCATACATCAAAAGTTGCTCCACCCCATACTTCCATGGAATGGTAACCTACCTCATCCAAATTCTCTAAAATCGGCAGCATATCTTCGGTAGCCATACGAGTCGCCCATAGACTCTGATGGCCATCACGCAGGCTGGTATCGGTTATTTTAATTCTGCTCATTTTCTGTTCCTCCCGTTACCATATCTTACATATCAGCAATATATACCCTGATACAGATATACTCAGGCCTGCGGCCTGAGTTAACCCAGATTATTATAAAAATAATCCGCTTGCGTTTCAATGCATTTATCGTATGTATACCTGCATTCATATATGTACACTAAATACCGTATTGACAGTCTGAGGCTTCGAGATTACCTGAAAAAGCATCATAATTGTCATCCTGAGGAGCTATAGGCAACAAAGGCTCTCTTTTTAAAGTCGGTAATATTATTATGACAGTGAACCCGCACAATCCTGTAAGCAATTGTATCTGAATATCCCCATTAATCCGCCAATTAACACTCAACATCAGTTTCATTCAGTACCCGTCAAGTAAAGTCCGGTTCCAAATAACAGCGGTGAATAAATGTTGACAACAACCCTGTCCCCCTGTCAACCCCCCTGTCAACCCTTTTACATGTCATTCTGAACGATAGTGAAGAATCTAGTTGGTTAAAGTCCCAATATTGCAGATTTCCAAAAGAGATCCTTCGTCGCCTGCAGCTCCTCAGGATGACATTTAGGGTACTTTTTCAGAGTCAGCAACCGTCAAGTAAAGTCCGGTTCCAAATAACAGCGGTGAATAAATGTTGACAACAACCCCGTCCCCCTGTCAAAAAAGGGTTGTTAAGCGGACTTTCCCGTTGACAAATTGGTGATTCAGTAATTCAATCAGGCTCTGCTGCCGATCTTCCGGTAACTGTTTGGCGGCCACTACTACTATGGCATCAGGCTGAAATACTACCACGCAATCTTCGCCGGTACTGCTTTTCACCAGATTCTCAGCTTTCATTTCCCTCTCCATATCGGTTGAAATATCTACGAGGCGAAAAGCTGCCGACTGACGCGCCTCATCAGTCAGAGACTCATTATTGCATATTTCCTGTAATAACTCCACCTGTTTGCCGCGCATCTGCTCCCTTTCCAGGCGATATTGAATAAAGAAATCTTCACCAATATCAGTATTAGCAAGTCGGGGAATCATGGATATATCCTCTTCACTGCCTGAAATATCAGGAGTTTGAATGGATTCCGGTAAGTTTTCTTCCGGAGTCTTATTATTCAGCAGTAGAGATACCATGATTATAATTGCTATCAGAACAGCTATCCCGGCAATAATTCTCTTTGTATTAATTATCATCATATCCCCGCCTTTCTCGGCATGACTGTTACTTTATGGGGGGCAATATTAAGCAAAGTTGCTACTGCCTGGGTAAGGTTTTCCCGCACCCTGGAATTTCCTGCCCCGTCAGCAACTACTAAAACCCCGGTTACTTCAGGTGATTTTTCCTCTACCAGCAAAGGGTTGCCGGAAGTTACTGCCAAATCACGCACTACTGTATCTTCCCGGGTTTGCTTGCTGTTAGAACCTGTGCCTTCCTTGCTCTCCCGTTTCTCATTACGCAGATTACTGGCATAAGTTTTACTTCCGCGGGAAGCCAGCGAAATACTTACCTTAACTTTGCCGGCACCATCAATCTGCGATAGAATGCCCTCCAGATCAGCAACCATTTGTCCCTGTAAGCTGCTGCTCTCCATATTATTTACGGGAATTAAATTGTCTTGGTTTTTTTCCTTTACTCCGGTTGGCCAGATCAGTGCCAGCAAGCCCAGACAAATTACTATAATTAATAAATAGCGTCCCTTGCCTCCTTTCAGGTTCATCCAATTACTGTTCTCCTGCTGGTTATCACCTCTAATCCATTCCTCCAGCATTAAACTAACCCCCTCTAAACTCAATTTTGATTTGCTCATCTTTAAAACCGTATAGGTCTTTGACCACGCGTCGTACTTTGGCTTCCACCTTTTTCTTTTCCTCAGCAGATAAAGACTGGTAATTTAAACCCAGAACTCCAATCTTTCCATCTTCAAGCGGTGGATCTGCAGATTCCGGTGAAATAATCAATTCGATTTTTTCCATACTACCCTGGTTATTTATGCTTACCAGCGTCTCAACTTCTTCTATGCCAGGAACCAGCATCGCCACTGCCCCAATTTGACCCTCTACTTTTTCCTGCAATAATTTTTGATTGCTGTTTATTAATTGCTCGTTCAACTCTTTGCCCTGTTGCATAATCTCCTCCTGACCCTTACTGTCAGCCTGAAAATTCCAGCAATCGATACTGTAATTAACATCCTGCAACAAAAAGCTCATTACCGGATTGAGAACTGCAATAAGAACAAACAAACCGATTGCAAAACGCACCAGCGGTTGTAAAGTCCCCTGTGGCAACAGCAATTCCAGAAAGCTGGCAATAATGATAATTACAATCACATTTCTGACTATTTCCGATAATAACTGCATTTAAAATTGCCCCCTGTCAGGAAAATGAAGCCAGGTGGTTGGTGGTTCCAACGACAATGGCAATCATGATAAAAAACATTAAACCTACTGCTGTAACTGCTGCCAGCATCATAAATAAATGAGTGCTCATAGTTTCCAGAATGGCAGCAGTCCTGCCATCACCCAATGGTTCGGCAATGGCAGCTGCAACCTTATAAATCAGCGCAATAACTGCAATTTTAATCAGCGGAAATAATATAATTCCTAAAATAATTATTACTCCAAAAATACCCAGTGCCTGTTTTAACATCACTACATAACCGGCGGTAACCTCAATGGTATCGGAAAACATTTTCCCCACCAGCGGTATGGCATTATCAGTAACGAACCTGGTAGTACGCAAAGCCACCTTATCCATAACCGAAGCATACAGTGACCTGAGGGTTAAAATTCCCACAAACACAGTCAGTATAAATCCCAGAGATAGTTGAGCCATTTGCCCGAAAAATTTGGCCAGGCGCTCTACTTTGATGGTTCCTGATATTTGATTGGCCAGATTCAAAATAGCCGATAAAATAATCAACGGAAATACTATCGTTTTCATGGCAGTGGCAAAAGCAGTAGCGGTAGTCATCAACACCGGGAACAACATCATGGAGGCATTAATATTGCCTAAACCGGCAACCAGCACCAGCATTTGTGGTAACATTCCCAGCATAAAACTGGTCATTTGATCAATGGTTTGTTGTCCGATACCCAGAACTAATCGAAAAGATCCCAGCGCTATGGCTGTCAGAGCCATAAAACATGCCATCTGTGCTATACGACTGACTCCGGAAGAAAAAGCTCCGGGTAAATTGATTAACAGCGCGGATAACACTGATAAAACCAGCAACTTACCCAGCAAATTGAAGTTAGCACTAACCTCGCCCCAGAAATATTTGCCCATATTCTGCATGATTTCACCTGTGTCCAACTGCCAATTTCCACTGATAAAGTCCAGCAGCCATTCCTTTACCGATTTATGATTAATATAATTGCTAACTTCTCCATCTATCTGCTGTTTGAAATCTTCCATGGTCCCTAAATCAATCTTTTCTATAACTTGTGGCAGTAATGATATATCCTCATCTTCAGCAGCCTCAAGCGTTGAAAAGTTAATAAAGGTAAATAATATTGCCAAAATAATAATTATAAATGTACTTCTTTTCATGAACTTCACCCCGGCATCAATTCCAGCAGCGATTCCAATATTGCTACCATAATGGGCAAAGCCAGAACCGCTATAATTATTTTGGTTGCAAACTCAACCTTTTTGGCAACAGCCTGTTCACCGGCATCATTACAAATCGAGGCAGTAAACTCTCCCAGATAAGCCACCCCTAAAATCTTTAACAAGGTGGAAAGAAAGAAATAGTTTATCCCTGCCCGCCTGGTCAACTCGGTCATAACCTCAATAATTGAGGTCAGCTTGTCAATCATGAACAGAAATATAACCACACTGAAAACTATACTGAGGACTACCGCCATAACCGGCTTCTCCTGGCGCAGAATCAACAGCATTATGGCAGTAACCAGTGCAATTCCTACTATTTGCGCAATCTCCACGCCTATCTCCCCTTACTGCAATTGAGCATAC
>DAIMDR010000079.1:0-7710 GCA_036725705.1 Syntrophomonadaceae bacterium | reverse complement strand
ATGCAGGAGTTTTGCAGTTTGTGTTATCATTTGGGTCAGGAAGTCAGGGTTGATATGGGTTCTCGAATTTTAACCGGAGTAAATGTTGGTATTGATGAACAGGGATCATTGTTAATAGATACAGGCGAACAAATCTGTAAAGTTAGTACCGGCGATGTATCTGTAGTGTCGCGGAGGGAATAATAGTGTATTTGCGAAAAATTGATATAAAAGGTTTTAAATCATTTGCTGACCATACCATCATTGATTTTCAACCGGGGATAAATATTATTGTGGGGCCAAACGGTTGCGGTAAAAGTAATGTAGTAGATGCTATAAGATGGGTATTGGGAGAAGCCAATATCCGCAATCTGCGTGGACAAAAGAGTGAAGATGTTATCTTTAATGGAACTGATAATAATAGAGCTCTAGGTATGGCCAACGTTGAAATTGATATCAACAATGTCGAGCATATTCTGTCTACTGAATTTAGTGAAGTTTCGGTAGCCAGAAAGTTGTTCCGTTCAGGGGAAAGTGAATTTTATTTAAATAACAGTCGGGTTCGTTTAAAAGACATTCATAATTTATTTACCGGTACTGGATTGGGTAAAAAGGGTTATTCCATTATTGGTCAGGGTGAATTGGAACAGGTGCTTAATGGTCAGGGATTGGAACGACGCATGTTTCTGGAAGAGGCTTCGGGTATTAGCAAGCACCGGCAGCAGCGTGATGAGGTCAGAAGACGAATCGCCACTACAGGTGAAGATTTGGTACGGGTTAGTGATTTGTTGAGCGAATTACGCGCCAGAAAGCTGGAGGTTGAACAAAAGGCGGGTCGGGCCAGGCAATATATTTCTTTTACCAGTGAGCTTACTGAATTGGATAAACAGGTAATGCATTACGATATTGACAAGCTTTTTCGAGATATACGTCAGAAGCATAACCTGCAACAGGAAAAAAAAGATGATCTCGTAATCGCTCAGACTAAATTAAACCAGTGGCAGCAAAGCTGGCAAGCTAATACTAGACAAATAGATGATTTACGACAGGAAATTGAACAGCTCAGAGAAGAAAAATATGCTCTGGAAAACTTATTGAATTCAATGGCGGGTGAAATTCGCCTCAGTGAAGAACGGATTAAAAATCATGAAGAACGACTAATTGCCAATAATTCTGACGAGGTCAAATACGCTGAAATGTTGGATAAGATAGGCCAGGATCTGAATCGAATGAGTAATGATTTTGCCAATGAAGAACAAAAATTTCAGTTTAGACTAAATGAATATCGCGAATTAAAACTAAAGCTGGCTGCGGCTGAAGAGTCTATTGAGCAACTGAATAATGCATTTGAAGGCCACAAGTTACTGGTTTTTGATGTCATGCGCGAGGAAACCGGTACCGGTAACCGTATCAGGGAAATTGAGGATTTGACCGCCAGACTGGCGGAGAAAGAACAAAGAGTAATTATCTACATTGATGAGTTGGGCAACCAACAGGGAAGATTGACCTCAGAATTGGATGGTCTGCAAATCGATATCGAAAATTTGAACCGGAGTATTTCCCAGGAAGAATATCATCAGCACCAGCTTTTACAGGAAAAAACCCAACAGGCAGAAGCAGTTGCTTTGCTGGAATCAGAATTTGCCAGCTTGGATCTGGAAAGGGTAAAGATAGAGAACCAATTAATGGGGATCAAAGAAAGACAGCGTAATTTGCTGGGATACTCAACCGGAGTAAAATACATCCTGAACCCGGCTAATAAGAATAAATTTCCCGGATTAATAGGAGTGCTGGGTGAAGCCCTGGAGGTGCCGGCTGGAATGGAAACTGCTATTGAAATAGCAGTTGGCCGCGGGGTGGAGAATGTAGTGGTAGAAAAAGTTGAACAAGCCCGTCAGGCGATAGAAATATTAAAACAACAACGAGCCGGCCGGGTAACTTTTTTACCTTTGGATGTTTTACGGGTTCAAAGCATACCCACGGAAGTGTGGAGAGAATTATCATCTATTAATGGAGTAATGGGGTTAGCGTCCCAATTAGTAAAATATCCGCCAGATTTTGAACGGGCTGTAGAGTATTTGCTGGGACGAATACTGGTAACCCGCGATATGAATGTAGCTATTAAATTGTTAAAAACCTTTTCATATCCTTTAAGAACAGTTACTCTGGAAGGCGAGTTGTTTAATGGAAATGGTGCGATTACGGGAGGTTTTAAGCCCAATCAAACTGAGGGGCCTTTAAAACGCAAAGCTGAAGAGAACAGTCTGATTTTAAAACAACAACAAAACCAGCAGGCGTTGGATAAGAATCGCATTATGATGAAGCAAGCTGATGAAAAATTATCAGGTTTGGAAATAAGACTCAATAGTATTATGCACCGTTTAACTGAATTTAATATGAAACGGGACATGATGAATGAACAAAGACAAAAGGCCGCAGCTGAAATAGTGCGTCTGACAAATGAACAGAAGGCTTATCAGGAACAACTGGCACATATACAAATTGAACATGATGAATTATTAACAGAAAAAACTCAACTTGATAGTCGGCAGAAAGAATCGCAGCAACATAATCAGCAGCTGGGTGCCGAACTGGAAAAGTTAAAAATAGAGGTTGATACAGCCATTAGAGATCGGGAAATTTTTATGGAACGATGTTCATCTTATCAGGAACAGGTTGATATGAAGCGCCAGGAAATTGAAAATATGAAAAGAAGCATTGAGCAATTGCAGCAGGTGAGAAATTCGTATGAACAATCATATAATCAATCCAAACAGTTACATGAACGCCTGACAGAAGAAACCAAATCAGAAAAGCAGAAAATCACGACTATACAATCTGAACAGGAGAAAAACACTGCTCAATTAAAAAATATTAATTCGATCTTATTGGAAAGACAAGCTGCTAATCAGGATTTACAAAATCATTTGCAGAAAATGAATGTTGAAGTTAATCCGCTCAGGGAAAAGGCAATTGCTTTGGAAAATGCCATACACCAGGGTGAAATATTGATTGCCAAAATGGAAACTGAACTGGAGAACTATGTGAGTCGTTGGCAGGAGAAATTTGATGATCCAATTCCCGAGTCGGATTCGCCTATGTCGGGAGTTCAGATAAGAAATTTTAAAGCCCGTATGCAGGAACTGAGTGCTCTGGTTGATGAACTGGGAATTGTAGACCTGGGTGCAGTAAAGGAGTATGAAGAAATAGAAGCACGATTTGACTATATGCATAGTCATTACGAGGATTTGCTTCAGGCCAGAGACTCATTGGATAAACTCCTGCGCGATACGGAAAATATAATGGGGAAAAGGTTTGGCCAGTTTTTAATGTTGGCTAATGATAGTTTTAATAAGACTTTTACTGAAATATTTTCCGGAGGCGAAGCCCGCCTGTTGCTGGAAAAATCAGATGAGCGGTTGGAAGCCGGGGTAGATATTGAAGTAAAAATGCCGGGTAAAAAATTACAGTCGCTAAATCTGCTATCCGGTGGGGAACGGGCACTTACCTGTATAGCCTTTATATTTGCATTATTACGCTTAAAACCTATCCCGTTTTGTTTGCTTGATGAAATTGATGCTGCGCTGGATGAAACTAACTTAACCAGGTTTACGCGATTTTTACAGAGTATGTCAGAGCAAATACAGTTTATCATTATTACGCATCGACAGACTACCATAGAATGCGGTGATCATATTTTAGGGGTTACTATGCCGGAAAAAGGAATTTCCAGAGTATTTACACTTAGCTTAAAGGAAGCTGAGAATATGGCTGGATAAAAGGAAGGGGTAACATAGTGGCGTTATTTGATAAGTTTAAAAACAAGAAAAAAGATATTGCACAGGAATCTGTTGCTGATGAACTGCTGGTAAAGGATTATGAGGAGCCGGTGACTTATGAGGTTACACAGATTAAAGATGAATCAGAAAGTGATGAGTTAAAATCTGAAGCCAAATCCAAAAACGGGATTTTTGATAAGTTTAAACGGGGATTAACTAAAACCAGACAAAACATCAGTAATAAAATTGAGACTTTGGTAAAAAGTACCCGCAAGCTGGATGATGATTTCTGGGATGAATTGGAGGAAATATTAATTGAGGCCGATGTGGGGGTCCCGACCAGTCTGGAATTAGTTAAGAATGTTAAAGCAGCAGCTAAAAAGCACAAGATTAATGAACCGGAGCAAGTGACGGCTTTAATCAGGGACGAGATAAAGAGCTTGTTGGAGACCAGTGAAAACCGGCTTTTAATTAATGAGCAACAACCAGCCGTTATACTGGTAGTAGGTGTAAATGGTGCCGGTAAGACAACTTCTATTGCCAAACTGGCCTATCGTTTTAATAATGAAAACAAAAAAGTTTTATTGGCAGCAGCTGATACCTTTCGGGCTGCAGCCATTGATCAGTTACAGATATGGGCAGATCGGATCGGGGTAGATATCATCAAATTGCAGGAAGGGGCAGACCCGGGAGCAGTTGTCTATGATGCTCTAAATGCAGCCCGGGCCAGAAAGGCTGAGGTATTAATAATTGATACGGCAGGACGCTTGCAGAATAAAACCAACCTGATGAAAGAGATTGGTAAACTGCGCAAGATAATCGAGCGGGAAATTCCCGGAGCACCGCACGAAGTTTTATTGGTATTGGATGCCACTACCGGACAAAATGCCATCAGCCAGGCAAAAATATTTGAAGAAGTAACCGGCGTTTCAGGAATAATTTTAACCAAATTGGACGGTACTGCCAAAGGCGGTATAGTACTGGCTATTGCAAAAGAATTGGAAATTCCGGTTAAACTGGTTGGCATCGGCGAGGGCCTGGAAGATTTAAGGGATTTTTCTGCTGAAGCATTTGCCTCCGCCTTGTTTACATTGGAAAACAACGATGAGAATTAATTGCTGAAGACCGGAAGGAGGAACCAACATGATAAAAATGGCTATTATCGGGGGAACCGGTGTATATGATCCCCAGATACTGGAGCAGGTTAAGGAACAAGTTATTGAGAATCGCTATGGAAAAGTAAAACTTTTAACCGGTTTTTATGAAAATGAAGAAATAGCGTTTATTGCCCGACACGGCAGTGATCATAGTGTACCGCCCCATCTCATAAATTATCGGGCCAATATTATGGCACTGAAACAGATAGGAGTAAGTCACATTATCGGTACAGCTGCGGTAGGATCGTTACATTTTGAATATAAACCGGGTGATATAGTATTAGCGGATCAATTTCTCGATTTTACCCGTTCAAGAATTACCACTTTTTATGAAGGCGGAGAAGAAGGGGTAATTCACTGTGATATGACGGTTCCTTATTGTCCGGTTACACGTACTGCCATAATCAAAGCCGGTCAACAGTCCAACATTGAGGTTGCCAATGGCGGAGTATATGTTTGTACTGATGGACCCCGGTTTGAAACCGGGGCTGAGATAGCCATGTTTAAACAACTGGGAGGTCATTTAATTGGTATGACCAGTGTTCCCGAAGTTACTTTGGCCAGGGAACTGGGAATTTGTTATGCCAATATCTCAATAGTAACTAATTATGCCGCCGGTATTTCACCTGGTATACTTACTCATGCCGAGGTGGTAGAGATGATGAAAAGCCGCATTCAGCAAGTTCGGGAAATTATGATGAAAAGTGCCGCTCTGCTTCCGGAAAACCGGGAGTGTGATTGCGTAAAAATATTGGACGAGATAGGTGTAGGAAAACATGTTTAAGACAATTCGCTTTGACGGAGAAAATTTAATAATTCTCAATCAGAGCAAATTACCCGCGGAAATTACCTATGAGATTTGCCGTACAGTGGAAGATGCAGCCGAAGCCATTATCAGCCTGAAAGTGCGTGGTGCTCCTCTAATTGGAGTTACCGCTTCGTATGCTCTGGCTTTGGGCATAATTAAATATGAAGGTTCCGGGCAGGAGCGTGACAATTATTTTCATAGTATAAAAAATAAACTGGCTTCAACCCGGCCAACTGCAGTTAATTTATTCTGGGCTTTGCAGCGTATGGAAGATATATATAATCAGTTTATTAACCTTTCCACCAAGGAATTGGGACAGCTGTTAATGGCAGAAGCTGAGCAAATGTTTGCTGATGACATCAGAATAAACGAGGCGATTGGTGAATACGGACAGGAGCTGCTGTATAAGGACAGTCGGGTTATGACTATCTGTAATGCCGGAGCTTTGGCCACCTGTGGCTATGGAACGGCTCTGGGGGTTATTCGTTCAGCGTTTCAACGCGGCAAGATAGAGCAGGTATGGGCATGCGAGACCCGTCCGGTATTACAGGGATCACGCCTGACAGTTTGGGAGCTGTTACAGGATCACATACCGGTAACTTTAATAACCGATAGTATGGCTGGATATACAATGAAACTGGGTAAAGTAGATGCGGTCATTACAGGAGCCGACCGTATTGCTGCCAATGGTGATACTGCCAATAAAATTGGGACCTATACCCTGGCTGTCCTGGCACGTCAGCATAATATTCCGTTTTATGTTGCTGCTCCGCTGTCAACAATTGACCGGGAAATTGCAACCGGCGACCTGATTCCTATTGAAGAACGCCAGGCGGAAGAAGTTCGCCAAATATTTGGTATTAACGCTACTGTACCGGAAGTAAATGTTTTTAACCCGGCTTTTGACATTACTCCCCATGAACTTATTGACGGAATAATTACTGAACGGGGAATAATTAAGCCTCCCTATTTAAATCAGTTATGATTAATTACTTTTAGATGAAATTATTAAATAAAATTTAAAATGCATCGTGTTAAGCATTTTAGAAAATAAGGGGGATTTAAACAGCATGAAAACCTTAATTAAAAATGTCAGCATCATACCGATGGATGGTGATAAAGAGGTAATAGAAAAAGGATACATAATAATTGAGGATGATACCATAAAAGAGGTCATGGACGGGGAATCGCCGCAGGGGAATTACGAGCAGGTAATTGATGGAGCAGATCAGGTGGCCCTACCCGGTTTCATAAATACCCATACTCATGCAGCCATGACCTTGCTGCGTGGATATGCAGATGATTTACCCCTGAAGGAATGGCTGGAAACCAAAATATGGCCGATGGAAGATAAACTGACCGGTGATGACATATACTGGGGAACCATGCTGGCTATAGTGGAAATGATAAAATCCGGTACTACTACATTTATGGATATGTATTTTCATATGGACCGGGTAGCCGAAGCCGTTAATGAAACCGGTATACGGGCAGTAATATCAAGGGGAATGATAGGAGTCGGACCGGAAAATGAGAGAGCTATAACTGAATCCCTGGAGCTTATAGAAAAATGGCATCAGGCAGCGGGGGGCAGAATTCAATATAAATGGGGTCCTCATGCGCCTTATACCTGCCCGCCCGACTATTTGCGCCGGGTTATAGAGTTAGCTAAACAAACCAAAACCGGTATTCACATTCATATTTCTGAAACCAGCGGGGAATATGAAGATATTAAAAAACAATACGGCCAAAGCCCGGTAGAGCTTTTGGATGAGATAGGCTTATTCAGCGTTCCGGTGGTAGCCGCTCACTGTGTTCATCTCAGTAATAACGATATTCAAATTCTAAAAAATAATAAAGTTGGTGTAGCCCATAATCCTGAAAGCAATATGAAACTGGCCAGTGGCATTGCACCGGTTCCTGAAATGCTGAGCGCAGGAATAGCAGTAGGGTTAGGTACTGATGGTACTTCCAGCAATAATAACCT
>DAIMDR010000078.1:0-7758 GCA_036725705.1 Syntrophomonadaceae bacterium | reverse complement strand
GGAAAACATTATAATAGGCAGGGCATTTGCTATTTTCATTAATCTGAGCTTTCCAGCGCAGCGCAGCCGCTTCAGAAAAACCTGATACTCCCCAGATAATCGGGATGGCTCCTTTTAACTTGAGGGCAATATCTTTTGCCTGATTTTCGGGTATGGAGCTTTCCGGCTGCAACATCTGCCGCTGTTGCTGTAATACAGTTACAGTCTCCTGTAAAGCTTTTCGTCCGGCAAAAAATATGCCGATATCCTCCAGAAACATGACCAACGGGGCCAGTAGCAAACCGGTTGCTGCGCGGGGAACCAAATCACCCGGCACTTTAATAACTGAAAACCCGTCCCGCACTGCCATTTCCTGCAGCTTTCCTCCGCTGGTGAGACAAACTATTTCCGCCCCCTGGCCTTGGGCCTGACTGTAGGCACTTATAGTCTCCTCGGTATTACCGGAATAGCTGATAGCAATAAACAGCGTATTGCGGTTTACAAAATGAGGAATAGTATAATCACGGTTCACTATTACTGGAACGGTGCATTGTTCCAGAGCCATAGTACGCAGAATATCTCCCCCGATGGCTGAGCCGCCCAGACCGGAAACTACAATATTGCTGTAATTCTTACGATAGCGATCCACGAAATCAAATTTCATTTCCAGACTGGAAGCAAACTGTTCCGGTAACCCGTACAAATAACCTAACATGGTATCCGCTGACATATCGTTCAATTTAAACTACCTCCGGTTCAAAATATTTTTAAAACTTTAATTCTACTTCACAAACCCGGCTTAGATAAATAAATATTCAGGAATTGATGTAACAGTGCAGAAACCCGTGCGAGATACAACCAGGAATGAAAATTAGATTGATTAATTTGATTTTCTAATATTTTTTCTGACGCTGTTACTTAAGATTATTATGATTTATACTGATTCTTTTTCTTAATTATTATCAGCGTTAATTCGCGCCCAAAGGTTCTGCATCCTTCTGTGTCAAAAAATCTATTTTCCAACTAATCAAATCCTATATTCCCCGGCAGCCAGACATCCGTATAACACAATGTCTCCGCCCAGCCGGGTAATTTCTATTTTTACTCCCGGGCGATGCATCGGAAAAACCTGGGCTCTGACTTCCTCCTCAATACCCTCAAAAATCAATTCTCTCATTCCCTGCACAACCCCACCACCCAATACTATAATATCCGGATTAAAAATATGCACCAGATTGGCCAGGGTTAATTGCAAATTCTCTCGAAACTTTGCCACCAGCTGACAGGCATCATTATCTCCCTGACGCGCAGCTATGGCTACCTCTTTTGCTGTAATCACCCCATCTTTGACCAGGGATTGCAGGTAAACTCCCCGTCCCTGCTCCACTAATTCACGGGCCTGTATGGCCAGAGCCGTTCCTGAAATAATAGTTTCTGTGCATCCTCTTCGCCCACAGTTGCACAGCCTGCCCCGGGGATCAATTACCATGTGACCTATTTCTCCGGCACCGCCAATGCTGCCCCGATAAAGCTCTCCATTTACAATAATACCGGCACCTACACCGGTACTCAAAGTTACATACAGCAGATTGGGATAGCGTTTATTTTGTCCGAAATGGTACTCACCCAACGCCGCCATGGCCACATCATGTTCAACTACTGCCGGCCATCCCAAACGCTGCTCCAATTCCCGGCGCAAAGCAAATTTCTGCCACCCTAAATTGGGTGAATCATAAATAATGCCCTGCGGATAAGATATCGGCCCTGGCGCTCCTGCCGCTACTCCGATTACCTGGTCGTCAGCTATATTATTCTCCGCCAGCAGTTGCCTGATTTTTGATACCATCTCATCTACGGCTGCTTCAGGACTACCCTGAATTGGGGTAGGAAACTGTACCCGGGCCAGCAAATCGCCTGATGGCCTGCCCACACCTGCCAGAGTCTTGGTAGCACCCAAATCAATTGCTATCACCACCGGGCTCATATTGCTACCCCCACTTTACAGAAATATATGTTTTAGCCGAATATCATAACCAGCCAAATACTTATTACAACACCGAGACTCTTCGCTACGCTCAGAGTGACATATAAAGGAAACTCCCAAATAGAAAAAGCATCAACATGTAACAAAAAAATAATAATTATAACTTGATTTAACCTTAAATCAAACCTGTCAGGTCAAATCGGACACAGTCAGAAAAAGTCAGGTTCAAAAAACTCTCAGGATTATCTTGCCCTTACCTTATTCCTTCTATTAGTAGACGAACAGCTATAATCAAGCATTTTACCCGGTAAACTTTTGCTGGTAATTATTGGATGGCGATTGCAAGGCCACCCATTTCCCAATATATGCCATTAGCTTAACTAATGTTTACGCGGCTCAATTACCCACCTTCTCAAAGCTTCGGCCACTCCCTCTTCTTCGTTGCTGAGAGTAACATAATCAGCCACTTGCCTGACTACATCCTGTGAGTTACCCATAGCCACGCCAATCCCTGCCCAGGTGAGCATATCCAAGTCATTATAACTATCGCCCACCGCCATGACTTCTTCGCGTTTAAAGCCGGAATTAGCAGCCAGAACCTGCAGCGCATCAGCTTTATTGGCCTGATTGTGCATAGCTTCCAGATAATATGGCTTGGAACGGGTTATATTAAGTTTACCGGCAAATCGGGTCTTCAGCTCATTTTCCATATCCAGTATCAGACTCTCATTATGTGAGACCGCCAGTATCTTCATCGGTTGCTTCCCTTCAATAGCTTCAACCAGATCACCCATGATGTGCGGTTCAACTCCGGCCAGATCCATATATGCCTGACCTTCATCAGTTAATTTCTCCAGGCATAATTGATCATCAATGTAAGTATGAAAATGAACCTGCTGTTGTTTAAAATACTGCATAACCTCGCGGGCTTCCTGCTCCGGAACCGGCTTAAAATAGGATACCGTTTCCGAATCCGAGCTCTTTACCAAAGCCCCCTGATAAGTAATCAGCGGTATATCGGTGCCAATTTGCCTGGCATAAGGTAAAGCAGAACGATACATACGCCCGGTAGCCAGAGTAACCATAACCCCCAATTCCTGGGCCTGCCTTATCATCTGTATACAGTGAGGGGATATTTTAAGGTCGCCGGTCAGTAAAGTATCATCCAAATCAATAGCTACCATTTTTATCTGCACAAATTTGTTCCTCCAGTGCAAATTAGTCAAGCAGCCGGGCATTTGCCCGGCTGTCAGTAGTTGGGATAATAATAAATCTCTAATCTGGTATTTCTCATGAGTATTCCTGACGGCAAAAATTTTATGCATTACAATCAGTATGTTTATACCTGTATGCAGTAAAATTTGTCCGATTTAGCGCAGGCGGACCAGTTTATCTTCAATAAAGAAACTGATCAGGAAACTCATAATACTTAATACCAACGCACTAAGTATGGCCCAGCCAAAGTTATCAATCTGGAAACCGCGAATAGTTACTGAGGTAATCCATAACATAAACCCGTTGATTACAAAAGTAAATAAGCCCAGCGTCACCAGATTCAGCGGCAGCGTAAGTATAATCAGCAATGGTCGTATAACTGCATTAATAATTCCCAGGAATATGGAACCCACTATGGCTGCCCAGACCGTTAGCTTGAAACCCGGCAATAAAGCTGCCGTCAAAACAATCGCCAGAATATTTAACCCCCATCTAATTAACCAACCCTGCATAGTAAACTCCTCCTCTCCTAATTGACACGATTTCCACCGACATATATGAATCTATGGCTTGTTAATATTTTCTGAACCTGACTTTACCTGACTCTAAATGTATCAAATATAAGTCATGCCACCAGATAATTAAAAATTTCATTTAGCTTTTCAGACTCTTCACTAACATTCAGAGTGACATGTTTATGAAATTATTTATAATAATAACCATCAAAAATAATGCTAAAAAATAATAAGTATAACTTTGATTTAACCTTAAATAAAAATCGTCAGGTCGAGTCAGAAATATTCAGGTAAAGTCAGGTTCAAATACTTAAAACTTATCTGCCACGCAAAACTTTGTCATCATAACCGTTCATCCTGACAGTTATAGTCAGATTCCAGAAAAATTAAAAACCCCATCTCCTATCCGTTTGCTTGTATTTTAGCATGATTTTTTCTCCTTTTCGATTTATTTCCCGGGAAATCCCCCGGAGGCGTGAAAATATTCATATACCTTTTGCGCAACTGCACGATTCATGCCGGAGACTTCCGCCAATTCTTCGACAGATGCCTCCCCTATCCTGGCTGCCGAGCCAAAATGTCGGAGCAGATTCTTGCGCCGTCCCGGGCCGATACCTTCAATATTATCCAAAGCTGATACTGTCATTTTTTTCGAGCGGCGCTGACGATTATACTCAATGGCAAACCGGTGGGCCTCATCACGAATACGCTGCAACAGCTTCAAGGCTTCGTCGCGGCGTTCCAGTACCAAAGGCTGACTTACTCCGGGACAAAAAATTTCTTCGTTCTTTTCGGCCAGGCTGAACAGGGCAATATCCACACCCATTTCATCCAGAACTCCTTTAGCCGCATTAACCTGCCCCAAACCCCCGTCAATAAGAATCAAATCCGGTTCCGGCAAAAAGGCAGGATTGCCCGCCCGCGCCTGGGTAAACCGGCGGCGCAGCGTCTCGCGCAGGGAATCATAATCATCATTACGGTCCAGCTTCATTTTAAAACGACGATAGCCGGCATTATAAGGCTGGCCATCACAAAATACTACCATGGCGGCCACGGTTTCGTCACCGCCCAGATGGGAAACATCGTAACACTCTATACGCTGCGGCAATATTTCCAGATCCAGCACCCGGCCCAAATGCACTAATAACTCGCGGGTACGCGCATCCTGGTCATGTTTCTCCTCCCAGAACAAACGAACATTTTCCATCATCATATCCAGCAGTTTTCTGCGTTCCCCCCGTTGGGGCACTTTAATGGCTACGCTGCGCCCGGTTTCTATTTTTAGCCACTCTTTTATCAAATCCTGATCAGCCGGGGCAACATTGATGATAATCTCGCCGGGAATATCGTTATTATGCGCATAATACCGACGCAGGAAAAACCCGGCTATCTCCCCTTCATCTTCCTCAAACACCCGATTCAGCCAAAAAGTATCTTTGGCTATGATTCGCCCGCTACGGATTTTAAATACCAGAGCCAGACTTTCCTTTTCACCCGACAGCAAACCAACCATGTCCGGATTAAGCGGTCTGGTCAGTTCTACCTTCTGGCTTTCGGCCAATTTATTAATAGCGGTTATCTGATCCCTCAGGCGGGCGGCCTTTTCAAATTCCAACTCAGTGGCCGCCTGTTTCATCTCCGCTTCCTTCTGTTTCAGAATAGCCCGGTTATCACCCTGTAAAAAAGCAATTATCTTATCCACCATCAGCCGATACTCATCAGCGGAGACCTCGCCTTTACAGGGTGCCAGACAGCGATGCAAATCATAATTCAGGCAGGCCCGCTGTCCGGTTTTAAAACTTTTACAGGTACGCAGTGGAAAAATAGAAGTCAGCAGACGCACCGTTTCCCGCAAAGAGGTTACATCCGTATAGGGGCCAAAATACATGGACACCCCGTCCTTTTTCTCCCGCGTAATTAGAATACGCGGAAAAGGTTCCGCAACTGTGACTTTCAGCCAGGGGTAGGTTTTATCATCACGCAGGTCTATATTATAGCGGGGCTGATTAGCCTTGATAAGATTATTTTCCAATATCAAGGCTTCAACCTCAGTATCAGTTACTATGAAATCGAAACTATCCACCCGGTTCATCATTGCCCGAACCTTGGGATGCAGCCGCTCCGGCGCCTGAAAATATGAGCGCATGCGACTACGCAAGGCTTTAGCCTTACCTGCATAAATTATGACTCCCGCCGCATCTTTAAATAAATAAACCCCCGGTTTTAGCGGTACATTTTTTAGACGCTCTTTCAAACCAGCTTCAGATTTGCTGTCCATTATCTGCTCCTTAGCACCTCACGCAAATATCTGCCTGTATATGAATGCTCGCAAACTGCTACCTGTTCAGGCGTACCGGTGACAATTATTTCTCCGCCCTGTTCTCCACCTTCAGGCCCCAAATCAATTATATGATCAGCCGACTTGATAATATCCAGGTTATGCTCAATAACAAGCACCGTATTTCCATTATCTACCAGTCGGTTTAAAACTGTGAGCAGATGTCTGACATCCTCTTTATGCAGACCGGTAGTAGGTTCATCCAGTATATACAAAGTTTTGCCAGTGGAGCGGCGGGAAAGTTCAGTAGCCAGCTTTACACGCTGCGCCTCGCCACCCGATAAAGTGGGAGCCGGCTGACCCAATTGAATATATCCCAGACCTACATCCTGCAGTACCTTTAGCCGGCGGTATATTTTAGGAATATTCTCGAAGAACTCTACGGCTTCATCTACTGTCATGGCTAAAACATCAGCAATAGTTTTACCCTTGTATTTAACTTCCAGAGTCTCACGGTTATAGCGTTTTCCTTTACAAACTTCACAGGGAATATACACATCGGGAAGGAAATGCATCTCAATTTTTATTATCCCATCACCTGAACAGGCTTCACAGCGTCCTCCCCGCACATTGAAACTGAATCTCCCCGGTTTGTACCCTCTGATACGGGACTCGGCCGTTTCGGAAAACATCTCCCGAATACCGTCAAAAGCTCCGGTGTAGGTGGCCGGGTTGGAACGGGGCGTCCGACCGATTGGCGATTGATCTATATTTACAACCTTGTCAATCGCTTCGATGCCTTTTATTCCGGTATGTTTACCGGCACGATGACGCCCGCCATGCAGCTTTTTCATTAAAGCCGGATAAATTATATCCTCTACCAAAGTGCTTTTACCGGAACCTGACACTCCAGTTATTACCACCATTTTGCCCAAAGGGATTTCAACATCTATCAACTTCAGATTATGCTGACTGGCCTTTTCAATAATCAAATTCAGGCCGTTGCCCTCGCGTCGCCTTTCCGGAATTAAAATATCCTTTTTACCGGAAAGATACTGACCGGTCAATGAATCCTTACTCTTTAAAATTTCATCAACCGTTCCCTGAGCAACAATCTTCCCCCCGTGTACTCCGGCCCGGGGTCCGATATCTACAACATGATCAGCACTGCGAATAGTATCTTCATCATGTTCCACCACAATTACGGTATTGCCCAGGTCCCGCAGGCGTTTAAGCGTGGCCAGCAAACGGTCATTATCACGCGGGTGCAAACCAATACTGGGTTCATCCAGCACATACAAAACCCCGACCAGACTGGAACCTACCTGGGTAGCCAGACGAATCCGCTGCGCCTCTCCGCCGGATAAACTGCCGGCTGACCGGTCCAGGGTCAGATAATCCAGTCCCACATCAATCAAAAAGTTCAAGCGTTCACTGATTTCTTTTATAACCTGACGGGCAATAACTGCTTCCCGCTCATTCAAGTCCAACTGTTGAAAAAATTTCCGGGTATCGCGTACCGAAAGCGAAGTCAAATCATTAATGGACTTACCTCCTACCAGCACCCACAGAACTTCTTCCCGCAAACGCCTGCCCTCACATTTTGGGCACAGGGCCGAAGTCATATAGCGTTCAATTTCTTCCCGGGAAGCCTCAGATTTGGTTTCCTGATAACGGCGGCTGAGGTTATTAACTATCCCCTCATAACTGGAACGGAAACTGCTGGTTTCTCCATAGGAGTTGGTATAAGTAAGTTTAAACCGTTCATCCCCATTCCCGTATAAAAT
>DAIMDR010000077.1:0-7923 GCA_036725705.1 Syntrophomonadaceae bacterium | reverse complement strand
CTGCATTTTTTATTAGCTTTTATAAAGACTTTTCACACAGCCTGCCGTCCCCTTGACACCCCGTCTATTTTTAACTTCTTAGCATTTTGAGCATGTTCATGTCCAGTTCTTTGGTAATGAATAGCAGGATGCCGTAAACAGCTACGCCAATTAGTATGGCGCCGGCAGTGGCGATATGAGAAGAGATGTCCATTCCCACAATGGCTCCGTAGCTTATTTTTACGGCTATGGCCATTAATACCGTCATGACAGTAATTTTAAGCGCTCTGCCGGTTTCATATTTTACCCCGGTGAGTCGCTGAAGATAGATTATGTTAAGCAGCGACCCAACTGTAAATGCAAGTACCGTACCAATGGCGGCTCCCTTGATATTTAACATGGGAACACTGGTAAGGGTATAGTTGAATATTACTTTAAGCATACCGGTTATTATTAAGTGACGCATGGCTATTTCCGGACGGCCTATGCCCTGCAGTCCCGCACTGGATAACTGAAAAGCTGCCAGGGCAATGCAGGAAAAGGCCATGGGTTCCAACGGAATACCGGCCTCGGGCATCCCATATAACAGGTCACAGATTTGAAAGGCCAGGATATATAGTCCGGCGGCACAGGGAAAAGATATAATCATGCCGGCCCGGAAGGCGTAGTTAATACGGCTTCTGAGCAGGGAGTGATCTTTTTGAGCCAGAGCTTCGCTTATAGCCGGCACCAGGCTGGTGGCAATGGAAATAGTAAAAATGGTAGGCAAACTGATTAATACGGCTGCCATTCCGGATAGATGTCCAAACATGGCAGTGGCCTGTGAGGTAGAATAGTTTAGTGCTATCAATCTTCCGGGTACAATAATTGCATCCAGCATTTGTACCAGCGGCAATACCACTGCTCCAAAAGATACCGGTATAGCCAGCCTGACCATTTCCTCGCCCAGTTCTTTGGAAGTGGTACCGCTATATTTCATGGGTTGCAGCAGTTGTCTTTCTTTTTTGCGAAACTGCCAGTAATATACCCCCAGAACCATCAGCCCAAACAGGCCTCCTATAACTGCTCCAAAGGTGGCTCCGGCAGCGGCATACTCTATTCCGCGGGGCAGGAGAATAATAGCCAGGATGAGTACTGCTGTAACCCTGAAAAGTTGTTCAATTACCTGGGATACAGCCGTAGGTACCATGGATTGATGCCCCTGGAAAAACCCCCGGAACACCGACATCATACCTGCGAAAAATATAGCCGGGGCTACTGCCAGGATGGCATAGTAAGTTCTGGCATCCCGTAGAATGACATTGGCTATAAAATGGGCGGATTGCATAACTATCAGGGTAAGGATAATTCCAAATATAAATAGTATGGCCAGAGATGCCTTGAATATCTTTTTACTGTCCCCGGTATATCCCTGGGTCTCTTTTCGGGATATAAGTACGGAGATAGCTACTGGAACCCCAGCGGTGGCCAGAGCCAGTATGGTGGTATAGATAGGATAGGCCATTTGATATATGCCAATTCCTTCTGCCCCAATCATGCGGGCCAGGGGTATTCTATACAGGGCACCCATTATTTTACTCAGCGCCCCGGCAATAGCTAGAATAGCCGCACCCTTAAGGAAATTATGTTTGTTTTCCATTCCAATCCTCCCCGGTTTCGTGAGGTATATTATACCATAATAGCTTTTCAATCATAAGCCGGACATAAAAAAACGGCCGGTTAAGGCCGCGAAAAAATATTTTCAAATTATTGTTCCATTTGTTTAGCTAAAAATCCGGCTGCGGTTTCAGCGAGCTTGACTTCCATATCTCCCAGCGTTACTCCGGATTCTTTTGTAACAATGATAACTGCGCCTATAGGGTCCCCCTGTGTGATTATCGGGGCTATTACCTGTCCACGGATGGTATATTCCCGGTCATCATTTTGAATGACATGCAGATTCTCATCATCCGGTGATTCCAGATTATTTATAATGGTAGTGCTGCGATCATCCAGGGCTTTTTCTACGGCTTTACCGATGGCTTTACTCAGAAACTCCCGTTTATTGGCTCCCGCCACCGCAATGATAACATCCCGGTCAGCAATCATCGAAATATGCCCGATTGTTTCATGCAGGGAATCAGCGTATTCTTTAGCGAAATCCCCCAATTCACCGATGGGAGAATATTTCTTTAGAATTACTTCGCCTTCCCGATCAACGAAAATCTCCAGAGGGTCACCCTCACGAATGCGTAACGTTCTGCGTATTTCCTTGGGGATAACGACTCTGCCCAGGTCGTCTATCCTGCGCACAATCCCTGTTGCTTTCAATTTTTAATATCCCTCCTTTTTTTTGAGACTTGGCCAAAAAAGCTGATATTCTTTCAGTGATAGTATATAACTCAAAATCCCCTTTTATTCACTTTTTACCAAAGTGTTTGCAGAAAAATAAAGTTCCATACTTTAAACCGCATTATTACCGAAACAGTTAAATATTCTCAAAGCCGATTATATTAAAGGAAACATAAGGTCATACTAAATTAGATTTTATTTTAAGGCGGTTATAATCTTGTATAAAATCACAAATTTTCAGCTTTATTGCCTGCTTTTATTACTGATTGCACCCATTGCGGTTTTTGAGCAAACTCATCGCCTGGTACATATCGCTCATAATAATGCCTGGCTGGTTTATATCGGTGCAATTGTACCGTGTATGTTACTGGTACTTATGTTCAGCCATATCATTAAAAAAAGCTCTCAGGCTTTTCCGTTGCTTTTGCATGAACATCTGGGCAAACCGTTGGGGTTTATTCTGGGGGTCCTTTATATAGGGGTTTTTATTCTAACCTGCAGTTTTAATTTGCGTCTCTTTATTGAATTCATGAAAACCAATGTTTTTATCAATACCCCAATCAGTATTTTTATCGGAGCAATAATTTTGCTGGGGTTTACAGCCATAAAATTCGGCCTGGTGAGTATTGCCCGGGTAAGTGAAATCCAGGTATTTACAGGGATGCCGTTGCTTTTTTTTATTGTGTTATTGTCCCTGTATTCCAATTTTAATCCAGACCGTATTTACCCCATCGGTTATATGAGTTACAAGTCTTTTGGTCTGGGCGTTTTAATAGCAGCTGTTATTCCCGCTAAAATTATGCCCGTTCTGACGCTGGCTTTTTTTATCCCTGAAAAGGAAAAGTCATTTGCCATTATGAGCAAAGCCGTTTTTACTTATTTGGTATTAATGACCTTGACAACCTTTGCTGTGATCGTCACTCTAGGTATTTACCCGGCCATGAACTTTATATTTCCCACCTTTAACATGATGCGTCTGGCCCATATTGGCCAATTTGTTCAAAATGTGGAGATTTTAGTAGTGGCCCTGTTGATATCCGGTTTCTTCGGTGCTTTTACCGTTTCCTGGTTTATGGCCTGCTACACTGCTCAAAAACTATTTAATTTAAACGATTATCGCTTTGTGGCCACTCCTGCCACGGTTATAATCGGTATTTTATCCATAGTAATAGGCCAGAATGTTTTGGATGTAGTTATTTGGAGCATGACTATTATTATATATATGTTTACGGTGTTTTTTATCTTAATTCCCTTCATTATTTTTGTTATCTGTCTGTTTAAAGGAAAACCGGTAGACGACGCACTTGCCTATACCGACGGGAGAACCCCTCCCGGAGAAGATTCTACCGATGACCGGGTTTATTCAGGATAAAGTTATCCGGGAGACTTTATCCTGGCTATGTATAAGCAAAACCAGGCTGGTAAAAGCTATTTCTGAAGATTTTGCATTTAATTACATGCAGCAGGAGGATGTAAATGCGCTATTTGAATAATAAAACCGGTACTGCCGCTTCTGATTCTTCTGCGGAGTTGATAAATATGCCTGTATCTGCCAGTTTGCAGGAAAATCTGGACCGGCTTTCCGTGCTTTTAGAGTCCTGTTCAGATGCAGTAATAAGAGAATTCAGTTTCGGTGAACCCTACCGAAAAGGATTGATCGTTTTTTTTGACGGTCTGGTTGACAAAAAACAAATAGAATCAAATTTGCTGAAGCCGCTGTTGCTGGAATTAAATATGCTGAACAATGAAGCACTGCAATTACAATCAAATACAAATATAATAAGCCATGTACAGGAACATATTCTTTCCCTAGCTGATTTGAAAGAATTACAGACTCTGCAGGAAGTCTGCCACCATATTACTTCCGGAGATACAGTTTTTTTAATTGACGGCTGCTCTACCGGTTTGGCGGCCGGCACCAGATCCTGGCAGGGACGCCCGGTGCAGACTCCGGAAAATGAAGTCATGGTATTCGGCCCAAAAGAAGGTTTAAGTGAAACCCTGCGGTTTAATACGGCTATTTTAAGAAGAAGGCTTAAATCTACCCGTTTTAAAATTGATTCCCTGGTATTGGGCAGAATCTCCAAAACCGATGTGGCGGTTTGTTATATTGAAGGTATTGCACCGCCCGACCTGGTAAAGGAAGTAAAAGCCCGCCTGGAAAAAATAGACATCGACGCCATACTGGATACCGGGTATCTGGCAGAATTGATTGCTGATTATAAGTGGACCATTTTCACGCAGACCGAACATACTGAAAAGCCCGACCGTATCTGCGGCCAGCTTTTGGAGGGCAAGGTTTGTCTGATGGTGGATGGTTCGCCGATGGCTTTGGTTTTACCAATTTCTTTTCCGGAATATTTGATTTCTCCGGAAGATTATTATATCCATTTTATCCCCGCCTCGCTTTTCAGGATGCTGCGTTTTATAGCCTTTACCCTGGCCCTGACATTACCATCTTTATATGTAGCTCTAATCAGTTATCATCATGAAATGATTCCCACCTCACTATTACTGACAATTACGGCTACACGGCAGGGTGTACCCTTCCCGGCTTTTATGGAGGCACTTTTGCTGGAAGCCACTTTTGAGATGCTGCGTGAGGCCGGCTTGCGATTGCCACGGGCAGTAGGTCCGGCGGTAAGTATTGTCGGAGCGCTGATTATTGGCGATGCAGCAGTGCGGGCCGGACTGGTATCAACGCCCATGGTAGTTGTAGTTGCGTTTACCGGCATAGCCTCATTTGTTTCGCCTTCGTATAATGCCGGTATCATTATACGCATTGTCCGTTTCTTATTCTTGTTTTCTGCTGCTTTGCTGGGATTCCTGGGAATTATTATTACTTTTATTTTATTGCTGCTGAGAATGGCTTCCCTGTCATCCTTTGGATTACCCTATATGAGCCCCATTGCACCTTTCAATCTTCAACAGATGGGGGATATTCTGGTACGCCGTCCCTGGTTTAAAAGTGTGAAGCGTCCTTTCCTGGATGGCATGGAAAATGTAACCCGTCAGAAAAGGCCGGCTGATAATGGGAGATAAACTATGAAAAAATTACTTGTATTATTGCTGTTAACCGTATTTTTATCCGGTTGTGGCAAGATTGAGTTAAATAATGCTACCATCCCCCTGGCTTTTGGATTGGATTCTCAAAAGGATGAAATACTTGTAACAACACAATTGGCCAACCTTAGTATGCCAAAAAAAGCTCAGGCGATGAATACGTCCCAGTTTAAGGTTATAAATACCCGCGGTAAAACGGTTGCCGAAGCGTCCAGAAATTTTAACCTGAATATTTCTGCGGTTCCGCTCTGGAGCCAGACCCAGATCGCAGTTCTCGGAGAGAACCTTTCCAGGCAGGACATAACCCCCATAGTTGATTTTTTGGTTCGCAACCGCTATGTACGCAAAAATGATTTGATTATGGTTTCTCATCAGGCCAGTCCGGAAGAGATTCTCAGTGTCAAACCTTACCTGGAACCTTATACGGCTATAGCCCTTAAAAATATTTTAAAGATTCAGGAAGGTCAGGTTGGTATTTATCCTCCCATCAGTGCTAATGAGTTTATACAAAAATTATCCACTCCCGGGGTGGAGCCGGTTCTTCCCATGGTGGGTCTGAAAAAAATTGGTGACAGCCATCAAGTTGAACTGAGCGGTATGGCAGTATTTAAAAAAAACCGGATGACCGGGCAGCTGAATGAATTGGAGAGCCGTGGTTATTTTCTTATGAGACCTGAAATATATTATGGCGGTTTATTCCCGGTTTTCTGGGATAAAGGTGAAAAGCAATGGCTGACTATCGAAATCAACAGTTCCAAGGCTGAGGTTATTCCCCAAATCCAGCAGCAGCAACTACTGATGAAAATTAAAATCAAAGCGGATGGTACTTTCTATGATCAGGGAGGCAGCGGCAATTTGTTCACCCGGGAAATGTTCAGACAGGTTGAAAAAGCCTGTGAAAAGGAAATCGCCCGGCAATTATCCATGTGTATTCAAAAAGCCCAGCTGGTTAACAGCGATTTTCTGGGTTGGGGACAAATAGTTGCCCGTACAGAACCTGAATTTTGGAAATCCGCAGGTCCACAATGGGATAATATTTTTCCGACTGTGCCTTATGAGCTGGATATATCTTTTAAAATCCGCCGATCTTATGAGACAGATAAAACCTTTGTATTTCGTTAGGGATGAATTGGAATGTCAGGAATTATAATCGCCATTTATATATTAATTATTATTATTGAGGTGCCGGATTTAATAAAAAGGCAGCTTTATAAAGAACTGGCCGTATTCACATTCCTGTTTGTCATAGGACTCTACGCAGGTCTGGCCTATTATTATAATTGGCCTCTGACCTCTATATTTGACAATATTAACATGTATTTAGAAAGGCTGAGTTATGGCTGATGACTTTTTCGAATAAAAAACTTATATTAATAACCATGGCCTTCTTAAGTTGCTTTTTCATTTCCGGATGCTGGGATTCAATTGATATTAATTCCATTGCCACACCGGTCAATATAGGCATTGATTTGGACAAGGACGGGAAAATCGCTTTTTCTACTCTTTTTTCCCAAGCCCAGGTGGCTGAAGAATCCGGGAATTTGCAAAGTACTCTATTCACAACTGAAGCCAGTGATTACAGTGTTTCCCTGGCGGCCCGCCGGCAAATGCTTTTTCTGCCACGAGTTCCGGATTGGTCAAATGTCCAGGGCGTTATCCTGGGGGAAAACATCGCCCAAAATGGCCTTTATAAGACCACCGATTTTTTTATTCGCAATCGACGTTTAATTCCAGCCGCGGAAATCTTTATTGCTGACGGTTCAACGCCAGGCGAGTTACTGGATAATGTCTGTCTAACCGGTAAAGATAGTATCGCCCAATTGGTACGGCTTAATGAATTGTTGACCGGGGCTTATGTACCGGTAAGTAAAGAGGCTTTTATTTATAAATTAATGACTCCGGGTATTGAACCGGCTGTCCCCCGCTTAAGCCTTATAGAATCCGCCAATAACTCGAAAAGATTGACCGGCGAGGAAAAAAACTCCATTATCGGGCCGAAAAGAATGGTTCTTAACGGAATGGCAGTCTTTAAAGGCAATAAAATGGTGGGGAACTTAAATGAATATGAAAGCCGGGGTTACCGATGGTTGAATCCGTCTATTAACCGGGGGGGTATTTTGATTATAAAGTCACCGTTAACCCCCGGAGAGTATATTAATCTGGGAATAGAAAGCTTTAAATCCAAGACTGTACCACAAGTAAATGGTAACAATATCAGTATGTTGCTGAATATCTATGTCCGTTTCGACTTTTACGATTCAACCCGGCCGGATATAGTATATGATCAACAACTGGAAAATGATTTAAGAAAGGCAGTAGAAGCTGAAGTCTCCCGTCAGATTAGAAGCTGTATAGAAAAGTCGCAAAATCTTAACAGCGATATTACCGGCTGGGGAAGAATTCTGGAATCCAGACATCCCGCAGAATGGAAGCGGGTAAAATCAAACTGGGATAATATTTATCCGTTAATTAAAGTTGATATCCGGGTAGAGGCCGATATTAACCATACCTATTTAAGCAAAGGTACAGTTAAATTACGATGAGATGCGG
>DAIMDR010000076.1:0-8123 GCA_036725705.1 Syntrophomonadaceae bacterium | reverse complement strand
ATTGATTCATAGCCGCAGTTTTTAAACCGCTGAAACTAAATTCGTAATCATTACGATCCAAAAATACCCGTGGCAGTTTAATGATTCCGGCTCTTCCCTTTTCAGCAGCCTTTTGCATCGCCGGTCCACCTGGATAACCTAATCCCAGGAAACGGGCGACTTTGTCAAAAGCTTCTCCGGCAGCATCATCACGCGTGCTGCCAATCTCCTCATAATCTCCCGGTGATGTCATTAAGAGCAGGCTGGTATGCCCGCCTGAGACTACCAGGCAGACAGCGGGAAATTCAATTTCAGGATGTTCCAAAAAATTTGAGTATATATGTCCCTGCAAATGATTGACGGCAATCAATGGTTTGCCCAGTGCATAAGCAAAAGCCTTGGCAAAAGAAAGACCTACCAGCAATGCTCCAATTAAACCAGGATGATTGGTAACTGCAATCGCGTCAATATCCTGATAATTAAGGCCAGCTTCCTTAAAAGCCTGATCCACTACCAGAGCAATGGTTTCCACATGTTTGCGGGAAGCCACCTCCGGTACTACTCCTCCAAACTGACGATGAATGTCCATTTGTGAATAAATCAGGTTGGACAAAACCTGTTGACCATTACGGACTATGGCCGCAGCAGTTTCATCACAGGAAGATTCAATTCCTAAAATAGTTACATCCCTCATGTTAATCTCGATTCTATCTATTATTTCACTAATAATTATTTAAAATTGGTTTTTGTGAGGCGCGAGGAGTAAGGGGTAGGTGTTCTTCACTCTTTTTCTTCTCCTGCACTGCTGGTTCAATTCTGACGAAAGAGGCCTTCTTATGATCTTGAGTGTATAAATTATGTTCTATTCTTTTGCATCTGGTTTAAAACAGATATTTGGTCATAATTAAGGCGTCCTCACCATTATCTGAATAATAGGCCTCCCTGATTCCGGTTTGCACATAACCCAACTTTTCGTACATAGCCAAAGCTGATGTGTTGCTGGGCCTCACTTCCAATATAATACGCAGGGCCTTTTTACTACGGGCGATTTTTTCAATCTCCTGCATAAGCACGGTACCCAGACCTTTATTCCTGAAGGATTTAGCTATCGCGATATTGGTAATATGAGCATCTTCAAATACTATCCATGCTCCGGCATAACCGACAATATCACCTGCAAAATCACAAACCAGATAATTGGCAAACTGGTTAATCAATTCGCCTCTATAAGAATCCCTGGACCAGGGTAATGTAAATGACTCTTTCTCAATTTTCATTATGGCATCAAGGTCCTGCTCAGTCATACGACGCAAAAGATAGTCAGAATTAAGCATTATATCTCTCCTATTCCCAAACGGGTCTGGGCTTCTGATAATCTAAGATAGACCGGGCACAGGCTAAAAACATCTTCGAATTCCCGGTTTATATATTTTTGCACCGCCAGACTGCCCAGGCATGCAGCCCGCGGCAACTTATGCTGTATTGGAACCGGGAGCAGATTATCTGCAAATTCCTGCATAAAATATTGCTCATAGGGTTTTACCCCATCTCCCAGCAATATCAATTTATCCTTATGGTACTTAGTCATTATATTACGCGCCATTGCCGTTACCGCTGACGGTGGGCAGGCAATTTCTTCACCCAGAATCTGCGGATAAGCGTTCTCGACATTATAAAAAGCAGCATACACTTCTTGTTTGCGCGCATCCAGCAAAGCCCCCACCAGACAGGAACTATAGCAAAAATTATGGGCCAGCACTTCCAATGTAGATATGGCAATTAGTGGTTTGCCACCGGCAAGTGCCAAACCTTTGGCAGCGGCCAGTCCAATCCTTAATCCCGTAAATGAACCGGGACCAATAGTTACTGCTATAGCCTGCAAATCAGCAACAGTGCAATCACATCGGCTTAAAACCTGATCAACCATAGGCATCAAAGTTTGAGAATGAGTCTTTTTATAATTCACCCATTCCTCGCCTATCACCTTATTCTCATCAACCAGAGCTACTCCAGCAACCGGAGTAGCGCTATCAATTGCCAATATGTTCATCAGAATTAAGCTCCTCTGCCAACCGGCAGTATTTGTCCCCCTGCCCGGTTATAATTACCCGGCGTTCCCGTTCATAATCATCTGCTATTAACTCAATCTTTATTTGCAAGGCCTCCGCAGGAAGCTCAGCCAAAGCTATCTCCGGCCATTCTATCATACTTATACCGTCTCTTCCCAGATAATCCTGTAACCCCAGTTCCTCAATTTCTCCCGCTCCCAAACGATAGAAATCAAAATGGAATACCGGTGGACGTGAAGAATATAGATTCATCAGGGTAAAAGTGGGGCTGGTAACCTTGCCCCCATAATCCAGTCCCCGCATAATCCCCCGAACCAATGTAGTCTTGCCTGCTCCCAGTTCCCCGGATAAGTAAATTATCTCATCGCCTTTAAGATGTTGAGCAATCAATATTCCCAACCGATTCATTTCTTCTTCGCTATAAATTAACCGCTTCAAACTGCAGTTCACTCCTGTTATCTATTATTAAGCGAGGCAAAAGCCTGTCTGATTAACTTGAAATCTTCCCAGACAGGACGCTTGTAATTCTCATTTCGCAGCAAAGCGGCCGGATGAAAAGTCCCCATAATCATAATGTCCTGCCGATTAAACCACTTGCCTCTAACCTGAGTAATCCTGGCTTTGGGATCAATAACTGTCTGAGTGGCCAAAGAGCCCAGACATATAATTATTTTCGGCTGTATAATGCGAATTTGCGCTTCCAGGTAATTTCTGCACCTTTGTACTTCATCAGTACGCGGCAGACGATTCTCCGGAGGACGACATTTGACCACATTGGCTATGTATACATCCTGCCGTTCAAAATCAGCTGCAGCCAGAATTTTATCCAATAACTGACCGGCACGACCAACAAAAGGTACTCCCTGAATATCCTCGTCCTTGCCCGGACCTTCTCCGATAAACATTATTCTTGAGCGGGTATTGCCCGAACCAAACACTACCTGCTGGCAGTTTTCCCGTAAACCACACCAATTACACCCGGATGCTTTCTGCTGCAACATCTCAATATCAATAATTTCCGGAAAGGATTCATCATATTTTACGCCGGGTAAAAATGGTATTTGTGGCCCGGATTCTATTTTCTTCCTGGCTTCAGGCGGCTTTGCCGCCTTATTTTTTTCAGGTATATCAAACAACCCCGGTTGTTCAGTAGTCATTTTCTCCCCTCCAGACTCATTCTAACCATTAATCTGAATAACATATTAATAATACAATATTTCCGGCAATTTTAACCATTATATATTACAATTTATTCTTTTTCGAACTGTTTTAGCCCCGCCTTAAATTACTTGTTGGTAAAACAACTTTAGAGGACATTTATGAGTATGTAACGAATTTCTTTTGATAGAGGTGAAATTAATGCTAACAAAATTAAAAATTGACCATACAGCTGAAATAATTCCTGCTGATTCCCTTATTGTTGAGGGTGATGTAATAAAAGTAATTCAACGCTTACCTTCCAACTTTGTTCAATGTATTGTAACTTCACCACCCTATTGGGGTCTGCGCGATTATGGAATAGAAGGACAAATTGGTTTGGAAAATGACTTGCAGCAATATATTAATCGTTTAGTATATATTTTTTCTGAGGCAAGGCGGGTTCTTAGTAATGATGGTATTCTCTGGCTTAATATAGGTGACGGTTATACCTCGGGAAATCGCCGCTATAGAGCTCCAGATAAAAAAAATCCAGCCCGGGCAATGGCTGTGAGGCCAGAAACACCGGAAGGATTAAAGCCCAAAGATCTGCTGGGTATTCCCTGGCGATTGGCGTTGGCTTTGCAAGCCGACGGCTGGTATTTAAGAAACGATATTATCTGGCACAAACCCAATGCTCAGCCTGAAAGCGTAAAAGACAGGCCTACACGTGATCATGAATATTTGTTTATGCTGACAAAAGCAGAAAAATATTTTTATGACCGAATAGCCGTATTAGATAGTAACGGGCGTAATAAAAGAACTGTCTGGAGTATAAACACGCGCTCTTTCCCGGATGCACACTTTGCAACATTTCCGCCACAATTAGTTGAACCATGTATATTGGCTTCAACCAAACCAAAAGATTATGTATTGGATCCATTTTTTGGTTCGGGCACTGTTGGTGTAGTATGCCAGGAATATAATCGCAAGTTTATCGGAATCGAATTAAATCCGGAATATGTGAATATTGCAGCCAACCGCTTACTTGAACAACCCGAGCAGAATATTTTCTATTTAAAGGAGTCTGATTCAAACTATGCAAATAAATATACCACCGCCCCACCTGCAAATTGATTTTTTCTTTCTATTAACTCAGATGCGAAATACCACTTTGCAGGATGCTCTGAAAAAAACTGTGCGTCAGATGAATATTGCTGAAATCGATAAAGAAATGTCCAATTTGGTGCCTAACCATTACCTGGCTATAATTGCCAGTTATGGCTTGCGAGGAGAGCTCATTTTCCCAATGCCTTGTATAATAAAAAGCAATCCATACCTGATTGGTTATTACAGATTATTGTTAGGATTCAGTAAAAAAGCATTTTATACTGCCGAATTCGGCTGTTCCAGTTTTAGTAAAATGGAGGAACAGGGGATTATGTCCCCTGCTAATGAAAATAAATTGGAAGACCTATGTAAAGCGCTTATAGATAGTACCTGTTTTCTTATTGATGGCATTAATCGAAAAGTATCTGCTGCGGTTTTAGATGATCTTACTTTGCTTACTCTTGGCGCTCAATTCAGGGGAAGCCAAAATACAAAAAAAGGTGAGGCGGGTATTTTAACTGTTTTTGAACTAATAAGAAATATTGTTCAGGACTCAATAGTAAGCCTTAATAATAAACAGATAATACTTTTAAACGCGGCCAAAAGAACTGTTTCAATTGAATTCTTTCCTGATCCGGATATTATAATAAGAGAAGAAATGTCCAATAATGTTTTTCGCAACATTATCGCCATTGAAGTGAAAGGCGGCGAAGATTTTTCTAACATACATAACCGTATCGGTGAAGCGGAAAAAAGTCATCAAAAGGCTAAACTGCAGGGTTATGTAGAATGCTGGACCATAGTAAATGTTGATCGCATTGACTTATCTACAGCAAAAAAAGAATCTCCTTCTACGAATCAATTTTTTAGACTTTCTGATCTAAAAACACAAAGCGGAGATGAGTATCATAATTTTAAATCCAGAATAATTGCATTAACCGGTATCGAAATAAAATAATCATAAGCAGATAGCTTGTTCAAAATAAATAAGACTATCTGCTTTTTGCCCGGAAATGCAGTTTACAGCATTTGCTGCAGAACTTTATACAGGTCGTCAAAGCCGGTACCGATTCGCCAGAAGGCGATTCCACCCAAACTATAATCCTCAACTGCCTGCCACTTTTTACTCAGGCTGGTCTGGTTTTCCATCCATATCTGATGGTATTGGCCCCATTCATCCCAATAAGTGTAATAAGGGCTCTGAGTAGTTTCATCATAGAATTCTCTTACCTTATACTTGCTCTTCAATTCAGCCAGTCGCGATGCAGTTACCGAAGTTCCGTTGCCTTTTTCCGGCCAATTGTAACCATAGGTCGCCATGCCCATAAGAACTTTATGACCAGGCATATTATCAACCATATATTGAGCACATTCCTTAACCCACCATAATGGCGCCACAGCTCCCGGTCCACTGCTAGTATAATGATAATCATAAGACATTACTACAACGCTGTCAGCTATGGCGCCAATTCTATCGTATTGGTAAGGAGTTGGCCATTTCTCTTTCCCGGTGCGGGCAAAAACAGCTACTGATAATTCTTTTTGTGATCCCAGCGCAGCTTTCAGTTCACGGAGAAATTGCGTAAACTTATCGGCATCTGCAGGTTTAATAAACTCAAAATCAATGTTTACCCCGTCATAATTGTTTTTATTAACCTCTTTAATGAGATTGTTTATCAGACGATTACGGTTATCCGGCGAAGATAATAGTTTATTTAAGGGGACTTCCCCCATTAATACTACACTGGCATGAGTCTTAATTCCTTTCTGCCTGGTCCAGTTAAGAATTTTTGCATAGTCTGCTTTATATTCATAACTCAGATTGCCCTGGGCATCAGTTTCAAACCAGCGAAAAGCTATATCAGTATATAAATGGGCATTGTTTTCCATCTCCGTCTGCGGGCTGCGGTAATAATAGGCAAATACCCGCGGGGAAGCTAAAGAATCAGTAAATCTTATATCCACTTCCCGATTGGAGTTTAACCAGTTAACTTTGGCACCTGCTACTTCGGTTATAAAACGCAGCGGTACAAAAGTACGATCCTGATAAATATAAGCCGGGGAGTCCAGATAACAGGTTTTTCCGTCAACTGAAGCCTGGGATCTGCCTATAAATAACTCAATATATTTTCCCCGGCAATCAATAGCAACTTTGCGCTGGGAAGCATCCCAGTATACCTGTCCTGATAAAGCCGGGTCTTCAATAATGAAGCGTAAAGGAACCATGGTTCTACTGTTTACAACCTGAGCCGGGGGTTGTAAATTTCGACTGACTCCATCTATTCTTATTTTTATCGGGTCAACGGCTTGCGCAGAATATGTACAGGAGAACATTACTAATAAAAACACCGCGGCAAACAGCATCCATTTCCTGTGCAATAACATCACCTCTTTTTAATTGGTATGCTTACACAGTTCTCCTCCGAAAGGCTATTTCCTTGAAGTAAATACTGGCAAATATCAGCTCAGATCAGCTGGGGCAGTTAAGATTTACCAAAGAATTATTTTTTATCCTCAATCCGAAAGACTTTAAAACCGGTGTCCAGATTCTCAATACCATCCTGGTTAAAGTATTCCGTTTTGATTTGTTCCCCCGCCCGGCGGATGCGCTCTTTGCCTATCTCGGTTAAAATATGGGGTTTATTGATACTGTCAAGGAATCTAATCGCAATTTCAATAGCAGACCGGGCGGTACCTGGGGCTTCCTGTAAACTAATATTCAGATTTTCAGGCAATTGAACCATGATATACTGTCTCTGACCTTTATCTTCAGCATTCATAAGCATAGTGGCATGAGCGGTTGAACTGGAACCGGCAAAAAAATCCAGCACTATACTCTCCCGGTCATGCTTCAAACCAGCTATTTCCATTAGTTTCATGATAAATCCAACCGGTTTTTTACCGTTTCTGAATTCCACTCCACCTTCATAGCCCACACGATTGAATTCCGCTTCAAAATCCAGGAAATTGGGATAGGGAATTTCCAGGGTATCCTTTCTATTTAGGGGTACACCCTGAAAATAATCTCCATTGGCTCTTCGTTCGGTTTCCGGAGTCATAAAATATCTGTAACCCAAACCATCAGCACCTATATTGGGAACTTTAAACAGCAGACCCTTTTGATTACTGTATTGCTCCAGATGGGCCATATAGAATCTGCCGCTGCTGTTGCCTTCTTTTAAAGCTCCTCTTATATTAATTCTTTTTAATAGATGGGCATTGGGTCTTTTTTTAAGTAATTCATACTCACCCGCCTTAAACATTTCAACTTGCCTGCCATCAAATTCCCGTATTTCCGGCTTGTCAATCTTCTCCACAATTTCATAAATATAATCTTCTATGGAGGTATTATCTTTTTGCCTTTTAACTGCAACAAAAGCATCACTTTTACGATATAACAGCAGATATTCCGCCACTTCATGGAAATCCTTATCACCTTTAAGAATTCGATCCTCATGTCTGATTTTAATGGTAAAGGCAGTCAGGTAATTACTGGCTCCAAAAATCTCATCACCAATCAGCTTTAAATTAAATAACTCTTCCTCATTAATCGAAATAAAAATTACTCCGTCATCACGCAGTAAATCCCGGGCGACTTTAAGTCGGGGGTACATCATGTTCAGCCAGTTGGAATGAAACCGGGCACCGTCCTGGCGGTTTTTTTCAAGGTGTTTATCATGCTTATCCCGGCCTGCGTCATTTTTTTCACCAAAACCCTTTCCCATAGAGTAATTATCCTTATAAATAAAATCGTTACCGGTGTTATAAGGAGGATCTATATATATCATTTTAATGCGGGAAGAATAATCATCACGGAGCAATTTCAAA
>DAIMDR010000075.1:0-8127 GCA_036725705.1 Syntrophomonadaceae bacterium | reverse complement strand
CGGCCACCTGCCGTTACCAGTTGCCCATCCAGCATAGCAGTACCGGAATGAAATACCATCGTATTATCATCCAGAGCTTCCAATCCGCTTATAACTTTTCCTTTTTCATAATTTCCCGGGTAACCACCTGAAGCCAGCACTACACATACACAGGCACCAGATTCTACTGTTACCTTTTGTCCCTCAATATTACCGCGGGCCACACCTTCAAAAAGCGGCAGAATATCTCCCTGAATAACCGGCATAATTACCTGGGTTTCCGGATCACCAAAACGGGCATTATATTCAAGTACCTGGGGTCCCTCATCAGTAATCATGAGACCGGTATACAGGACTCCCCGGAAAGGACATCCTTCACTGGCCATTGCTTTAATAGTAGGGGTGATTATGGTCTCTTCCACCCGGCGCTGCAGCTCGGCAGTGTAAACAGGCGGATTTATGTATGCCCCCATACCTCCGGTATTAGGCCCTTCATCGTTGTCAAAGACTCTTTTATGATCCTGAGCAGAAACTAAAAACATAGTGCGCTGTCCGTCACTAAGGGAGAATACACTTACTTCTTCACCCTGCAAACATTCCTCAATAACAATCGCCTGTCCCGCCTCACCAAAAGTTTTTTCCAACATGGCAGCCGAAATAGCCTGTTCAGCGTCTTCCCGGTTTTCAGCCACTACTACACCCTTGCCGGCGGCTAAACCATCAACTTTAATCACTACCTTGCGTCCGTTATCAGTAAAACTGCGGGCAAAAGCACAGGCGGAATTATAATCAGTAAATACTTCATAGGCAGCGGTAGGAATGTTATATTTTTTCATTAAATTTTTGGAAAAAACCTTACTGCCTTCCAAACGGGCTGCTGCTGCAGTTGGGCCAAAAACCAGGAGGCCGTGTTCATTGAATAAATCAACCATACCTGCCATTAACGGGTCCTCCGGACCTACCACCGTCAAATCAATGCCCTCTTTTACAGCAAACTCCAATAATTTTTCCTCTTCCTGTACAGCCATAGGAATACACTCAGCATAACGGGCCATACCAGGATTGCCCGGTGCTGCATATAGTTTTTCGATTTCAGGACTCTGCGCCAGTTTCCATACCAGCGCATTTTCCCGTCCACCCTGACCAATTACGAGAACTTTCTTCCCCATAAATACCTCCCTGGTCTAAACATAATCACTTTTAGTGTTTGAAATGGCGAACTCCGGTAAATATCATGGTAATATTATGTTCCTGACAAGCTTGAATGCTTTCCTCATCACGCACTGAACCTCCCGGTTGTATTATGGCGGTCACACCATATTGAGCTGCCAGTTCCACCGTATCCTTAAAAGGAAAGAAAGCATCCGAAGCCAAAACTGCTCCCCGCGCCTTATCACCTGCTTGCTCCAAAGCTATTTTAGCCGAACCAACCCGGTTCATTTGTCCGGCACCAACCCCCAGAGTAACCTGTTTACCAGCCAATACAATGGCATTGGATTTTACATGTTTTACAACTTTCCAGGCAAACAACAAGTCTGCCATCACCTCTTCACCTGGTTGAGGCCCGGCTACTACCTGCAGCTTATTAATATCCAGCTCTTCCCAATCGGAACCCTGTACTGCCAGACCACCTTCAACTGTACGCACCTGAAGATCCTGATTACAATTTAAAGGTAACTCAAGTAATCTTAAGTTCTTTTTGGCCTTTAAAATTTCCAGTGCCCCTGGTGAGTAAGACGGGGCAATGATGACTTCCATAAAAGGCTCTGCAACTTTTGCGGCCGTCTTTTCATCCAATTCATGATTAAAAGCAATTATACCCCCATACGCTGATACCGGATCCGCCCCAAAAGCCTTGTCATAAGCTTCTTCCACTGTGTCAGCCACCGCAGTTCCACAGGGATTGGTGTGCTTTATAATTACACAGGCAGGCTGTTTAAATTCCTTTGCCAATTGCCAGGCAGCCTGCGTATCAATAATGTTGTTATATGACAGTTCCTTGCCGTTTAACCGGCGGGCATCTGCCAGGCCGGCTGATGTTGACATATCCCGATAAAAGCAGGCTTTCTGATGGGGGTTTTCCCCATAACGCAACTCATATACCTTTTCTCCTGCCAGCACAAAATTATCCGGGAATGGAGTGTCAGTTATACCTGCCAGATAGTTGCTTATCATGGCATCATAAGCAGCTGTATGCCCAAAAGCCTCCAGGGCCAGCTGACGCCTAAAATCCAAATCAATATTGCCGTTATCCTGCAAAGCTTTAAGAATATCGCCATATCTTTCCGGCTTGACTACCACGATTACATCGGCATGGTTTTTAGCAGCTGACCTTACCATCGAAGGTCCGCCTATATCAATATTTTCAATAGCCTCCTCCAAAGTCACTCCTGGTTTAGCTACCGTTTGTCTGAACGGATATAAGTTTACTGCGACCAGATCAATGGCGGTAATATCATGTTCGGCTAATTGAGACAGATGGTCTGCAGTGCGTCTGGCCAAAATCCCTCCATGAATTCGGGGGTGTAAAGTTTTAACCCTACCATCCAGAATTTCGGGAAACCCGGTAATATCAGCTACTTTACGCACATCTACACCGGCTTCCTGCAAAGTATTATAGGTGCCCCCGGTAGATATAATCTCAAACCCCAATGCTGACAACCCCCGGGCAAAATCCGCTACTCCGGTTTTGTCCGATACACTAATCAATGCTCTTTTCATTTGTTAATCCTCCCTGGTTTTCGATTGATATTTTATTTAGACACAGATAACACAGACCCTTCGGGCACAGATTATCACGGATTCTTTTATTGGCTATATTTGCTTCAGGTATTTGAGAGTTTTGCATAATCAAATAAATCCTTCAATACTGTCACTCTGAGAACATTAATTACATCCGGTAGGATGTATCAGCAACATTAATCACACCCGGAAGGGTGTATCAGTAGTACCCAAGAGTGTAGTCCCTCAGGGGGAGTCTCGTAAGTGCCATAGATCCTTCACTGCCGCTCAGGATGACATTTTAAAAGTAATATGATAATTAAAGAAAAGAGAATTATGCAAAACTCTTATTTATATAAGTTAGATTATATTTTGAAGTAAGCCTTTTTATATTAAACCTGCGACATTAATTGTGGAGAATAAAAGGCAAATCCTTATAGAAAATATCTGTGTAAATCCATTAAATCTGAAATCTGTGTCCATTAACACTCTACACATCAGTCTTTATCACTATCCGACGGCCGTCAAGATATACACGGCCTTCGGCAAATAACTGCAGGCTCTGCCAGTAAATCCGGTGCTCCTGTTCCAAAATACGCCTGCTTAAAGTTTCCTCATCATCATTATCCAGTACCGGCACAACCGCCTGGCGAATAATTGGTCCGCTGTCCATACCTGTATCCACAATATGTACAGTACAACCACTATATTTAACTCCATAGTCAAGGGCTTGCTTCTGAGCATTCAGGCCAGGAAAGGCGGGTAATAATGCCGGATGAATATTTAAAACCCGGTTGGGATAATTGTCTAAAATCACCGCTCCCACCAGCCGCATGTAACCGGCCAGTACTACCATATCAACCTGTTGTTCTTTCATTAATCGTACTAATTCGTTTTCATAGGCACTGCGATTGATAAAATTGTGCGGTTCAACAGCCTGAGCTATAATACCCCTGTTTTTTGCTTTTTCCAGAGCCGGAGCAGCAGGTTTATCACTTAATAAAAGCTTAATTCCGGCATCCAATTCATGTCGTTCTATAGCCTCGCAAATAGCGTCAAAGTTACTGCCCCGTCCCGATGCCAGTACGGCCATATTAAGCTGTCCCGCCGGCCTTATCTGTTTCATTCAATCGTTATCCCTTCAAATGAATCAGTAACCTTCCCTATTACTATAGGGTATTGTCCTTTATTACGCAAGCACTTTAACGCGTTGTCTTGTTGCTCTGGTGAAGTTATTAAAATAAACCCAATACCCATGTTAAAAGTACGGTACATTTCTTCGGTTTCCACCTGCCCCAGTCGGGCAATCATTTTAAAAATAACCGGCGTTTTAATGGATTTGCTATCAATTAGTACCCCCAATCCTTCAGGTATGCATCTCTGTAAATTCTCAGGAATTCCTCCACCGGTTATATGAGCCATACCGGCAATTTTTACTCCTTGTTGTATCAGGTCCAAAATCGGTTTTACATAAATCTGAGTAGGGGTAAGTAATTCTTCACCCAGGGTTTTGCCCAGCTCATCTATATATTGACCTAAATCCAGACCGGCCTTTTCCAATAAAACTTTGCGGGCTAAAGAGTATCCGTTGGAGTGTATTCCCGATGAAGGCAGCCCGATAACCGTGTCTCCAGCTTTTACATCATCCCCATTAATTAAAAGAGAACGTTCTACTACTCCGACCGTAAAACCGGCCAAATCATACTCATCGGCAGCATACAACCCAGGCATTTCAGCAGTTTCTCCGCCGACAAGAGCACACCCGGCTTCAATACAACCCTGACTTACTCCTTTGACTAAAGCCTCCACCAGATCAGGTTCCAGTTTACCCAGAGCAATATAATCCAGGAAAAACAACGGTTCTGCACCATGAGCCAGAATATCGTTAACACACATGGCTACCAAATCGATACCTACCGTATCATGCACACCCATTTTCTGGGCAATGCTGACTTTAGTGCCTACTCCATCGGTACCGGATACCAGAACCGGTTCCCGGTAGCGACTGTTGTCCAGCGCAAAAAATCCGCCAAAAGAACCAATACCAGCCAATACTTCCGTTCGCCTGGTCTTTTGCACCCATTTTTTTATTTGTTCAACTGATTGGTTGGCAGCATCTATATCCACCCCTGCCTGTCGGTAAGTAAGTCCCTTTTCCATATTTAAACCCTCCTCAGCCTTCCTATTTTTAATAGCTGAATTCTGCAGATAATAATTTAAATATTGCAGTAATCCCATCCGAAAACTTAGTCTTCAGGTATTATTGGATAATCCCCGGTGAAACAAGCTGCACAAAAGAAAGGTTCATCCTGTTTCAAGGCGGATAACATTCCTTCCATGCTGATGTATTGCAGACTATCTGCCCCGATATATTTACGAATTTCTTCCGTAGTCATCTGGTTGGCAATCAGTTCATCCTGACGGGAGGTATCAATGCCATAATAACAAGGATAACAGGTTGGCGGGGAGGCAACTGCCATATGCACCTCCGAGGCACCGGCTGTGTGTAACATCTGTATTATCTGCTTGCTGGTAGTACCACGCACGATAGAATCATCTACCATAATAATTCTTTTGCCTTTAACAATTTTAGGGATAGCATTTAGTTTTAACCGCACTCCCAGTTCTCTCATCTTCTGAGTAGGCTGGATAAAAGTTCTACCTATATAGCGGTTTTTCATTAATCCTTCTTCAAATGGCAACCCCGCCTGTTCAGCAAAACCCAGTGCAGCAGCAGTTCCGGAATCAGGTACCGATATGACCAGATCCGCATCCAGATTGTTGTATTCACGAGCCAGTTGCATACCAATTTCTCGCCGGGAGCGGTAAACATTTATACCATCAATGGTACTGTCCGGACGGGCAAAATAGATGTATTCAAAAATGCAGTGCGCTCTGCCGGCAGACTTCATTACCTTCATGGAATTTAATCCATTTTCGCTTATAACTACTATTTCCCCGGGTTCGATATCACGAATATAATCGGCCCCAACAGTATCCAGGGCTGCTGATTCGGAAGATAATACATAATTTCCATTTAATTCTCCCAGACATAACGGCCTGATTCCTAACTGATCACGGACTCCTATCAGTGCATTCTCCGTCATGATAATAAGTGCAAAAGCGCCTTTCATATCAATCAGACATTTAGCCAGAGAATCTTCCAATTTATCCTGAGAATAGCGTGCCAGCAGATTGGCTACAATTTCTGTATCCGTTGTGGTCTGAAAAACTGAGCCATAAGTTGCCAGCCGTTTGCGCAGCTCAGTGGTATTAACCAGATTACCGTTGTGAGCCAGGGCAATCATACCATGCAAATAGTGAAAAACCAGAGGTTGGGCATTGATTAGTCCACTTTCTTCCGTGGACGAATAACGCACATGGCCCATGGCTATGTGTCCCTGAAGTTTATCTATATGCTCAGGGTTCATAACTTCTGATACCAGACCAACCCCCTTGTGTAATTCAATCTTTGTACCATCAGAAACTGCAATACCGGCACTTTCCTGACCCCGATGCTGTAGTGCATATAAGCCATAAAAAGTTGTACGGGCAGCATCACTGAGATTTTCGGGATTATTAATATAAATTCCAAAAACTCCGCATTCGTCCCTGAATTTATCCTCCGGTGCATAATTCATCCTGTTGTCCTCCTCCCAATTCTTTCTCAGCAATAATCGCTTATCTTTATCGCTGCCCTTTTACGCGTTCTATCGTTTTATTTATTCTGCCCTTTTTCGTTAAGGTAAACCTGCACACCAACTTCCTGTAAATGTTTATCTTTGGCCAGAACTTCATTTGCCATATCTGAACGGTATTGGTTTAATTGAGCTTTAATTGTATCATCCTGAAGTGCCAGTATTTGCAAGGCCAGCAATGCTGCATTGGCACTGCCGTTAATAGCTACCGTAGCGACCGGGATACCTTTGGGCATCTGTACTATTGAATAAAGAGAATCCACTCCGGACAGGGTACTGGTCTTTATGGGTATACCTATAACCGGCAAAATAGTATATGCAGCCACTACTCCCGGTAAATGAGCAGCTCCGCCTGCTCCGGCAATTATTACCTGCATACCCCGTTCAATAGCACCGGAAGCAAATTCAGCCGTCTGATAAGGCAAACGATGTGCTGAACATACTTTATATTCATAGGAAACCCCGAATTTCTCCAACATGTCTCCGGCTTCCTTCATAACCGGCAGATCAGAATCACTTCCCATAATAATTCCAACTTTAACCATAAAGCCCCTCCTAATCACAAAATACATTTATAAAATAAAATAATGCCCAGACAGATAGGCTTCTGAACGAAACCTGTCCGCCTGGGCTTTTATCCCTATACGGTGTAGTGTTCATAAAGTGAACACCTGTGTCACTTGGTCCAGTCCATAAAAGCCATGCGGAACCCTAGACACACTTTCGAAGTTTTCGTGTATTCATTTACACCATGATATTAACAAAGCAAGGTATTACTGTCAACTTATGAAGGTTATAATCCATTAACCTTTAAGTTCGATTTCAGTTAGTTTTTTTTTAAGACTGCTTATTTGATCCTGTAACTGCTTCATTTCTTCCCTTAAACTATCCGGCGATAAATTATCCGTTTGGGCTTGTAAACTGTATTTTTCAATATCACTGAGTTTTTCTACAATACTGGTAATAAAACCGGCCAGCAAATCTTCCAGCGTATGCCTGTCCTCATAGCTGTTTTTCAGCCTGGGTAATTTTTTTGCACGACGAATAGGGATGGGTGTACTATCTACCGACAATGTATATCGCTCCCTGTAAATATATTTACCAAAAGTATTACCGGTTACACGGTCGAGTTATACATTAGTATTCGCTATGCAACTAAAAGTATCCTGCAAGCATAAATTCCCTTAGTAATTAAATAGACGCAGATAACGCTGAATTTTATGGATTTTCGCTGTTATATATGGTTTATATTCCCATCAGGTTATCCTTGCAAGTTATTTTCAATCTTTGCAGAATTGTAGCTAAGGAATATTGTGGTATTTTTATTGTATCTGTTATCAATATCTTTGGAACTATATAATCCTTTGTTGATATTATATTGCCACTAATTTGTTATAGGCCATGAACCACATATTGATCAAGTATTCTCTTACGTTCTTTCCAATCTGGCATGTAACTGCTGAGAAAATCATAAAACTGTTTACTGTGATTTGGGTATAAAAAGTGTATAAGCTCATGAAGAACCACGTATTCAATGCAAGCAGGAGTTGCTTTTGTGAGGTATTGATTAAATGTAATTACGCCTCTTTGCGGACTGCAACTTCCCCACAAAGTCTTCATTTTCCGAAGCATTACTCTTGGCCTGTCGACCTTATACTTCTCTATAATCGGGTACAGCTTTTCAACTTGAGCATGGAGAACCTTCAGGGATTCTCTTCGCCACCATTTA
>DAIMDR010000074.1:0-8132 GCA_036725705.1 Syntrophomonadaceae bacterium | reverse complement strand
CATAGGATTTCGTGCACATATATAGAGATTCACATAATCATGCAGCCATTTGCCTGTGGGAAGTCGTTTATCCTTCCTCCGCTCCTGCACTTCTTGTAGGGCTACCGTCTCATGTGCTATTCGTTCCGCCCTTTTATGCGACAGAATACCATGCTGTAAAATGGACGGGATATTATTGATCGGCGTTATGTAATGGAGCTCTTCTAATTGATCTCTACGCAACAATACCACCTTCCTTCACCAAATAATTACTATTGCACAACGGGTAATCGGGTATTCTACCATTTATCCTGCATCTTTTGATAGAAACGTTTTTCGAAACCAAGAATATTGACACTTCGCAACTTTCCTATTTTTGAACTATCCGGAATTTCCGAATAGTTGCATTCTCATCAAGTCAAATTGTGTTATCTGCCATCAGATAACATTTTCAGTTGTCCGACTTTTGCGGACAACTCACTGCCTTCTACTATTAACCTTCATTTTGAACTTGTAAGAATGTCTTACAAGTTACAAACTTCATCTAGTTCGCCATTGAAATAAATATTTTTTATTTTGGGTTTTGGTGTTTTAGTAAATGACGAATCCCCAGTATTATTGCGTCAACGCATTATTTTTATCTTAAACTTTATCTGAAGTATTACTAAATAAATTTTACTTTTACTAAGCTTAGTAAAACTCCATCCACAAATTGCCGAATTATTGGCATCTTTCACCTTGCACTTCATCTTAAGTTTATCTAAATTCATCTTAAGAATATCTAAAATACTCCAGGTCACTTTAAACCCGGCAGCACTTTCTCCAAATATTCCTGCCAGTAGTCATTATCACCGCAAATACTGTGAATCCAGAAATACATCATCAGAATCTCAAATTCTTGTTTTCTGCCTCTGGTAAAGGATTTTTTGGGCATCTTCCTATACAGAGAATCAAGATTCTGCAAATGATTAAGATAGATTAGAAGCAAGGTGATGGATGTGATGCGCTGTTGACCATCAATAATGGACTTTTTCCCATTATCCGGATTCACGCTAAAAACAAATGGCCCCAAATAATAATTCTGATAATTTGCAACTTCAGAACGTTTGTGTTTAGAAGCGTAGGATTTTAAAAACGTGGCGGTAAGATCCTCCACCAGGAGTTTGATATGTTTTTCCTCCCAGCGATATTCTCGCTGGAAATAATCAATCGTGAACTTTTGGTCTTTCAGCAATGCATTGATGTTGGTATCTTTGGCCTCAATTTTATTTTTTAGTATCCCGCTCATACTGCTCTCCCCCGTTCTTTTGGCTGCCAGTCTCTTACATCTATTTTCCCGGTAACTACCTGACTGATTAAGGATGTTCTGTATTCCTGCATCAAATCTATTTGGTTTTGGTATTTGGAGATGAGGGCTTCTATGGTCGATACTTCCTCATTGATATAATTCATAATATTTTCCTGTTCTTCGATTGGTGGAAGAAATATTTGAAAGTTCCCAATGTCACCCATTGAGATATTGGGCTGAGCAGCCACAACACTTTCGACTGTCATTTTATTTTTAACATAATTTGATTGCTATCTATCTGACCTGTTTTGTAATCGAGAAAACGGACGATAGTGGTTATTTCATCGTCTTGTGGAATTGGTAAATTAATACCACCAACTGTATCTGTATTTAAGTTTAACTGTGTTCCAAGTTTGCCTAACCCTTGATACGGAAGGCCAGTCGAGAATAAATAATAAAGAAATTCAGGATTAGTTTTTAAATAAGGAAACCAAACAAAACCATCGTGAATGCAACATTTTACTTTCGTAATAATTGGTTTACCAACTGTAGCCGCAATACTTAAAAACAAATCACCGGGATACCTTTTTACACTTAAACTACTACCTAACTCAGATAGTCTCTGCGTTGTATCCTCTAAATATCTTTCACTTGAAGTAACATCGGCTATTCTTACCCAAGCGAATTCGCCATTTTCATCAAAATATTTGGGATCATCAATTGGTCTTGGTGAAGCTCCTCGTTTTACAACTGTTAATCGCTTGATTTTCATGCATTTCCAATCGCTTGGAATAGCTCCCATCCAATCCACACCACTTGGTTTATATGTCGGATACTTTTTCATTCGGCTACCTCTTTAATCTCTTTAAGCAAATCATCTGTTTGCTCTTCAAGCTCTTCAATATCTTGCATAATCAAACTCAAATCACGCAAGGGCTTGTATTCATAGAAGAACTTGGTAAAAGGTATTTCGTAGCCAACCTTGTCTTTTTCTCTATCCATCCAGGCATCAGGGGCAAAGGGTAATACTTCCTGTTCAAAATATTCTTCAATATCTTCTTTCCACGGAATGCTTTCGCTATCCCGCAGTTCGGTATCTGGCAGCGGCTTTTCCTTCCAATCGCAGATTCTGCCTTTTTGGATTGGAACATTGAAGGGATCAGCAAAAACGACTTCGGCTTCTTCGTCTTTCTCGCCCAATACATCTCGATACATTTTTTGAAAGGTTTTATTAGGTTTACTTTCAAAGGCATTGGCAAAAGCGGCAAAGAAATCGGCGTCATTCATTTCTCTTGCTTGGTTTTTAAAGGTCTCCAGCGCTTTTAAGATTTTTTCCTGGATGGCTTTGCCTTTGGCAATGTCAGCTGCTGCTGCAGCTTGATCCTTCTTTTTACTGGTAGCCAATTCAATAAATTTGGGGTGCCTTTTAAGCACCTCCATTTTCTCGCTGCTTATTTCGTACGCCAAGCGCAAAGGCCGTTCCACTGTTACTTTGGTGTATTTGAAATCAGCCACATCGTAAATCTTACATATTTCAACGGTCCGTTCTTTACCGTCTTCTTCTACTTCAATGCTATTATCTTGGTAAGCTTTATAAATGTCAGTAATCAGACTAATGCCGTCATCGCTTATCTCGTATTGCTTCTTACCTAAAGATTTAATTTTCTTGGTAAACCTTGGATGTACAGCATTGATCAACTGCACTTTATTCTTCCGGTTGGCCGGCTTCTTATTGTTTAAAATCCAGATGTAAGAACCAATACCGGTACCGTAAAACAGATCTTTGGGCATGGCTACGATACAATCCAGCAAATCGTTTGGTTCGTCCATGATCCATCCGCGAATATTACTCCAGCCGCTGCCTGCATCACCGTTAAATAAAGGCGAGCCATTAAAGACAATACCAATAATACTGCCTTGGGGGTCCATTTTACTAATCATGTGTTGTAAGAATAAAAAGGAACCATCGCTTACATCGGGTGTTCCTGCTCCAAAACGTCCGTCAAATCCTTTGTCTTCAGCTTCGCCCTCTACAAAATCACGTATGTTTTTCCAGTCATCACCAAACGGCGGATTGGTAAGCATGTAGTTGAACGTTTTACCCATGAGATGATCTTTGGTTATGGTGTTGCCATGCTTGATATTGTCGGCATTTTCACCTTTCATTAAGATATCAGATTTCGCAATAGCATAGGTCTTTTCGTTTATTTCCTGTCCGTATAGCCAAACTTCAAGTTTTTCATTAACACTTTCCTGTAAATAATCTTTAGCGGTCGTCAGCATCCCGCCGGTCCCACAGCAAGGATCATAAATGTTGATGCCTTTGCCTGCTTTCTGCAGTTTCTCGGTTTCATTGGCGAACACCAGATTTACCATTAAGCGGACAATTTCTCGAGGCGTAAAATACTGCCCCGCTTTTTCGTTGCTGGTTTCTTTTGATTTACGGATAAGAATTTCGAAGATGGTTCCCATGTCGTGATTGCTCACCTTATCGGGATGCAAATCAATTTTGCTGGAAACAAACTCTTTAGTAACGATTAGAAGCAAACCTTTACGCAAGAGCGTTTCATAAATTGGAGACAAGCCCTTCTCTGGTCCACCGCTAAAATTGAGTAGAATGTCCTTGATATTATCGCTAAAGCCTTGTAAGTAGGCGTCAAAGTTTACTCCAATGTTATCAACATCTTTTGTAAGTCCAGCCAAAGTGTAGTCAGATTTATTGTAAAAATTCTGTCCGGAAGCTTTCTTCAATAATTGATCAAGCACTTCGGGCATGGCTTTATCCTTAAATTTTTCATAAGCTTGTACTACATTCTCGTGAGTGCTTTCCAAAACACAGTCGATCCGCCGTAATAGCGTAAAAGGCAGAATCACATCTTCGTAGTCTTTCTCTGCATATTCATCGCGGATAAGCTCTTTAATGCCCCAAATAAATTCTGATATTTCGTTGTGTCTTTCCATTACTTCAACTCCAATTGTATTGATGTGGTCAATCTATAGCGGGTAGATTTATATATCCTATCTATACTTTACCGGGGCAGCTCCTCCAGACAGCTGCGCGCCCTCCGGAACTTGCCCCTATCCCACTCCAGACCCAGGGCTCCAGGCTGCCTGATCGGCACTCACCCGCGCGCGCTGCGCGATCACATGCGCGGCTGTGAGTGGCCCTCCGCCCTGCGCCTTCCGTTCTCGGACGGGGCACCCTGCCCACCGGGATTAAATCAGCCTGGCTGCTGCGCAGCTCAGGCCCTTCGGGCAGCGTGTCCTCGCTGCTATCTTTTTTTATTGTGTCTCGCGGAGCGATAACAGTCCTCGCCGGACCGGCATTATTGTCTTGCCAGACTGGCTTATTATTATGGTCCTAACCGGACGGCGCGCACGTTAGGAAACGAATAGCCGGGCGGGGTTCCGCTGCGCTCCGGCCTGGACTGTTCCCGTCCCAGGGGCTGACCCCGCTTGCTGGCGACGGCGTACCGGGGATGTGATACTGGGTTGACCGTCGCTCTTGTTATTGTGAAGCCCCTGGTCCACCCGTCTAGGCGGCCCGGTTATTCGTTTCGGATGCGCGCCTGGAGTTACCCGGCTCTGGCTCCCAGGGATTCACATTTCCGAAACATTGGCTATAGCTACATTACCTCATTATCCGTAATACTAGTTTCGTCATCAGCTTTTGACAAGACATTAAGTCTTTGTATTTCTTTAATCTCTGCAATATGGGTCGCAGTAAAGTTTATTGTATTTGAACCTATAGACACGCAGACAGGTTCATCCTGTTTTTCATCAGCATCACATAAATTACTAATAAAGTCCGCATTTAGTAACGCATCGTTCCTTAGTCCCTTATAATAAGCTGCACAATCGAGACAAAGAAGCAAATGCATTTGCCAGAGTTCTAGTTTAGGTTCTTTTTCTATTTGAACAACCTCAAAATAAGCCGCTGGATTTTTACACATCTGGCATATAAACAGCATACGATTGTCTTCACATGAATACATGTTTTTCAGATACGAGCGGTTCTTAGCAATAATTTCGTTAGTCTCTGAAGTACGAATGCGTCGATAACGCATTTCTCGTTCAATCCTTGGAGCAGATAAATACTGCCCTTCGACTGATTGCCGTAATTTTTCCAAGTTCCTTACCGGTCGCGAGGGAAATTCATAATCCCAATCTTCTGTATCTGGATCGAAATACTCTTGTTGCGCATTATTCATGTTGTCATTTCCGAATTCGAGTGGCTTATACTTTTCCATAAAAGCAAGTTTCTCTATAACTTCTGAAAGCTGCATTCCCAAGTATTTTATAAGAAACTGATCAACTATCAATTCTTCCGCTTGACTGTTCTGTTCAACCATACAGGCAAGTTTTTCCTGGGTTTCCTTATTCTCATCTATTTGCATCCCTAATATATCGTATATATTTGAATCCCGTTTATATTCTCCATATATTTTGGTATCAAGATCATATTTTGTTATTTCTGTGGGGTTTACTACTCTGCCACTTTGATCAAACAGCCATTTTGGTTTCGATCTATAATATTTTCGTCCATAAATCAGTGTTTCTATTATTCGTGCCTTCGCACTCTCTCGTTTTCTCGCAGTTTTTCCCTTAATGATTTCTCCTGACAAATGTTTTTCGGTATAAAGTAGTAGTTTCATAATTATCTTTGACTTCTCTTTTGCATGATTAGATTCAGGATTATTCTCAATAAATCGGATTGCATTATCAATTCCTACAAAATCAAGGTGTGACCGGAAAGGATCATCATCCCGCCACATTGTGTTACCTTCGCCATAATACCATGTATCAATATCCCAATCTTCTATTAAGGTGTCTTTAATACCCAACAGCTGAAGTATTTGACGATTAACGCCATTTTCGGCATAGAAGCCCATATTAACAAATCTGACGTTGTCATCGCTAACAAAATAATCTTTTATCGACACACTCTCATTGCTTTTGTCAAAGTATACAGCGGTGCAATTTGGATTAGCATATACCTTCCCTTCGCACTGAATATAATAAAGACTTGATAGCGTTCTCATCAAATCACCTATACATTCCTTTGTGGCCATGAATTTTATAATAGAATTGATGTCTTCAATATGCTCTTCATCGGTAGCCCTAGAAAGCTCGGCAGCATATCGTTCTTGAATTTCTTTCTTAAAGAGTACATATGGATCTGGTTCCTTTAAGCCCAGAACTCCTGTAAAAAAGCTATTACATTGCTCCGCAAGAAACGTATGCACAAATTGAAAACCTTCGACGATGTTTTTTGTTGGCATAAAAACATTGGCGATCTTGTTATCCCTACAAAATGGAACAACAAAAATGTCGTCAGCGGTCTTAACAAACGGTATTGACAATATATTCCTTCCGGCATTAGAACGGTTGACTAAATTAGAATTTCGTTCAAGATATTTATAAAACTGTTCGAGCCAGAGATCATCTCTGTTCTTGAGAAAATTTTCATTATAACCTAAATAAAAACGTAAATCTTCCGGTCGAATAACCTCGATATCCAACTCGTCTGTAAGAAAGGAATATAATACACTAAGTTCTTTATTATCTTTTGTCAACTGTACAGGCAGCCATTTATAAGGAATATATGAAAGGCAAATCTCCTCTGCATCTGTATCATCTTTTTCATCGTCATCAGTTGCATAATTATTATTTATCAATTCTCCAAGCAGATTGCTCGGCAAGATGCTGATCAGTTCTTGTCCACGAACAATCTTGGCCTGTTTCCCAGTAACATAACCTCCCTCAGCAGTAGGTAAGATTGCTTGGGTTTGGAATAATTCAATCATCTTGTCATAAAGCGGTTTAAACAGCCAATTATCTATGTTCTCAGGTTCTTGCAGAGGCAGAATATTTAGTACTTGCAGGCTCATCAGGCCTTGAGCCTTAATATCTAATACGCTTTCATATAGCAGGTCCGCAGTTGTTTGGGCCAGACTAATATTTTCTTCATTATCAAACGGTACGCTGCTTCGATTAGGCGTGGTCCGATAAGGTCCTTGGACTATCAGGGGGATTTTGCTTTCGGTTTCAGTAGGAAAATATACTGATATATTAGCTTTCTTAGCTTTTTCAAATCGGTATCTTCCGTCTTTTTCGATTACAACCGGATAAGCAATATCAACAGTTCTGTCAGAGTTTATCATTGAGGAATTTATTGTCTTTGAATACTTTAGATATGACAATTCTTCTTCGTCACCATTAGTTGAGCCCATAGCTGATACTATACTACATAACGAATTAATCTTTTTCTCATCCAGCATATAGCATCCTGAACCAGCAAAACCTTCGCAGTCGATTTCATATTCTATGGAGCTAATGTGCCTCATGAACAACAATGTAGTTACTCCCAGGTTTTTCAACCTCTCGGCAATTGTATTTTTGAGCGCATCAATTGTTTTAAATCCGGAAAAACTTTCTCCCACGCAGTACGGGAAAACAAATTTCGTCGTGTAAGGCTCGGGGATTGGTTCCGAACTAATATCCAAGGACTCATTGAAGTCGATGATTTCCACAGCAAAGGCTTCATATGTATTATTACCACTGCGAGGTATACTATATAAACGTACCCGTTCACAGATTCCAAAAACTGATTTGAAACCTACCCCAAATTCACCTATTTGATTGAGATTATTCGCCTTATCAGAAGCCCCAATATCACAAAGGCTTTTGAGGTTCTCCTCTGTAAAAGGAATACCATCATGGTATACCTCAAGACAATCATCCATTAAATGAAATCTTACAACCGTTGCTTGTACGTCTTCAGCGTTCTGCAACAGCTCATAAATGAAATGCGCCTTATCAGTATAGAGCTGTATAATCCGTTCTAAAGCACGTCGAAGCATTG
>DAIMDR010000073.1:0-8252 GCA_036725705.1 Syntrophomonadaceae bacterium | reverse complement strand
AATGATGGCAATAATAAAAGGCAGCAGGCTGCCCAGATAAATATCCTTAATAATGGTCAGGCGGTCTACCTGATAAAGCCGCGCCATTTCCAACAGCTCCAGATCAAGGCTTTGAACTCCTGAAACTGTAGTAAGAATGGATATAGGAATAAGGGAAAGGAAAGCAATAAAGACCGGGCCTTCCCAACCGGGGCCCCAGGTAAAGAGGACCAGCGTAAGCCAGGAAATAACCGGAACTGCTTGAATAACCATGATTATGGGACGGGAAGAATCACGCAGAGCCTCATTAAGGCCTAATAGCAGTCCTGATGAGACCCCTGCCAGCAGTACCAGTATCAATGCCAGTAAAACCTTCCAGGCCGTTTCCAGGGCTGCTATCCATACCAGGCGATCAGTTAACAGCCAGGCTAATTCAGTAAACACCTGGACAGGCGCCGGTAAAATTATTGACTTATTAATAAGCAATGAGGCAATCTGCCAGATGGCTATAAAAACCAGTATACCGATTAACCATCGCAGCGGTTTTTTCATTGCATATAAAATCCTTCATCAGGCAGAATTTTAATACCTTGGGGATAAAGCTGCTGCATTTTTTGCAGGTAAGTTTCGACTTCAGATCGACATTCATTGGTGGGAATAAAATAGAAGTCGGTTCTTTGCAGAGATGCTTTCATAGCTGGTGCCGGAATCGGCAGAATATCTTTATTAATCTGCAGTGCTTCATCAAGATGGTTATCCGACCATTTGATTGATTCGTTAAACTGACGAATAACATCATTGCTTTCCTGAGGATGGGCAGCTAAGTAAGCCGTTTTTATAAACAATCCGGCAATAGGGATACGGGGTTGGGAATTATTTATTTGTCCCCAGTATTCCTGAAAATCAGCGGCAATGCGAGCCTTATTATCAGCTATGGCCAAAGTGACAAAAGGTTCCGGCAGGGCTGCAAAAACCGCTTTGCCAGCCTTCAAAAGGGCCACTATTTCCTGAGGCGGGGCATAGACGAACTTTACATCCTGATCTGGTACCAGTCCGGCATCGCCCAGGGCTGAACATAACAATAAATCGACGGTTGTGCCTTTGCCAACCGCCACATATACTTCCTGGCCTTTCAGAGACTGCCAGTTATCAAAGCCGGCTTCATTGGCAGCCACCAGATAAAAAACTTTCCATTCATGAACCCCTGCCAAAGATATTTTTATGCCACTGGCATAAATGTTGGCGGCAGTTGTAACAGGCAGAACGGCAAAATCAGCTTTTTCAGAAGATAAGGCAGCAATGGCTTCATCGGTAGTTTTCCAATACTTTATCTCTATTGGAACATCACCTTTAACTTTACCGCCGGCAATACCTGACAAAGGTATAACAGTCGGTCCGGCAGGATTCATAAACGTAACCGGCTTAATTATATCTGCGGGCGGAGATTCTTTTTCTGGTACCGGCCATAACCTCCAAACCAGAACTCCTAACAGAATAACTACCAGCAGTATACGAATCCACTTTGACATAATTATCATACTCCCTTCCTATTAGCTGGAGAAAACATACTAAGCATAGTAATTACCGGGACTGCATCTATTTAACTATAACAAATAATGGTTTTATTTGCCAGAGCAAGATGATACTTCTGCATCCAGATGGTATTGATAATATATAATCTGCTATATTAGATAAAACAATAGCTTAAAGTAAGGGAGGGGACAACCATTGGGTTCCGGTAAAAGAATGCTCAGATTGAAGCGTTATCATCAAATTATAAAGGTCTTGCTCACTCACGGATTAGGCTATCTGGTTAAACGCATGGGGTGGGAAAAATTAACTCCGGCAGCGCAGCGTGCGGAATTAAACAGCTGTATATACGAACCGGACTATCAAAAGGCAGTTAGATGGCGGGAGGCCCTGACTGAATTGGGCCCAACTTTTGTAAAGCTGGGACAAATACTTAGTACACGCCCGGATTTATTACCTCCAGCCTATATAAAAGAACTGGAAAAACTTCAGGATAAAGTAACCCCTATGACTGAAGAACAGGCTATAAAACAAATAACGGCTGCTATTGGTGATCCGGATATAATTTTCTCTGAATTTGACCGTCAGCCATTAGCTTCGGCTTCCATTGGGCAGGTACATCGGGCCAGATTAAATACAGGTGAACAGGTAATTATTAAAGTGCAGCGTCCTGATTTGGAAGAGACGGTAAAAAAAGATCTGGAAATCATGCGTGGGTTGGCCAGATTATCCGAGCGTCGTTCAGCTGAGGCCAAACGAATTGGACTGGTTAACCTGATTGATGATTATGCCCGTATGCTTTTAAGAGAATTGGACTATGAACGGGAAGCCCGTAATACCGAGAGAATTTATTACAGTTTCATAGATGACCCACGCGTTATCATCCCCCGGGTTTACCGGGAATACAGTACCAGGGTGGTTTTAACGGAGGAATACATAGAAGGTGTAAAACTAACTGATTTAAAAGAGATTAATACCCGGGGATGGGATCGGACCAAATTATCGCGCCTGGGAACGGAAGCTTTTCTTTCCCAGGTAATTCTGCACGGCTTTTTTCAGGCCGACCCTCATCCGGGTAATATCCTGATAATTGATGAAGAACATATCGCTTTTATAGATTTTGGTCAAATGGGTAACATTACAGAAACCCGCCTGGTATATCTGGGCGAGCTATTGTTGGGAATCAGCAACGGAGAAACTGATCGGGTAATTGCCACCATGCGTGATATGGGAGTTATTGACCGAAATATAAACAATGAAGAAATCGAAGAAGATTTTGTGGATTTAATTGAACATATATCCTCAACCAGTATCGGTAAAATTGATATGAACCGTTTGCGGGTGGAGCTGATGGATATAGCGTATCGGCACCAGCTGAAAATACCGTCTTATCTGACTGCACTTATGAAAGCTCTGATAACTGTTGAGGGTGTAGGTAAGAAACTGGACCCTGGCTTCGATTTTATGGAAATAGCCAGACCTTTGGCAGATCGGGTTTACAAGGAGCGGTTGAAACCCAATAATGTAGGAAAATATATTCGGCGTCGTTATTATCAGGATATTAAACCTTTCAAAGACTTTCCGGCTGATTTTCACCAATTGGTACGCAACTATCGTGACGGTAAAATAAATCTTCATATTAGTTTCAGCCGGCCGGCTGAGCGCAAAATGGAACAATTGATCAGTCGTCTGGGAGCCAGTCTGGTAATTGCAGCGGCTTTAATCAGTTCAGCTCTGGTAATACGGTCAGCGGATAACTCTGCCAACTATGTAAATCTAATCGGGGTAGGAGGATTCGTAGTAGCTGTTTGCGGACTGACTGTGTTTCTAATCAGGTCCCTGCGTTCTTAGTATTTCTTTTTACTTTTTCCCTCTTGGAGCAGGAAAAAACACTATAAGATAGAATTGCTAAATTATCGACAATAATATCTAAGGGGGAAGGTACAATGGAATGGTATAAGGGAAAAGAATACAAAAATTGTTTAACCTGGGTGCAGGATGGCGTTGGCTATGCACAGCTGAACCGCCCCAAAGCTTTTAATGCTTTAAACGAAGCCTTGATGGACGAAGCTTATGAGATAATGAATCTCTATTCAGAAGACCCGGACATCAAAGCTATTGTTATTTGTGGTGATGAGAATGCTTTTGCTGCCGGAGCGGACTTAAAAGCAGTTGCCAATTATAATGCTTTTGAAGCCAGAAAATTCCTGGATAAAGTACATCGCACCCTGTTTGCGGTTGAAGACAATCACAAACCGACGGTTGCAGCAGTACGCGGTCTGGCACTGGGCGGGGGCCTGGAATTAATGATGGCCTGTGACATTCATATTATTTCCGAGACAGCTACTCTGGGACTGCCGGAAATTAATCTGGGTATTTTCCCTGGTGGTGGCGGTACCCAGAGGATGCCGCGTCATACTTCGATTTGCATTGCCAAACAATACATATTTACCGGTGATTTCTTTGATGCTGCTACCGCTTATCGTATAGGTCTGGCTAACATGGTGGTACCGGCTGATCAGGTTATGGAGCAAGCCGGGAAAATGGCCAGAAAATTATCCAGAAAAGGGCCTCTGGCTTTAAGAGAAGCCAAGAACGCGGTCAATATGTCGATGAATTTGGACATCAAGGCTGGTTGCCGGGCTGAGCAGGTTGCCTGGTCTATGTTATTCTCTTCCGAAGATCAAAAAGAAGGTATGGGAGCTTTTTTGGAAAGCCGCAAAGCTGAATTCAAAGGCAAATAGCCTTATTAAAAACAACAGCGCCGGGAATTCCACCCGGCGCTGTTTACCCTCTCTATGAGCGTCCCAGGTTTTCGCGGGGGTTGTATTCCTTGATTATAATACCGCCGTAATCACAGCAGGCAACTTCAGCTATATTGCGGCTGCTATCATTTCCGGATGCGCGGGAAATGCGATTGCCAATACGAATCTGGCTGGGGCAAAGGTTTAAAGCAAAAACAATGGCATTAATATCCCCGTAACAACCAGCATGGGCAATACCGGCCAATTTACCCAATATGATAATATCACCGGCAGCTATAATCTCAGCACTTTCATGGACATCTCCCCACACTACAATTGAACCTTCTGAGCGTATTTTTTGTCCGCTGCGCAAGTTACGATGTATAAATAAATCGTTATTACTCCTGGCGGCAGCCTGCAGTGAAGGCGATGGAGGCGGAGCAGCTTTTTTAATGGGCAGTTCAGTATTGTTCAGTACGGCGCCATAGTCCAGGCATAAGCGCTGTAAAGAGATAAATTGCTCATGAGAAAAATTATCCAATCCGCCACCAGTAAAAATAACCCGGGCACCACTTAATAGCTGATGATTATTTTCGAACTTATTCTGCAGGTACTGATATTGTTTATTAAAATCATCTGATTCAAAAAAGAAAACCAGATTACCATTAACACCCTTGATTTTAATCATAAATAGCTATGACCTGCCTTTTAAAGGAATACTGATATCCAGAGCCGCATGTCTTCCTTCTGTGATCAACCTTACATCAGGAGCTCCCTCAACTTCCATATGTCGGGCAATCAATTCGATAATTTCTTCTTTGATGGTCTCCATAACTTGCTGGTTCATATCGAGACGATCATGCGTCAGCACCAGGCGCAAACGACTATTGGCTTTGGTGCGACTATTATTTTCCCGTGAATAAATCTTTTTTAGAAAGTCTAACATAACCGGCCCTCCTTATTTACCTGAAAATATATTGCGCCCCAAAAGCTTGAAACGATCCCAGAATGAAGAGTCTTCATAATTCGGGAAATCAATATCTTCACCTAACAGACGACGGGATATATTATTAAAAGCCGTACCGGCAATAGCGCGGTTATTAAGAATTATTGGCTCACCACGGTTAGTTGAAATAACTACATTTTTGTCTTCAGGAACAATTCCTAACAAATCAATACATAAATGCTCCAATAAATCATCTATACTGAGCATATTACCTTGTTTAACCATATCAGGTCTGAGACGGTTCACCACCAGTTTAATATCAGTAAACCCGGCTGATTCCAACATACCAATAATACGGTCCGCATCACGAACCGCTGATACTTCAGGATTGGTGACTACTATAGCATAATCGGCAGCAGCTATGGCATTACGAAAACCCTGTTCAATACCTGCCGGACAGTCAATAAAAATAAAATCAAAATCAGGACGCAATTCATCACACAGAGCCTTAACCTGTTCCGGAGTAATTTCATCTTTATTGCGGGTTTGAGCGGCGGGCAGCATATATAACTCCGGAAAACGCTTGTCCTTTACCAGGGCTTGCTTCAGTGTGCATTCACCTTCAATTACCTGGATGATATCGTAGATAACCCGGTTTTCCAAACCGAGAATCAGATCAAGTTTCTTTAAACCTATATCCAGATCCATTACAACTACCCGGTGTCCCATACGGGCCAACGAAGTGCTTACATTGGCTACGGTAGTGGTTTTCCCCACGCCCCCTTTTCCTGAGGTGACAACTATTACCTTAGATTCCGGTTTTCCATTTTCCATTCCCGAAGGCCCTCCCTTTATTAGTGTATACTTCTGATTTTAACCAGACTTTGACACAAATAGACTTATCTACTCTATTGTAAAGCATAATTCGTAGCGAATAAACTGCTAATGATGGAATTTATAAGAATTATGCAAAATGTTGCAGAATAGGTCGAAAAAACAAATGAGCCCTTGGCAGGGCTCATTGGAGAGGGAATGTTATAGTATATATGTCTATTGGGGGGGTGAAGGTTAATATAATAATACACAAATTATACAATGTTGGCAATAGTCTGAATATTAAAAATTGTTTTTTATTAAAAAATATTTACTGCACAACTTTTGTTGATGTAAAACAATATAAATTTTTTCTCAGATAGATTGGAGATACTAACCGGTTAGCCTTAGAAACAGGTATAATATAATGCGATAGATAACTAAACTGATTTAACAGACAAGGAGAAGTGACCATGCGTTATGAAGGTAATATATTCAGGCCATTTAGTGAAGCCAACAGCTATTTATTGCAATGTACCATTGGGTGCTCTCATAACCGGTGTACCTTTTGCGGTATGTATAAGGATAAAAAATATCGGGTTCGTTCTTTACAGGATATTAAAACTGACATTATTATGGCCAAAAATCACTATGCAGATGTAGAAAAGGTTTTTTTATGTGACGGTGATGCCCTGGCTATCGATACTGAAATTCTGTTGGAAATACTGTATGAATTACAGCAGGCATTTCCTTCCCTCAGACATGTGGGTACTTATGCCGGGCCGCGCAGTATTCTGGATAAGGAGATGACAGAGTTGACTGCTTTGCGGGCAGCAGGACTTGGTAAGGCTTATCTGGGAGTGGAAACCGGGGATGACGAGTTATTGCAAACGGTTAAAAAAGGCGTCACTGCTGATGAAATGTTACTGGCTGGACAAAGATTGATACAGGCAGGTATCAACTTATCGGCTATGGTGTTGTTGGGTTTGGCCGGGCCTGGTGAGCCTTCGCGAAGGCATGCTCTGGCTACGGCCAGGATTTGCAATGAAATGAAGCCGAATTATCTGGCAGCACTTACGGTAACTCCCGTTCCTAATACGGTGCTTTATCGTCAGGTTCGGGAGGGTAAATTTACAGTATTAAATCCATTTGAAACCCTGGAAGAAATGAAGATTATGCTGGAGAATCTGGAGGTTAAGGGTTTAAAATTTGTTGGCGCTCATGCGTCCAATTATTTACCCTTGTCAGGAACTTTGCCGGAAGACCAGGCGAAAATGATAAATATAATTAACCATGTTCTAACCACGCAGGATAGTAATTTATTGCGCAATGAGAACATGCGGGGGCTATAACCCGGGATTAAAAAATGAACTAAAGCTTATCCCACCAGTCTGAGTTAGTAAATAGAAATAGTCCTACCAGGGCCATGACCAAACCCAGCCCCAAACACAGAACTACTATTACTATTGCGGTAGTTTCTGAAACATCCATCCTGATCACCTCAACATCTTACCGTTTTTAATGATAACATTAAAAGTCAGGTTTGGGAAAACATTTTATCCGTTTAGCTGGTTGGTAAAGTAGCAAATACAGATAACATAAGCGGATAGTGGCAACATATTAGCTCTTTTTGCTTACTATATAGCGAGGAGAGTGATTTTATGCGAATAAAGCCGGTTCCAATTTCAGGTGTTTTTGATCATACGCTGAGCGAAATGCCCTGGGTGCCTCCAGGAATAGAACTTATGAAGGCCCCTGAAATGTGGACGCAGACCAAAGGTAAAAATATGGTAGTGGCAATAATAGACACCGGTATTGATTATACCCATCCTGACCTGCAGAAAAATGTCATTGGGGGGAAAAGCCTGGTTTCAGGAGAGTCGGATTATCGTGATTTGAATGGACATGGTACACATGTAGCCGGAATTATAGCGGCCAACGGTAAAATATTGGGAATGGCGCCGGATGCAAAGTTGTTGGCGGTAAAAGTCCTAAATCGTTTTGGATATGGCTCCAATGCCAGTATAAAAGCGGGAATAGCCTGGGCCAGAAACTGGAAAGGAAAAAATGGAGAAGTTGTTAATGTTATTAATATGAGCCTGGGAGGCCCGCTTCCTGATAAAACTATGCATGAAGAGATTATAAAAGCAGTTAATCAGGGTATTACTGTGGTTTGTGCAGCCGGAAATTCCGGTGATGGCAATCCGGATACTTCAGAAGTATCATTTCCAGCCTATTAT
>DAIMDR010000072.1:315-8290 GCA_036725705.1 Syntrophomonadaceae bacterium | reverse complement strand
GCATCAATATACGGTTTTCCGGGTACTGCCTGCGGAAATACTTTATGAATAGCCGTTCTTGAACCTATTCCTAAATCATATTCGTTTTTAATTTTTTTACTGGGGCATTTCTCCCAGCAGGTACCGCAACCGGTGCATAAATCCCAATCCACATATTTGGCTTTTTGTTTTATGGTGACATCAAAATTACCAATGAATCCAGAAACTTTAACTACTTCTGCCAGAGTTCTCAGTTCAATGTTAGGGTGCTGCGCCACAGCAACCATCTTGGGGGTGCCAATTCAGGCTGCGCAGTCCATAGTAGGAAAGGTTTTATCCAACTGGGTCATCTTCCCGCCTATGGTGGCCTCTCTTTCTACCAGAATTACCTGGTGACCAGCCTCGGCAATATCCAGGGCGGCCTGCATACCGGCAATGCCACCACCAATAACCATAGCTTTTTTTCTGATCGGGACCGTGGCAACTTGCAACGGTTTATTGCGTAATACCTTACTTACAGCCATGCGCACCAGATCCTGAGCTTTTCTGGTAGCCGCCTCCCGGTCGGGATGCACCCAGGAATTCTGCTCTCTGATATTAACCATCTCAAACATATAGCCGTTTAATCCACCGGCTTCCGCTGCTCTGCGGAAAGTCTTCTCATGCATGCGTGGTGAACAGGAGGCTATCACCAACTGCTCAAGCTGGTGTTCCTGAATAGATTTTCTAACCATTTCCTGACCAGGGTCGGAACACATATATTTGTAAGTTGTAGCATATACTACTCCCGGTAATGTTGACGCATACTCAGCTACTTTCTCGGTATCAACTACGGAAGCAATATTAGTTCCACAATCGCAGACAAATACCCCTACCCGTTTTTTCATGCCTGTTTCCCTCCTCGTAAAACCCCGTTTAAGTTAAATAATAATTTAATGCAGTTTAATCATTATGCTTGCTTTTTCTTTAATTCAGCAGTTACAAAGGCCTCGGCAGCTTTAACCGCTTTATCGGTATCGGTAACCATAAGTTCTGCCAATCTGCTCATCTTTTTCTCATCACCAGTCATTACTTCAACCAAAACAGCAGCTCTCTCTTCATCCTCAATTAAACGGGCTGCCATTTTCTCCGGGTTCTTTTGCCAACCTTTCAGCATGGCATCAATTTTTTTCTGTGTGGCTTCCGGATCAGGCGATTCGGTTTCAGACTTGGTCGCTTCCACCTTCTGCTCAGTCTTTTCACTGGCTGCCCGTACTCTGTTAACCTCAATCTGACTTAAATATTTTAAAGCATCAACAAAATGCCGGTCAGCACCCACCTGTTTGGGAGTATCTCCACAGGCTAACGCTACCAGTTCAGTAACATAAAATACCGGTAAGTTAAACCTGGTCTTAAATTCTTTTTCAACAGCTGCCTGACGCATATCCAGGTTGAGTCCGCATAACGGGCAGGCAGTAACAATACATTCCGCACCCGATTCCTGAGCATTACGCAAAACATTATAGAGCATACGATTACCTACATCCGGTCGTGAAGTTACCAGGGCAGCGCCACAGCATTCTGTTTTATAAGACCAGTCAATTGGTGTGGCTCCAGTAGCTTTCACAATTATATCCATGCTTTGAGGATCTTCCGGATCATCAAAGCCGGTAATCTCCACCGGTCTTACCAGCAGACAACCATAATAGCAGGCGGCTTTCATTCCGGTTAAAGGTTTGGTAACCTTTTGAGTAATCTGGTCAAAGCCAATGTGGTTGGCCAAAACATCCAGGATTGACAGGGTTTCAACTGTTCCCTGTACATCCATATCTATAACCTCTCTTATCTTGTCACCCATTGATTTACTGCTGCGTATGGCATGTTCAGCAGCCCGATGCCGGCTGTAACATGCAGCACATGGAGCCAGAACATTCAGACCTGTTTTTTCCGCTATAGCCAAGTTACGGGCAGGTAGTGCCAGCGATAAAAGATGGTCGGTATTATGACCGGAAGTTGCACCGCAACAACTCCAATCTTCCAGTTCCACCAACTTGATTCCTAATATATCTGCAGTCCTTTCCATGGACAGGCCATATTCAATAGCACTGCTGTCCAATGAACAACCGGGATAATAAGCAAACTCTTTCATTTATTCACCTCCCAGTTGTTTGGAACGGTCAAATATTTTCTTAATTTCGTCTTTGCCTTTAATAGAATGAGGAAGCATACTGACTTTTCCGCGCTTCATCATCGGCAGACCTAATCCAGCATCTTTTAAAAGCTGTCCGGTAGTAAGGTTGTATTGCATTAACAAACCAGCTTCATAGGCCTTGCCAAAATTTCTAACCCCATTCAGGAATGCCTTATTAAAAGCGGCTACCTTTTTATCAGTTATCTTTCCCTGGTATAAAGCTTCCCTTCTCATGGCATCCATTAATGCTGCTATGTCAACACCACGCGGACAGCGGGCTGAACAAGTTTCACAGCTGGCGCATATCCATATACTCCCGGCTTCCAGGGCCTGATCCACCAGGTTAAGCTGCAGCAGACGGATTATTTGTCTGGGAGAATAGTCCATAGCAAAAGCTGCCGGACATCCGGCGGTACATTTTCCACACTGATAACACAGGTTAATACTGGTACCAGCTTCCTTTTCAACTTTACTGATGAGCTGTCTGTCCTGTTCCCGGGCAGGCAAAAGGGTAACAGCATTTCCCACTTTCTTTGCTCCCCTTTCAAAAATGAAGATCATTTGTATATTTATACAACCATTATGAGGCTTTGGCAGTAGAATCAAGTATATGTTTCGACTATTTATTCCCTCGCTCATATTAAAAGAAACCGGCTATATTTGCAATGGTTATAATCAACAGGCAATTCAAAGGCATGCTAAATATTATAATATAAATGTGACTTACATTATGTTAACTTTATGTTAATGTGTGTCCAATATTACTATTTGTGCTCACAATATTGCGGCTAATTATTTATTGAAATACAGTACCTGAACAGGTTGTCTAAGGTTGTCGAGGGGACGGTTCTTCTGACACCACTGACACCCTTGGTGGGTGTCAGTGGTGTCAGAAGAACCGTCCCCTCGACAACCCCTTGATCCCCTATTCTCTCAAAGTTGCTACGAGGCGCAGCGGGTTTATAAGTATATCCAGGGCATCATTGATTGAGGTTACGGCAATATCAGCCCGGGTCAGAGTCCTGGTTGAACAACCTTCCGGACCGATTATAATTATTGATAGAGCAGCTTCCTCCAGCATCATCCAGTCATTAAATCCGTTACCGATCGCCACAGTATTTTCTGATGGTAAATTTCTGATGAAATCCACCTTATCCTGGGTTCCGCTGTCACCGCTGACTTTAAATAGCTCTATATCCAACTGGTTGGATACTTCTACAGCGCTGCCAAAAGTATCTGCAGTTAACAGATAGATTTTTAATTTGTTTTTTAACTGATTTATTCTTTCTTCCACCCCAGCCGGTAATGTACCGTCAATAGTTAAAGTTCCGTTCATATCCAGAGCCAGATAATTAAGCTGCAAGGTTTTTCCCCGTCCGGGAATTGATACTTGAATCATTATTTTTTCTCCCCCTGTTATTATCTAATTGCATCCAGATTATAAACCAGCATGGCCCCTTCGTAGATTGCCTCCATTATATTGCGGGCATCCAGAGCATCTCCGATTATATATGCTGGTTTTCCTTCCGGAATTAAATTTCTGCCATCTTCGTTGCTACTATATCCGGCTGCTAAAACAATGTGATCTGACTGAATTAATTCTTCTTCCTGGTTGGATAAGTTCAATAACCTTACCTGACCTGCTTCCACTGAGGTTACTTTATATTTCTTCTTTACCGTGATCCCCAATTGCTTAATTCGCATTAAAAGTTCGAGGCGGGACATGTTTTCCATTCCCGGAGCCAGCTGTTTTCCCTGCTCCACTATGGTAACTGTATTATTGGCAGCCAGATATTCAGCCACTTCACAGCCACTGCTGCCACCTCCGATCACGAGAATATTTTTTCCTTCAATAGCAGTCTGATTACCCAACACTTCTTCTACTGTCAATCCAGTTGTTCCCAAACCGGGAATCGGGGGAATAAGCGGCTCGGCACCTATCGCCAGAACTACGGCATCAGCCTGCTGTAATTCGGGTATATCAGCTTTAAATTCAGTATTTAAACGAACTTCAATATTGCTTTTTTCAACTTCCCGAATAAGGTAATCTCTAATCGAGGCAATTTTATCTTTCATGGGGGGTTTATTAGCTATCTGTAACTTTCCTCCCAACCGGTCGGCTTTTTCCAGCAGGGTTACCTGACCACCAGCCTGAATGATGGATAGAGCCGCCTGCAAGCCCGCCGGACCTCCGCCAACCACCAATACTTTAAGGCCTTTAATATCTGGTTTTATTTGCAGACGAGCCTCTCTGCCGGTAAAGGGGTTTACTGCACAACGAATATGCCAGCCCTGATTAATATGATCAAAACAGGTATTGCAGGATATGCAGGGGCGAATGTGTTCTGCCCTGCCAGTGACAGCTTTCATGGTCCAGTCGGGATCGGCCAGCATTCCCCGTCCTACCCACACTAAATCAGTTTGTCCCTCTTCAATAGACTGGGCAGCCAGCCAGGGACTTCTGATTACTCCCCCACCCATTACCGGTATTTTTACCTGTTCCTTTACGCGGCCCGCCATATCCAAGCGCCAGCCTTCGGCAAAACTGCCAGTTTCAATTGAGGTTTGTCCTGACTCATAAATTCCGCTGGAAACATTAAGCATATCAGCACCAGCCTGCTCCAACCAGCGGGCAATTTCCAATCCTTCTTCATGTTCAATACCCCCGGGAACAAAGTCGGACATATTAAAACGAACCGATATAGCTAAATCGGGAACCAATCCTTTTATACCCTGTAATATCTCTTTTATGAGTCTAAAGCGATTTTCCAGACTCCCACCGTACTCATCAGTGCGTTTATTGGTATAAGGTGATAGAAATTGGCTTAACAAATAACCATGAGCCGCATGAATCTCCACACCATCAAAGCCTGCTCTGGCAGCCAGTACCGCTGAGGTAATAAATTTATATTTAATGCGTTCAATCCCGGCCAGGTCCAGCTCTTCCGGCATGGCTTTTACAAATCTGCAGGGAATGGGTGAAGGGGCTACCGGAGCATGTCCTCCGGTTACCATTGGCGAAGTTTGTCTTCCGGCATGATGCAACTGTATAAAAGCTTTTGCACCATACATTTGTATAGCCTCACTCAAATCTTTAAGTCCGGCCAGATAGCGGGGTTCATCAATAGCCAGTTGCGTCAGGCTGGCTTTACCTGTTGGCGGGTCTACACAGGCAATTTCAACTATTATTGCACCGGCTCCACCACGGGCACGCTCTTCATAATAAGCAATAGTAGCCGGCGTTACCTCCCCATTTATATTAGCTAATCCGGTTCCCATAGCCGGCATTACGATACGATTTTTTAAACTGATTTTTCCAATCTTAATACTTCTACCCAAAATCTGTGCATAATCCACAATCATTCCTCCTAAATCGATATTTACCGGAATAAGATTAAAGAATTTGTTAAAACTATACCTACTGGTGATACTAATGGAGGTTAAAGTTATTAAGTCCCCTTTTACAGGGATAAATCTTAAAACACTTAACCACCAGCCTGAAAAGGTATTTAGTATCACCAGTATTTGTTTTTAGTTTTACTGCTGAAACAATCTTACCAATTTACATAAAATCGGGAATAATTTTTATAAATTTATACCATACTAATATTGCAGCCAGTAAACTAAATACCGGTATATGTTCTGAATTTACTTTCAGGATTATTCAACCGGTAAGTTTACTGGCTTCGTTTTTTTCGAACCTGTAAGAGCAAAGAAAAATGCACTCATTATCAACGGTGTTGCTAATAATAAATTATAGTACAGTGGCTGCCCATTTATAGAGGGAAGCAGTGAAAATACAGGCAAAACAGGTGTATTCCAGAATTCCATAATAAAAATTATATTACCGCTGACAAGATATATAGACTGAAAGAGCACCATCAATGACAATATGGCTGCCGGACCCTGCCATAAGATCAATGCTTTAAGTTTTTCTTTAAGCTCCATATTCCTGATGTCTATTATTTCCATACTAATAATTAAAATATAAAACAGGGATAACAATATATCCAGATCCGGATAATATGAACCCAGCCAAATAGCTATAAATGCAGTTATTTGAATAATATACAGCCTGATTACCGGCTGATAAAATTTCTGTGAATCTACTTCCATTTTACGCTTTTCTCCCGAATTACTGATGTGTAAGGACTATAATAAAACTGTTCCGGAGAAACCCACAAATCGTTGTTATCATGTAACGAAACTCCCTGTTCCATATAAGCTTTCCAGATAGTCTTGGTACAATTCCAGATGCGGTCTCCGGATTTGAAAGCTACCGGATAAAAGACATCCCCCAGATGGGATTGCAGGTATTGTACTGCTTTTTGTTTCTTGAGCTGGGAAACATTAACCCGCAATAGACATATTTCAGAATAATTCCAGTAATGATCCAGGGATTGTACGGTTATACCCTGATCAACATAACTTTCAATTACCTGGCCATTCCCAATATATAATCCAGCATGGGAAAACCTGCCATAAGCACAATTTGGATAACCACCCAGTACTATATCCCCCGGTTCCAAATCAGCAAATGAAATTCCATTTGAGTAGCAACCTTCTATACCATATCCTAATTCTCCGGCTTTGACTCCTTCTATATACATATACATTACTGCCTCACGGTCATTGAAGAGTTCCCGGTTTTCCCAGCCAATGGCCAGCAGCAACAATAATCCAATCAGGGGAAATACTAATAAACGCATACTTTTAAGAATTTATATCACCCTCATGCCTAAGTAATGGTACTCATAAAGAGGCTGGAGACGCTTCTTTTATTAAATCAATAAATGCTTTCAGTATATCCGTTTCACTGATAATACCAATTAATTTATCACCTTCCACTACCGGAATGCCGCTAATTTTGTTTTTTATTAATTTCTTCACTGCCATGGTTATTTCTTCATCAGCATTAGCAGTTATTACTTTTTTAGTCATAATCCAATCAACCGGTGTCTGGGGAATAACTCCCGGTCTTCTCATGGCCTTCTCAATATCATGTTCTACAATCATTCCCACCAATTTACCATCTACAGTAACCGGAAGCCTGCGTATACCATGCTCATGCATTTTTTGCAAAGCTTCTTCAATCGATAACCGATCATTGATGGAAATGACTTTGCGGTTCATTAAATCTTCTACTTTCAATAATATCACCCCCTATATCAATATTTTACCACAGGCAACATCTCTGGAAGCAAAAATTAAGCTACGCTTTAACCTTGGTTGAAGTTACGATAAAATAATAGAAAAATAGCAGGTGGCTATGCGCAGGATATTAAAGAAAGTAAAATCGGGTTATAACATCAGTGATGAAGAATACCGGCAGTTAATGGATTATATTGAACAGCTGGGCAATGATTCTTTTGCCTCCTATACGGTGTTTCACCGGCAATATGCCAGTATTCTGTACACTGCCTATGCAATTTACCTGCCTCTTTTTCCGGTAGGTCTGGATGAATTGTATGAGTATTTAACCAAGAATTATGAACTAATAGAAAAATTGTCTAATTTACCTGCCACTATAGGATCGTTTCCGCCTGCACTGCATCCATTTTTAAATCATTGTCTTAATTATGATTATGCCTTGCTTCAGCAATTAACAAAATCGTTACCGGCTGGTTTACAAAAACCACTTTCCCTGCCCGGACCCAGAAGCGGGAAGGCAATATTAAAATACGAGGAAGCCAACCCTTATAAGGAAATCGGTTTAAAAAATCATTTTGAACGACTGGCACGCTACTCCTTTGTAAGCCGTTTACAGACATATCGTTATCTGACACGAATTAAGGCGACTGAGGATCGTATTGAAGTAATTGGCGG
>DAIMDR010000072.1:0-305 GCA_036725705.1 Syntrophomonadaceae bacterium | reverse complement strand
ATTATTACATTTTCCTTACCGAGTCCGATATTGAAAAAGCTAACCAGGCTTGTTTTTTATTAAATCTGGCTTTTTACGGTAAAATAAATTTTAAAAAAGGGGTTGCCTATGAATCTCAGCAGGACTGATGTTAATAAATCAAATAATCTGTTTCTGCTCTGGGAAAAGGAATTAACGCTCAGGCATGATTTGCGTCAGGATATCCAGTCAGTGCAGGAGGAGATAAAAATTGAAACTGCTGCCGATCTGGACCTTTTGTATCGTGCCCTTTATTTTAGCGATTATACTAATTTTTTTACCATCTT
>DAIMDR010000071.1:0-8343 GCA_036725705.1 Syntrophomonadaceae bacterium | reverse complement strand
CCTCAAGTTCCAGTAATATGCCCCCAACCTTTTTTCCGTCGATTATCAAATCATTGGGCCATTTAATCTGGCAAACCGCCTCAGTATATTGCTGAATGGCACGAGTACAAGCTACTGCAAAAACAAGAGATAACAGGGCGGTTTTAGCTAAATCAAGAGGAGGATGTAATAAAACTGAAAACCATAATCCCCCGGGTGGGGATACCCAGCTGCGCCCCCGTCGGCCTTTGCCTGAATTTTGAGCAGCGGCAATTAAAACTGTACCGGTTGGTAACGATTGTTCCTGCAGCATAGTTTTAAGTCTGTTATTAGTGGAATCAACCTGAGGTAAAGCCATTAAATTTCGGCTCATATTTTTAGTTTGTAAATATTCTGCTACTATTTCAGGGATTATAATATTTTCTATCTGCAGCAGCTGATAACCCTTCCCCTTAACACTAATGATATTATAGCCTTCCTGTTTAAGATTTTCCATATGTTTCCATATAGCTACCCTGCTTACCCCGGTAATATTGGCTAGCTTAGCTCCGGAAATAAACTCCCCCCGGGAAAGCCGCAATTGATTTAAAATTTGTTGCTTCAAAAAGCCAACCCCTCTGCTGAGACTAATTAAACTATTAGACATCTGCCAACCAATTCCCTTTTGAAAACAAAATCAGTCTAAGCTACCCTTATTCAATTTTTAGAACCTGACTATTCCTGACTCTTTCTGACCTGACAATATATTATTTTATTAAATAGTGATACCATTACCAAAACTCGTTCGGGTAATCACTGACCTTCCAGGTTAATCCGGGAAAGGAATTCTTCACGGGTGATAGTTTTTAATGGGTAGTTATCATCGTCTGCACTTACTCCTATCTCATTACGACTAAGCTGGTTAATTCCTACCGGAATGACTTTAAGGTCATAATTACTCAGCCACCAGAAAATATTAGCCCGTTTGTTTCCCACCAATTTGGAAATATCCCGGGGATTAACATATAGTTTTACGTTTCCGGAAGCATGTCCATTTTCCTTATACCATAATAGCAACGGTTCCGCCTGTTGTTTATATAAAGCTTGTTCAACCAATTCCCCAAAGGCCGGATGAAAAGGGCCGGCAATAATGTTTCCCGGTTGCCGTAATTCTTCACCCGGATGTAACCCCATTCTAATAACCGTGATATGAGCACTTTCGAATAGCATAAACATTTGCAGTACAGTTTCTACTGCTTCGTCAAGGGATAATGGTTGGTAGGTATTGCGCAGGTACATATGATGCAAGCCGGTATCTTCGATAACGAGTGTAGGATAAATCCTTACCATGTCAGGATTAATTTCAATGGTTTTTTGGGTAGAATATAATTCATGGTAATTAGTAGAACCGGGAAGTCCTATCATTAATTGAATCCCCAGTTTAAAATTATATTGCCTGATAAGCTCACAGGCTGTAAAAACATCCTCCGCATAATATCCTCGCGAAGATGCTTTTAGAACCTCATCATGCAGAGATTGTACCCCCAATTCAATGGTTGTAACTCCTCCCAGTGCCAATCGATCAAGAATGGGGCTGGAAATAGCATCCGGCCTGGTAGAGATGCGAATCCCGGCTACTCTTTTACTGGACAAATAATCTGCCACAGCATTTAAGTATTCACTTTGCAAATTAACTGGTAATGAAGTAAAATTCCCTCCAAAAAAAGCAACCTCAATTTCAGTATCAGCAGGTATAGTTTGGAGGGCAGGTTCAATTAAATATGATAGATGCTCCGGATGCGGAGCACTATTTTGGGCAGCTATTTTGTTCTGATTACAGTACAGACATTGAAAGGGGCAACCTGCATGAGGGATAAACACCGGAATATTATAATGTTTTTTCACGAGGCAAGTTACCTTTCCATATCAATTAATTTTAATAAATGGGGGTCATTCACAACTTTTCCTGCCGCTTTCTGTTGGGCTTCTTTTTTACTGCGACCAACACCAGTTGCCAGAAGTTTATCCTGGTAAAACACCCCGGCAGTGAATACTTTAGAATGGGCCGGACCATTTTCATCCAATATTTCATAGATTACATTTGACTTGTTTTTTGCCTGAACCAGTTCCTGCAAACGTGATTTATAATCGTAAAAATCTCCTGAAGCAGTATCCTCAATAGCTTCCGTTAAATTACTCTTAATAAAATCTGCTGCTCCCTGAAAACCCTGATCCAGATATATCGCCCCGATAACCGCTTCAACTGCATCAGCCAGGATGGACTTGCGGCCCCTCCCGCCCGATTTATCTTCTCCTTTGCCCAACAGCAGGTATTTTCCCAGTTGCATTTCATGAGCCCAATTATCCAAAGCTGCCTCACAAACTACCCGTGAACGAATTTTAGTTAATTCGCCTTCAGCTTTTTCCGGAAACCTTTGAAAAATAAATTCAGCCACAACCAGGTTTAAAACTGCGTCCCCCAGGAATTCCAAGCGTTGATTGGTATTTATCTTATTGTTTTCCTGTGCATAGGATGGATGCGCCAATGCCAGGGCAATTAAATTCAAATTGTCACATTTTATCTGGTTGGCTTCAACAAACTCCCGGGCAATTTTTAGTTCGTGATTATCCATTTTTTACCTGCTTTAAATAAGTATACAGGGCTTCAATTAATAATCTCATGGTGGGATAGTCCTCCAGATCCTCTTCGGGGAACTCAATATCGTAAATGTCTTCCAGGGCCATTATCATTTCCACAATATCTATCGAATCAGCATCAATTTCTTCAAAACTGGTTTCCATAGTAATGTCATCCGGGCTGATATCCAGTTGTTCCGCCAGTAATTTTCGTGCCAGTTCAAAAAACTCCTGCATGTTAATCCCTCCTGTATTTCGGTTTCTATAAATTAAAGTATATGCGGATATATTAAATTATTCATCCATTATCGCTTGCAAAGCCGAAATCTGTTCCATTACCATATTACGCGTAACACAATTTTCTGCCACCAGCATAGCGTTATAAACAGCTTCCCGGCGGGAACTTCCGTGACCTACAACACTTATTCCGTTAACGCCCAGTAAAGGAGCTCCACCAACCCGGGTATAATCTATACGATTAAAAAATTGGGGGAAAGCCCCTAATTCCTGAGTTACTCCCCGGGCTATAAATGCAGCCATTCCCTCAACTGTTTTTAAAACTATATTACCGGTAAATCCATCACATACTACTACATCGACTTTACCGCTGAAAAGGTCGCGCCCCTCCAGATTACCGATAAAATTTAATTGCGGATGTTGTTTCAATAGTGTATGAGCTTCAACGCTGACCGAATTACCTTTGCTCTCCTCCTCGCCGTTATTGAGCAAGGCAACGGTTGGGTTTTGCTTATTTAATTGCAATCCGGCATATGCACTGCCCAATAGTGCAAATTGCAGCAATTGTACCGGTTTACAGTCTATATTGGCTCCTACATCAATTAACAGGGTCACACTTTCAGCAGCATTAGGTAAAGCAGCCACTATCGGTGGACGGTCAATTCCCTTCATTCTGCCCAGAATAAATATAGCCGCTGCCATTTGAGCTCCCGTACTTCCACATGATACCAGAGCATCTGCCTGGCCTGCCTTAACCAGATTAGTAGCTACAACAATAGAAGCGTCCTTTTTCTTTCGCATGGCTTGAGCCGGAGACTCATTCATCTCTACTACCTGGGAAGCATGAACTATTTCAACCCGGGTAGAATCATGGGGTTGGGAACTTAACTCCTGCTCAATTAAATCTGATTGACCTACCAGAACGGCTGTACCTCGCTGTTCCTCTGTCCACCGTAATGCACCGGTAACTAATTCCGAAGGGGCATGGTCCCCTCCCATAACATCTACTGCAATTCTCATTTAATACCTCCCTGGAACACAAAAAGTAAGCTATCAGTCCTTTTAACAAGACTATATACCTTACTTCTTGAACAGTCTACCGGAATAGAGACTACATAACGCTTTTACCTTTATAATAACCGCAGGCCAAACATGCACGATGCGGCAGCTTTAATGCATGACATTGTGGACACTCTACCAGTCCGGGTGCGTCAATTTTTCTCCATTCAGAGCGTCTTTTGTTTTTCCGGGCATGGGACTGTCTTCTCTTAGGTACTCCCACTTGCAAAAACCTCCTTCCCTAGGTAAGATGCTTGAGTTTTTCCCAGCGGGGATCAATATTATCCTGCTGGCATTGACAGGAACTGTGGTTCAAATCATTTCCGCACATCGGGCACAAGCCCATGCAATCAATACTACAAAGCGGGGTCATGGGAATCTGAGTAAGGATGATCTCATATATCAGTGAAGAAAAATCAGCTATTTCGCCCTTGATAAACACTACCTCATCCTGCCATAAATCCTGTTCATCCTGAAGAGAAATATCAATCAAACTGGCAGCAAAATCAGTATTAATATCATATTCAAATGAATCCAAACAGCGTGAGCAATTTAAAATTACTTCAGTTGATATAATACCCTGGGCTTTAATCTGCTGATTTTCAATTTCCAGGTGAACATCCACAACTATTGGCTTGCTGAATATACCCAGCGGTTCCAATATTTCATTGTTCCCTGGTATCTCCCAATGAAATAGCTTACTCTGACCAGCTGATAATTTCATGCCTTTCAGGTTGATTTCCATATATGCACCCCATAAAAATAACAGATTAATTATAGTCTTACCCTGTTATTATTGTCAACCTTGGAAGGTTTAAGCCTCTTTTATTCTGGTACACTTTAATTTTACTCCTTATTATATTAACGGGAAAATTAAAATGCCCCCGGCAATATAAAAAGGGCGGGTTGCCCCGCCCCCTGTTTTAAAAGTCTATTTGGCCAGTTTATAAGTATCTCTGGCGATAACCAGTTCTTCATTGGTAGGAATAACAAAGATTCTGACCTTGGAATCAGCAGTTGCCACATCAACTTCTTTACCCCGAACCTTGTTCTTTTCAACATCCATCTTAATTCCCAGGGCATCGAGATTTTCACATATTTTTTCACGAACATCATATCCATTTTCACCAACACCGGCAGTGAAAACCAGACAATCACAGCCATTTAACTTGGCAATATAGTTGCCGATATAGCCTTTAACCTTATTATAATATACATCCAGAGCATTCTGGGCCCTTTCGTTGCCGGAAGATGCAGCTTCCAGAATATCACGCAGGTCATTTGATACGCCGGATAATCCTAACATACCCGATTTCTTGTTAAAGTAGCTGTTAGCTTCCTGAGAGTTCATACCCAGTTTTTCCATAAGGAAGAAAACTATAGCCGGGTCAATGTCTCCGGAACGGGTACCCATTACTAATCCTTCCAGCGGAGTAAATCCCATGGAAGTATCTACAACTCTGCCCTCTTTAATAGCTGCCATACTGGCACCATTGCCCAGATGTAGCGTAACAATCTTGCAATCTTCATAAGGCTTGCCCAGCATTTCAGCAGCACGATGGGCTACATAATAATGAGAAGTACCGTGGAAACCATATCTTCTAACCTTGAATTTTTCGTAAACTTCATAAGGCAAGGCATACATAAAATTTGCCGCCTGCATGGTCTGATGGAAAGCTGTATCAAATGCAGCTATATGTTTAACATTGGGCATTAGTTCCTGACAAGCTTCAATCCCCATTAAGTTAGGAGGATTGTGAAGCGGTGCAATATCAAAGCAATCTTTAATTACTTTCTTGACTTTGTCATCAATTACTACTGATTCGGCAAAATCTTCACCGCCATGAACGACGCGATGTCCAACTGCACCAATTTCATCCATGCTCTTAATGATACCATATTCGGGGTTAATCAGTACATCCAATACCAGTTTCATACCTTCAGTGTGGTCGGGTAAATCCTGCTTGATTACCACTTCATCTTTGCCGGTTGGTTTGTGTTCCAGGGTACTTCCCGGAATACCTACGCGATCAACCAGACCTTTGGCCAGAACAGATTCATCCGTCATATCAAACACCTGATACTTAATGGATGAACTACCTGCATTTACTACCAGTACCTTCATTAAAAACCTACCTCCTCAAAATTTTCTATTTGATCAGGTAAGAGCAATTCCCCCCCAAATTGAACTATGCCCTTACTGCTGTCATAGCAACTACATTAACGATATCTTCAACACTGCATCCACGGGATAAATCATTAACCGGCTTGGCAATACCCTGCAGTATGGGGCCAATTGCTTCAGCTTTGGCCAGGCGCTGTACCAGTTTATAGCCAATATTTCCTGCCTGCAGGTCAGGGAATATCAATACATTACATTCACCAGCCACCGGACTGCCGGGAGCCTTTGAGGAACCAACACTGGGTACTAAAGCAGCGTCTGCCTGGAATTCTCCATCAACTTTCAGCTCAGGGAATCTTTCTTTGGCAATCCTGACGGCATTGGCAACTTTATCAACTACTTCATGGCTGGCACTGCCCTTGGTCGAGAATGAAAGCATACCAACTTTAGGATCTTTCATACCACAAAGATCAACTGCCGTACCAATGGAAGACTGAGCAAATTCAGCCATTTGTTCTTCTGTGGGCACTGGAGTAACTGCACAGTCAGCAAATACAAAAGTGCCTTTGTCCCCAAAATCACTATTAGGTACTATCATAATAAATGCACCGGATACTGCTGAGATACCAGGAGCAGTTTTAATAATCTGCAGAGCAGGCCGTAAAACATTACCGGTAGTATTTTCAGCACCGGCTACTTCACCATCAGCTTTACCCATTTTAACCATCATGGATGCAAAAAATAACGGGTCTGACATAGTGCTTTTGGCTTTATCCAGATCAACTCCCTTGGACTTGCGCATTTCATAGAAAGCCTGTACAAAATCATCATAGAGCGCTGATTTTACCGGATTGATGATTTCAGCTCCGGAAATGTCAGCTCCAATTTTATTTGCCAGAGCCTTAATTTCACCTTCGTCACCTAACAAAATGGGGTTAGCCAACCGTTGTGCAACGATAGTCTTGATTGCCTGCAAAGTTCTTTCCTCTGTACCTTCAGGCAATACAATAGTTTTTACATTTTTTGCTGCCTTTTCTCTTATTTCCGCTAATAAACTCATTCTTCAACCTCCCCTGAATATTAACCTTCACCTGTCATTGAAAGTCATGTTGCTGTGTTAATTCTAGCATAAAGTGATTAAGTAGTGGTAAAATTTATAGGACAATAATAACCATTAGGAGCTGAGCTATGGCTGTTCTGGGTATTGTGGCTGAATTCAATCCATTTCATAACGGACATTTGCATCTGGTGCAGGAAGCCTTAAAAAAAGAAAGCTTCTCTGCTGCAGTTTGTGTCATGAGTGGTAACTTTCTGCAACGCGGTGAACCAGCACTATGTGATAAATGGTCACGAGCTGAGATGGCAGTTCGATGCGGACTTGACCTGGTTATTGAGCTGCCTTTTTGTTTTGCAGTTCGCAGTGCCTGGCATTTTGCCCGCGGTGCTGTAAACCTGCTGGCTCAAACTGGAGTAGTTACCCATCTGGCTTTTGGCAGTGAAAGCGGTGATATAACCAGGCTAAATGCTATCGCTTCCGTATTGGCTTCTGAACCGGATGAATTCAAAACCAGTTTGCGCTCTCAATTGGATAAAGGTCTTAACTACCCAGCAGCACGCTCTTTAGCTTTACAGGATTACCTAAGCTCCACTCCTGACCTCGAACACCTGCTAATAGGGCCAAATAATATCCTGAGCATCGAATACCTGCGCGTTATAAAAGAAAATTGTTTACCAATGATTCCCCTGACTATCCCCCGTCAGGGAAATTACCACGACCCTTCGCTGGGCTATTTTCCCAGCGCAACTGCTATTCGCAAAAGTCTCGAACAAAACCAGTCATTACAGCATATTGCTCCAGCTATGCCAAAGAACTGCCTGGAAAGGTTGAAAAAGGATATCTCCCTGGGCAGGGCACCAGTTCATTCTGATGCTCTGGAGCAGGCCATCTTTTTCCAACTGCGTTCCCGTTCAACCGCCCAACTACAAGAAATATATGAGGTAGCTGAAGGGCTAGAAAACCGTTTGCATAATGCTGCCATAACCAGTCATACTTTGGAGGAACTACGCCACCGGGTAAAGTCAAAACGATATAGCCTTACTCGAATTAACCGCACCCTTTTATACTCGCTGTTAGCCCTTTCCAAAACTCAGATGCAGGCATTTGACCTTGATGGTCCTCAATACATACATGTTTTAGCTTTTTCGGCAAAAGGGCAGGAAATCCTTCAAGAGATGAAAATTAAATGTTTGTTACCCATCTTAAACCGTGGAAGTGAGGTCAAACAAGCCTATATGGGCGGGTTTGGCAGGCAAGTCCGGGATATGATAGC
>DAIMDR010000070.1:0-8426 GCA_036725705.1 Syntrophomonadaceae bacterium | reverse complement strand
AGTCCTACAGGGTCTATAACCACCCGGATATAAACTACCTATGGATAATTCAAGGGTCGCGGATAATTCATCAATGGTACGGGAATTATTCTGATCCAGTATATGCATCGCGATGCGGGCACAGGCCTCAGCATCCTCCAGTGCATGATGATGTATAAAATCGATATCCAACATCTAACCAGGGGGACGGTTCTTGCGGTTGCATGAGTTAATGTAATTGCTATTTATTATGAGCCAGAGGTGACACATGCCTCGATATGAATGTCAGAAGAAGAATATTGGATGAGGAGGCTATTAGTATCACTAAAACAACATGCAATCAACCAGTGTTCAGATGTTCAAAAATTGGAAAGAGACAAAAAGGATAGACATTTGAAGGCATTAAAAGAAAAAGGGCTGTCAGCTAGACAGTTGGCCAGGCTAACGGGAATTAGCAGAAGTATTATTTTAAAGCCGCATAACCGTAATCTAACCGCAAGAACCGTCCCCCTGGTTACCATTTGCTGCCAAAATGGAAATACATGTGCTATACAGCACCGGAAGGGTTTTGGCCGGCATTGCTATAGCCATTCTGCTGGGACTACCTTTAGGTTTTTTGATGGGCTATTTTGAAAAAGTGGATAAACTCCTGTCCCCTCTGGTTTATTTCACCTACCCGGTTCCTAAATTGGCGTTGCTCCCTATAGTAATGCTATTGTTCGGTTTAGGCGAAACTTCTAAACTCATAATGATAGTGATAATTATAGTTTTTCAAATCATAATTACCGCCCGGGATGCGGTTAAAGACATCCCCCCGGAGATTTTCCGTTCGCTCAACTCCCTGGGCGCCAGTAAACTGCAAATGCTTAGTCAAATCATACTCCCAGCTTCATTGGCCGAAGTATTAACTTCCATTCGCCTGGCTCTGGGAACAGCCGTATCCGTTTTATTTTTTACCGAAACCTACGGTACCGAATATGGCATGGGCTATTTCATTATGGATGCCTGGCTGCGGGTGAATTACCTGGATATGTATGCCGGTATCGTGGTTCTTAGCTTAATGGGATTCTGCTTGTTTATCGCCATAGATATCGCGGAGAAGTACCTGTGTTCCTGGAGGTAGGAGAAATATATGGGTGTTTTCAATATCAGCACTCGGCATCCAACCCTTGAAATAGTTCCTTTGAGGGGGAAAAACGAACACCTGCATTCAACCTGATACTAATCCCTCATTAATAATTTCCTTTACTTTATCTTCCGGCACACCGTCCATCACAGCGAAAATTGCACGGCATTTAACCTCGCTATAAACTTCTGCATTAATGATTTCTTTAAGCAGCGATAATTCCTTGTGGGCCCTATTTTTCACATCAGGTTGTCCAGCTGCGGCGATAATTTGATCATTGCAGACATCAACTGCCTCCAACAATTCATCTGAATCTATCCTAATGCCTCTTAGAAAATAGTAATCTTCACTTAAAATCATTCTTGGGAATAAAGCCAGGTCTTTTAATAGCAGAAATGGTTGATCAAATAATACCGATTGGTCTGCACCAGGGCTGAAAGAAAATGCAATGCTATTCTGCAGCACATCAGGAAAAACCTTGCCGGTTAACACCTTTTCCAATCGAAATTCCAGTTCACCAGTAATAATATCAATTACCTGTTGCTCCATTTTTTCCCCGGGAAAGAATTCCTCATATATTCTGTTGGCATCGCCAACGATTTTTTCTTGCCGTTGTTTTATAAAAACCCGAATCATTTCCTTTCTTCGGTCAGTCCCCGGAATATGCCTGGTTCTAATTCCCATAGAATTATATATTAATGCCAGAGCATCATCAGTAATACGATTTAACTCGTTTTGCAATAAAACAATCATAGCATCCGGCATCCAGTGCAAGCCATCACCTAGGGAAAAACCCAAACGGCGTAGCAAGGTGGCCCCATTTGTTTTAAAATTGTTAAACTTTCTTAAAGCTTCAGGCTCAAGAGCCGATATTCGGTATTTCACTTCCCTTGTAACCGTCCCCACTGTTCGTAAACTGTCCAACCCGAACCACTCAGCTTGAGCCGGGCAATCGATGGGAGGAATCCGCGATAATTTGTTAAAAGAAACCAGTTTGCCGGCTGAATATAAGCGGGAAAGTCTATCTGCCAGTGGGCTTATTTGTGGTATGTTCAGTTCTGTTGAAGGTAGAGCTAATTCTTCCCCGTCTTCATTTATAACTACCATTTCACCGGTTTCTGGATCTATCTCCACCTTAACAACTTGATATTCCAGGCTTTGCTGGCATGTTTGTAAATAATCTTCCCACATTTTAATTGCTTCTTCAGTAGCTTCTATTGGTACTAGGGGAGGAATTCTGGCTGTAAAAGAATTCAGGGGAATAGCATATTTGACCCAAATATAATTAAACCAGTATATCCAATCCCGTATGAGGGTTGTTTCAGGGCGAAAGACAAAGCTGGATCTATTAGATTTTAATGGAAGAGAATTAAACCCGAGCAGGGAACCGGTGACTAAAACCGTATTCTCACCAGATTCGTCTATGAACATCAGTGAACTGCTGGCTCCACTTCTGAGGTTATTAATGGTGTAAAGACGGAACTCCACCTGATCCGGAAAACTATTTTGCAAAGCCAGCATTCCCTCTAGTTCCTGATCTCCGCTGATACAGGTTGGATAGAGTCCTATTATCAGTTTGCAATATAAATCCGGGTTAGTTTGCAATAAGTCGGCTATTTGCCTAACTCCGCCATCGTCCAATCCAAAGAATAAACCCAGCAATTTACCCCCGGACTTAATCAAATAAGGAAAGGGATAATCCTCTAATCCAGGCTGTTGTTTTTCCATCTCCAGTATACCCGGCCAAATCCGTGGTGGAGCATACCTTTTTTCTTCCCGGTTCACATTATAACCCCCTTTCTTCTGGTGAACGTTTCACCAGATAACCCGTTGCCTATTGAGGCTGTTTGCAATCTTATCCAGCGTCCCAGACCTGCATATAGTTTATCTGATTACTGATTGCTAGAATTCGTTTTTTATGCCTGGTTGAATCGGTTCATTTTGTTCAAGATGGTCCAGGTATTTTTCCAATGCATCAACATACAAAGAATTCTTGGATATTCTCATACCGTTATCTTTCCTTACCCTAATCGCCTGTTCTAGTTTTTCGAATACCGGAGAAGGAACTCTAATATTTACAGTTATGTTGGGTACCTGTTTTTTTATTTCCATATACACTTCCCTCCTTTCCTGAGATTAATAATTGTTGAGGATGCCGCGCTAAAACTACCTGGTAAGAAGCTCCAATATCTCCATGTCTCCGCTTAACTCGGCCAACTGCAGTGGGGTGTAACCATCATTATTGGGAGCGTTTAGTTGATCTTTATCAATGCCCTCATAAGATAATTGTCTTATCGTTGAGGAGTCATGAAGTTTAACTAGTAAATGTAACGGGGTGTCGCCGTCCTTATTTTGGACATTACTGATCAATTCGCTGAGCCAATCATGGATAGATAAATCTTCGTCAATAGTATTGCTGAGTGCCAGGATATGACCGAGAGCATTTCCTTCAATATCCTTGATTTTGCTTTGTTCAGTTAAAAAACTATAGCGATCATCCCAATTGGAATATTCAAACTCCAAATAACTACTAATAGTCTCAAAATCATGGTTTGCTATAAGGTGGAAAAGCGGTGTACGCCCCAATTTGTCTTGCCTGGTCATATTCTCGGGTCCGATAATGCCAAGATGATTAAAAAGGTGGTAATCTACATCATTATTTATAGTCGCATAATGCAAAACAGTACTGCCCCAATCATCCTGTATTTCAGTATTGGCACCGGCGTCTATCAGCATATCTCCAACCGTATTTGGCTCAAGCTGGCTGAAAAATAGTGCGGTGCGACCAAACGGACCAAGGGCATTAGGATCAGCACCGTGGTCTAAAAGTAACCGGGCTACTTTGCGATTATCCCGATAGGCAGCGACCATTAAAGGTGTAAAGCCCATATCATCAGGCTGATTAGGGTTAGCACCATTTTCCAGTAAATTTTTAGCCGAGTAATAATTATTATACGAAGCATAAATATTAAGTAGATCTGCCGATTTTAATTCTTCTGTAATCTTCATATACTCGGCCAAACCGCTACCTTTGAGCAAACCGATTTTATTTTTCAGGTAATATAGTTTCTGAATATATTGTTCATGTTCGTGAAGCAGTTCCAGACCTTTCATTTTGCACACCAGCAAGGATTGTTCGATATAGCCTTTATTCGGTATTTGAATCTCTTCTATATCCTTTACACTGAAATTATAAGTAGCTGCACCAGCCTGCAAGGAATTGAAATAGTATTGTCCTACCGGGCTTTCCAGCATTAATCGCACATATTCAGGAAAGTAGTTGCTTTTCAGACGAAGAGCAATAAAGTTTTGCGAAAGGATGACCTTGTCTTTATGGGGAGGGAAAATGGCTATTTTTATCTGGGTCCCGCGACAGGATACAAGGAGGTCGCCTTCCTGGAGTTCATACTTTTCGTATTTTTTATAATTATCACTAAAGTCGTATTTACCCATGGTACTAAAATTAATAATCCCGTCCTGTACATCAGATAAATTGAGCATAAGATGGGTGTAATGGGCTTCACTGCTTACGTTTTCGTCTCCTACCATTACTCCCCGAAATACTTCGGCAATATCTTTCAGGGGCAACAGGTTTCCTTTTTCATATGCCTGAACATCGAGGCTTACTGTCCCCAGATACCGATCTTGATACGAATATACTAAATGCTGCATAGGGATTAGTTTGTTATATTCTTTGACCACAAGATAATCCGCAATTTTATCCTGGTCTATTTCCCAGAGCCAGTCTTCATCGGTGGCTCCTTTTCCGGTAATAAGAGTATATGGGCTTAAATGGAGACCGCGGTTATATTCTACATCTGGTCCACAGACTATGCCAGCACTGATAAAATTTCCGGCTGCTTCCGGAAACGCAGGAGATACAAGATCAGCTTTTAGTATTTTGGCAGGCAAATATTTAGTTTGATTGGCTATATTAACTGCAAATATTCTCTGGTTTGTCCGGGCTAATTCCTCCAAAATTTCTACCCAATCATCGGTGGTCAGTATTTCTTCATACAAGCGGTTGTTTTGCGATTTGATGGCCTCTAAATCGGCTAGCAGTATATGGCTGGAGTTATTGTCCGTATTTTCAATATACAGCAGATTAGATTGTAGGGAATTACCCGCCTTATAAGATACAAGTGGTAAAGCAATTACTTTTTGCAGACGTTTACTCTCTGCTAACATTGTTCTTACCTGTTTTTCCACACCGTCACGCATGAGTATGCCTGGATTGACAACGATTGCCGCTCTTCCCCCTTGGGCTATTGAAGCCAGGGCATGCATAAAGATTGCTTGATCTCCATAAGCCTTTCCTGGTACCCCCAGGTAAAATCGGGCATAAGGATCTGCTTGTGCATATTCGTGACTCCACTTCCGCAATGGTGGAGTATTCATCATTACATAAGAAAATTGCTTTAAATGTCCCTTATCTAAAAATGCTGGTGCACTTATGGGATCGCCGCTGGCTATATGAACATTTTTTATACCGTGCATCAATAGATTCAAGAGGCAGATTTCTGCCAACCAGGGGTCTTCTTCCTGACCGTAAAAATGGCAACCATCTAGTTTCGAATCAAATCTTTTTGCCATTTCCCGGGCAGCATACAAAAGGTTGAACCCAATGACGGCACTGGGATCGTAGACCGAGGGATTGTCTATATCGGTATTGGCCTGGCTGAAAAGCAAACTGCTCATCATTTTGGTGGCCAGGGGGTCAATAAAATATATGCTTTTGCGGTTAATGTATAGCTCGACAAAATCTTTTAGCAACTTTTCGATAGCTCTGGCCAGTACACTGTTTAACATATCTTTGTCGTCTTTGGGACTGATAGCAAATGAGTATCTTTCCAGATGCTGCAGTAAAGCTCTAATTTCATTTTTGCTTATTTCCTGATAACTATGGTTAGAAAAAAGCAGACCATGTTCCTGGCTACCGTGTAATTGTGAAAAACAGCTCTTAAGGTTTTTGTTAACATCACCAATGGATAGCTCTTTTAAAGAAAAACCGTTGACTGTTTCCGGATAAACACTGGTCTTATTATCATTCAATAATTTCAGGTACAGAAGCTGCATGATTAATAGCATACGCTTTTTCTCGTCATGCTTCTTATCCAAAAACTGCAATCCATTAGATAAAAAATTATACATCTCATCAAATTTGGGCATTTCTCAATCCTCCCGTTTATTTACTGGTTCAATCCCCTGGGGTTTGAACGTAACAATTTCTTTATCTTCTTGGTGCGGGCATTGTAAGCAGTTATTACGTCATTATTGTCACAAACAACCACAAAGCTATTCAGCTTTTTCAATTCTTGATGATTGACAGCATTGTCGCCCATCAGCTCAATCATATCTTTTTGTAGTAATGCGTAAACCTTTTTACCTTGACTCCGCTTTATAGTTCCATACTGGAGAGCTAATTCTATATGTTTGTTTTTTATGGCCCTTGTTGAACATCTTTGTTTAGCGTGCTGTGATAAAATTACTTGCATTTCCTCACCTCCTTTTTGTTTGTTTCTTTATAATCTAATAATAAATACTCCGCAGGAATAAGTCAATACTTGCATTATATATTTTCAATACATAATGCAAATATTTAATAAATACCGCACTTCTATTCGCCATTTCGGATTTCTAAAGGCTGGCTTTTTAATAATTAGAAACAGAAAGAGAATTAATACTTGCCGTAGAAATAGCACATTTTGAGCAAAACAAATAATACGGAATCTTTCTATTATTGATTTGCACCGCAAAGAAAATAGATTTAATTGGCAGGAAATTATTTTTGTGTTACCGAAGTTTAATAAACGTTTGTTATCCGTCGATTTTAAGAATATCTATTGAGGTGAGCGATTATGAGTGATGGTAAGGTATCATTCCAGGGGGTAATTGTATCAGTTCAACCCAGAATAAGGCTGATACGTTCATTCGATGAGCGGTCCCATAACTATCTGGGGTATGCACTGGTCATAAGAGGATTGGTTGATGATGATGAGCGGGAATTCTCAATAGGTATCGGTAAGGCTGCCCAAAAGAAGCATGATTTCTGTGTCGGAGATGAGATAACCGGCGAATGTTTACCGGTTGCCGATGAAAGACTGGAGCCGGTGGAGTTTTACAAAGTTTCGAAATTAAAAAAGACCGGCCGTGTTGACCATCCGACCACCCCTCCGCCATGGCAAACCGTTCCGCCAGAGCTGGAAGTCTATAGAGAAAGGGGACACCGGCGATTGGCTACCCGGACATATGACAGTAAATGTAGCACCTGCATTTGGGGGTGCCGGATGCCGGTGGAGATTATTGTCGATCACTGGAATCCTGACCATCGCAAATACCGATTTGAAACCTTCTGTTACGGTCCCTTATCCTGCAAGTTTTATAAAGCGGGGCCGACAAGGAAGGTTGAAGGCAGAAAAGGAATGGTATACGAAGAGGAGGACTGGGTAGACGAGGAGGCTGTAGGGCATCGGGAGATGGATGAATAGCAATATTTTAATAACCACCTTTTTAATTAGCCTATAAATCTGAAGCTCCGGTTTATAAAATTCGATAGCAAGCTTTTTGTTTTATTAAATCCTTCAGTTTTAGGTCCATTTAATTCATCCATATAGAGGCTTCGATTTACTTCTACCATTATAGAGCTTACTCTTTTATCCTGTAGGTAATATTCAGAAGGAACAAAAGTTCCGGAAAATGGCCGATTAAGATATACTGAGTATGGTGAAGCCCATTCCAGGGCGTAATCAATTAGTCGTTTCGGTGTATGGAACTCACATGTCCCTATGCATATATCTGGTCTTTTTGGATCTTGATTTAGCACATAAGGTAGTGGTTTGGAGGGAAAGGAATGGCAATCGATTATCAGGCATCGGCCATACTGAGACAGACATTCTTCTACCTGATTATTAAAAAAGTTATGGTACGGATCATAATATTTGGCAAGCAATATTTCTCGCAAAGTTTCGTCCGTATATTGTAGTTTTCTACCATCTACCGTCAGTTCATATACGGCCCCCATACCTACTTTGGACATTACTTCATTCTCGTCATATCTAAACCGTTCCATATCTACTACCAGACGGCTCACTTCACTTTTGATCATCTTGACTCCCTGTACTGCAAAAAGCTCATCCGTATACCGATCTGTTAAAGCTAAAAGCTCTTTTTCAAGGTCTGTATCGTTAAGAAGTATTCTTGATTTGATATCCTCAGGAATGTGCAAAGAAGCATGAGGTACATGAAGTATAATATAATCCATAAAAGTGAGACTTTTGCAAATTAATTAGCTTAGAAATAATGGCATTTTCAGAGAGTAAAA
>DAIMDR010000069.1:0-8548 GCA_036725705.1 Syntrophomonadaceae bacterium | reverse complement strand
TTCATACCTTTATGGATTTATCATCCTGCTGCATTTCCAATTATGCTGCTCTGGAAATACACAAACCCCGAATTCTGGTTTAATTTATGGAGGCAACCAAACTTTGTCCCCGTTCAATTTCCAAAAGCATCATTTTATTTGTCTGGTACCCCACTGGACTGATTATTCCTGCCCCACCGCAGCCAATTCACATTATTAACCCTGTGCCGACCTGCCAGGTAACCTGTAAACCCAGACGCCCCGTTAAGAAACAAAGACATTGGGAGTGCGAAGAATAGAGGAAATAATTAAAATAGATGAGATTTTTGCCTAATTAACTTTTCTTTAAATCATGTTAACTTAAAAAAATGTCATCCTGAGCGTTAGCGAAGCATCAACGGCATTTGTGAGACCCCCCCCGAGGGACTACACCCTTGGGTACTACTGATACATCCTACCGGATGTAATTAATGTTCTCAGAGTGACAGTATTTAAGGATTTATTGAATTATGCAAAACTCTCAGGTTATAAATATGTAATATAATTAATAATTATACTGAAAGGCTCAACCGGGCCTGCTTTTTATTGTCAATAATAATCGAATATTAACGCAATTTTCGGGCGCAAGGCGACAAATGTTGCCAATTTCTCCGAAGGAATCTATGCATATATGGCAAATTGTAACACTTAGCAATTTTTTTATACTGGGAGTTACAAAATGGACTATTTTAGCATGAGTAAAGAAGATTTAATCTTAGAAATTACTAAACTAAGGTCACAACTGGAACATCATCAGGGAAATGAATTTATCGAAACCGGCAATATCAAACAAGCCGAAATTATCCGCACCAGTCTTCAGGAGTTTCAGACCGAGTTATTCATTCGCGTTTCGCCCGAACTTAAATATATCTATGTTAATGAAGCCTATACCTATTTTTTAAAACGCGAAGATTACAATTTTATTGGTCAACCTTTTTTAGATACATTTCCCGAAATTTTTAAAGAGGAGGCGCTGGATTTTCTTAATAATTTGAACATTTATAACCCGGAAGCCAGCGCTGAGTATATGTGGACAAACCCGGAAGGTAAAACTGCCTGGCGCCGTTGGACAATACGTGCAATATTTGATGAAAAAGGCTCTCTTATCGAATATCAGGGGGTAGCACGGGATGTTACCAAAGAAAAAGCCGCCGAGGAAGAGATTAATCAACGGCTTAAAATCGAACAGGCCCTGGCCAGAGCGTCCAAACTGCTGGTCGGAGAAGAAGGCGATCTGAATGAAGTACTGCAAATTATTGGCGAAGCCCTGGCCGTTAATCGGGTTTATATAATTGAGTCTCACGATGATAAACTGAACAAGGTAAGTTATACATATGAGTGGTGTGATGCCAATACCTCACCAGCAAGTAAAACTATGCTAAATGTGGATACAAATATTTTCACCTGGGGAATACCCAAAGGCAGGCAGGCTGAGACGATTATACTTGCTGACAGAAGTAACCTTCCCCCTGAAGCTATCAGGGAAAAACAAATAATGGAGGAGAACGATGTTTATGCTGCTCTGCTGGTACCTGTAACTGGCATTAATAAGAAAATATTTGCCTATATCGGTTTTGCTGACACCAGTCAAAGCAGAGTATGGAAAGATGCAGATATTAAATGTCTTAATGTTTTGGCAGAAATGCTGGCTGCTTACTGGGAGCGTAAAAAAATGGAAAAATCATTGTACGCCATTAAAAACCAGTTTAGAACACTGGCGGCGACGGCGCCGGCGATTATTTGTGTCTGGAATCCGGATGCAGATGATTCCTTGCTCTATCTGAACACAGGCTATACCTCCATTAACGGTTATAGTAAAGAAGATGCAATTAATATAAACTATTGGGATTTTATTCACCCCGGTTATAGAAACATGCTTAAAGAACGGGGGCAGGCACGTTTACGGGGAGAAAATGTACCTGACCGTTATGAAATAATATTAAGTATGAATGGAAGTAATGTTTATGGTGATTTGGCTCTGAATACTATCGAATGGGATGGTAAACCGGCGATAATTGGTGTGATTTGTGATATTACCGAGCATAAACAAATGGAGGAGGAACTGCAGAAAGCACATGATAAACTGGAAATTCGAGTCAGGCAAAGAACTACTGAACTACTATCGGTAAATCAGAAACTGCGCCAGGAAATCCTGGAACGCAAACAAATAGAGTTAAAACTGATGCTGAGTGAATCAAGGTACCGGGCTATCATTGAAAATCAGCGTGAATTGGTATTACGGGCTTTACCGGATGGAAGTATAACTTTTGTCAATGAAGCTTACTGCAATTATTTTGGTAAAGAGACTGATGAACTTATGGGACAGAGTATGGTAACTCTGGTTTATGAAGAAGACCGCGACCAGGTACTGGAAAAATTAAGTTTATTGAGTCCGGATTATTTTGAAGACAGTCATACTCTGCGTGTTATAAGAGCTGATGGTGAGATTTGCTGGCAGGAATGGAACTGCCGGGCTATATTAAAAGATGAAATACCTATTGAAATTCAGGCAGTAGGGCGTGATGTTACTGAAAAAATAATGGCCCGGGAAGCTTTGCAGCGCAGCGAAGCCAATTTCAGAAGACTGGCTGAATTAGCACCAGTTTTAATTTACATTTACCGTGACGGACACCTCCTTTATGTTAATTCAAAATTTGAAGAAATAACTGGTCTGCCCAGAGAACAGTTGATTAACATGAACCCTCTGGAACTTATTGATGTTAATTATCAGGAACTTATTATGAGAAATGCTATAGCCCGTTCAAATGGTAAATTAATCAGCCCATATGAATTCAGCTTTACAAATAGACTGGGACGACAAAAATGGGGATATCTGTATGCTGAAACTTTCGAGTATGAAGGCAGCCCTGCTATTCTAGGGATGATAGTGGATGTTACTCAACGCAAAAAAATGGAGGAGTATATGTTGCAGGCCGGCAAATTGGAATCCATTGGCATCCTGGCCGGGGGTATTGCTCACGACTTTAATAACATTCTTACCGTTATCAGCGGTAATGTATCACTGGCCAAAATGATTATTGACGCTGATAGTGAAATAACCGATATTTTAACGGAAGTTGAGCAAGCCGCCCAGCAAGCCCGTGCCCTCACCCAACAATTACTCACCTTTTCCAAAGGTGGTGCCCCGATAAAGGAAACTGCTTCTATTAAGGAATTATTACAGGAGTCAGCTTGCTTTGTTTTAAGAGGCTCAAATGTAATATGTTCTTATCAAATAGATGATGATCTATGGCCGGTAAGCATTGATAAAGGTCAGATCAATCAGGTAATTAATAATTTAATAATTAATGCCGATCAGTCGATGCCTGATGGGGGGATAATCTATTTATCAGCTGAAAATGTAACTTCTTTGTCCGAGCTGCCTCCTTCGCTTAATCCGGCTGATTACATAAAATTAACTATCCAGGATGAAGGCACCGGTATAATGGATGCACATTTGGACAAAATATTTGACCCCTACTTTACCACCAAACAGAAAGGGCACGGTTTAGGCCTTACAACCTCATATTCCATAATTAAAAAACATGAAGGCCATATAAATATCAGCTCTTCAGCCGATTCAGGAACCACAGTCACCATATATCTGCCGGCTTTTCCGGAACAGATTCTCGAATTAAGTAAACCGCCCGGGTTAACCCTGTGCGGTCAGGGGAATATCCTGATTATGGATGATGAAAATATAATCAGAGCAACTCTGGGCAAAATGCTGCTGCGTTTAGGTTATAATATCAGTACCGCAGCTGATGGTCTGAACGCCATTAATCTGTATCAGCAAGCCAAACATTTAAATAAACCCTTTGATGTTGTGATGATGGATTTAACCATAGCCGGAGGTATGGGAGGCAAGGAAGCAGTAAAAAAATTGCTGGAGATAGACCCGGCAGCTAAAGTAATCGTTTCCAGCGGTTACTCCAATGACCCGGTAATGGCAGATTACGAAAGCTACGGTTTCTGCGGAGTCCTGCCCAAACCCTATAAAATTGAAGAAGTAAACCAGATATTGCATGATTTACTGAATAAACAGGAAGCCGGCTAGGGCGGGCTGAAGTGGGGTGACAGGGGTGACGCGGGGACGGTCCTTTTGTCACCCCTGTCTGTCGTCAAACTTGCTCTATAATTGCCAATTTTCGCAAAATGCAATAACATTGTAATAAGAGTAATGGGCTATTTTTTTTAGACATCAAAATTCATTTAAAAGGGGGGAGAGGTATTTTAATTTATTAATAAAGGAGGAAAGAAAAACCGATGAATAAACCGTGGCTGAAAGATTTTGAAGACGATCTTGCTCGATGGCGGCCTCGCTGGGAATCTCTGTATGATGATGGAATGCCCAGAAATTTTGACTATCCTGATACTCCACTGAAAGACTATTTTAACAAGTGGGCAGAACTTCATCCCGAAAAGCCTTATCTGCTGATAAACGATATTGAATTGAGTTACGGCCTGGTTAATAACATGGCCCGGCGACTGGCAAATGCACTGCTGGATTCAGGAGTCCAAAAAGGTGATCGGGTTGCCATAATGGCTCCTAATTTACCGCAGTATGTAATTTCACTGCAGGCTCTGTTTAAAATTGGAGCCATTGAGGTACCCGCCAATGTACTATACACAGTTCCGGAACTTGATTTGCAGTTCAAAGACAGCGGAACCGAAACCGTAATCGTTTTGGCCCCCTATGCGGATAAAGCCATCCAGATAATGAAAGACCCTGCTTCACCGGTGAAAAGGGTTATTGCTTTCCAGATACCCGGAGCCCCTGCCGAAGTGGAAAAAGGCGAGAATATTTATGACTTCAACGAACTGATTGCCGGTGCTGACGATCGTGAACCAAATATTGAAGTACTGGGCTCAGATATCGCCAAACTCCAATATACAGGAGGAACAACCGGTGTCCCCAAAGGTTGTGTTCTCACCAATAAAATGCTTTTGTCCCAGGCAATTAGAACTTCTACCTGGTGTACCGCCAATTTTACACTGGTCCCCTTTGATGAAATAAAAACTCTGGCAGCCATTCCGCTTAATCATATCTATGGTTACAACGGTAATGTTAATGCTTGCCTGTATACCGGAGGTACGATAGTCTTAGTTCCCCTGCCTACACCTGATAATATTCTTAAGGCCATTAATCAACATGAACCTAATATTTGGGCGGCTGTCCCGGCCATGATAATAGGCCTTAACAACCATCCCGATATTGAAAATTCCAGGGTTAATTCGGTAAAAGGGATATTCAGCGGCTCAGCTCCGCTGGCGGTCGAAACCATGAAAGAGTTTGAACGCTTATCCGGAGGAAGAATACTTGAAGGTTACGGACTGTCAGAAACCATCAATATCCTGACAGTCAATCCGGTCTTTAAACTGCGTAAATACGGCAGCTGTGGTATTGTCTGGCCTGATACCGATCTGGTGGTGGTTGACATTGAAACCGGAACCAAAGTAATACCCCGTGGTGAATTAGGTGAGTTGATCTGCCGGGGCCCCCAGGTAATGAAAGAATACTGGAACAATCAGGAAGAAACTGATATTGCTATTCGGGACGGCTGGTTTTATACCGGTGATATAGTGCGTATGGATGAAGATGGGTTTGTTTTCATTGTTGATCGTAAAAAAGATATGATTATTGCCAGCGGCTTTAATGTTTATCCACGGGATATAGATGAAGTAGTATTTGCCCATCCCAAAGTAATGGAGGCTTGTACCATAGGAGTACCTGATGCTAAAAGAGGTGAAACGGTTAAAGTTTTTGTGGCACTCAAGGACGGGGAAACGATGACCGCAGAAGAATTAATTGAGCACTGCCGCACGCAACTGGCACCTTACAAAGTGCCCACACTGGTGGAATTCGTAGAATCAATTCCACGAACTGCCGTTGGCAAACCAGATCGCAAAGCCCTGCAGGAAATGGAAGCAGCCAAACAAGAAGCTGCGGCCAGCAAGTAAATTATGATCCGGGTATCAGGAATCATTCTCCTGATACCCTTTTTTTATCCGCTTTGTACCCTTCCTGATATCAATAATCAACATAACTCGCTATAACAACACTTTATATAACAAAAATTAATGCTTTTGTGATAATATACATAACAAAACCATCCATAAAAAATATGGGGAATAACCGGACTTAATTTACTAAAGTCGGCTGATAAGCTATATTTAAGGATACTACTCTTTGTCGAGGTGATTTAATTTGAACCTGTCTCTTATGAGTCTGGTAACTGATAAACTGAATAGTAAAGAGGAAATAGCAATCATAACAGTTATATCTTCCAATTTGTTACAGAACGGTCAACCGGGTGCCCTGATGGTGGTTGATCAATACGGACAGATAATTGGCGGAGGTATTGGAGACGATACCCTGCAGGAAATGGCCAGAACTGAAGCAGAAAAATCAATGAGTACCGGAATATCTCGCAAAATATTGCTTAGTCACAAAAATAAACAGGCCGAAGTATTTATAAATGTATTTTGCCACAAAGAGAAACTGGTTATCGTTGGTTCGGGAAATTTGATACTAAGTATATATCAGATGGCTATTAATCTAGGTTACCGCATTATAATCGTTGACAATCAACCTGACACCCTTACGCGGGAGAGGTTTCCGCTGGCAGAGCAATTATTGCTCGGGGATATTGGTGAACATTTGGGCAGCATTGAGATAGATGCCCATACCAATATAGTTATTGCCAGTTATCATCATGAATACGATGATGTCGCCATTCAGAGAGTAATTAATACTCCGGCCAGATATATCGGTGTACTGGGTAATAAACGCAAGGTTACCGCTTGTTTCAGTAAGTTAACTGCCCTGGGAATTGACGATGAACTTATGAATCGAGTATACATACCGATTGGTCTGGACCTCGGGGGGCAAAAAACTTCTGAGATAGCACTTTCAGTAATGGCTGAGATACAGGCGATAAAATATGGCCGGGAGGGTGGTTTCCTGTCGGTCAAACATATAAAAAAGGGGATTGAGAAACGTGAAGAGTTATTTTGAGCAGGATTTGCAAAAAGCCCATGAATTTCACGGTCACATCTGTACCGGAATTGTTTTGGGGGTAAGAATTGCCAGAATGGGGCTTGATTACCTGGGTATCAAAGACCCTAACGACAATCGGGATTTTATTGTTTTTGTAGAAGCTGACCGTTGTATTGCCGATGCAGTGTCTTCAGTTACCGGCTGTTCGCTGGGAAAAAGGAGATTAAAGTGGTTTGATTATGGAAAACTGGCGGCAACTTTTGTAGATATGAATACTAAAGAAGGGGTTAGAATTGTATCAGCCGGCAGTCAACAGCCCCCGGAAGATGCAGACCTGGTGGGTTTTTGGGGCACCATTCCGGATGAAGATTTATTCAAACTTGAAAAGGTAACCGTTCATTTAAATCCGGAAGACCTGCCCGGCAAGCCTTCGCGTAAAGTTACCTGCGCTGTCTGCGGAGAGTCGATTATGGATGGCAGGGATATGCTTCTTGATGGAAAAACACTATGTAAACCCTGTGCCCAGGGTGGTTATTATACCATCAGCAAGGCGGCAGAATAACATGTGGGCAATTTATGATGATTTAATTGAATCCATACCCGATGATCTGACGGTTTTGGACTGTATGCATGGTCTGCATTGGACACTGGTCAGCAGTCAGGCAGGCACAGGTACAGCCATGACAGTACGCGGAGGACAGGATGGCTGCAAATACCAGGAATTAATCGGTATGCCAATAAAAGAGCTGGCCGGTTATATTAAATCCTGGAATATGCTCGAGGCTTCCATGGGACAAGCCGCTATAAATTCTGCCCTGAATACCCCAACGCAAGTAAGCGCTATTACCGGCAGAGATTTCGGTTACAGTACCGAACCGGAAACCAGCAATGGATTCGACCGTTATTTGCCGGATATTAAGGGCAAAAAAGTAGCCGTTATTGGCCATTTTCCGAATATAGACTCATTAAAATCAATTTGCCAATTATCAATTTTGGAAAGGATGCCGCAGGAATTTGATTTTCCCGATCCGGCCTGCGAATACATATTGCCTGAGCAAGAGCTGGTATTCATAACCGGTACAGCTTTTATCAACAAAACCATGCCCCGATTACTGCAACTGGCCCGGGATAGCAGAATTATTCTGGTAGGCCCCAGTGTTCCTGTATCTCCGGTACTTTTTGATTATGGTGTTGATACCATTGCCAGTACTGTTATATTAGATCAGGAAATGATCTGGAGAGTCGTGAAACAGGGCGGCAAATTGAAAGCTTTTAAATCAGGTGCCAGAATGGTATCTATCCGGCGTTAGGCATTATTAGAGGATAAACCGTTCAGGATTACTGAAAAAGTATCATAAGTGTCATCCTGAGGAGCTGCAGGCGACGAAGTATCTATTTTAAAGGCCGTAATATCGGGATTAAGCCAACGAGATTCTTCGCTAGCGCTCAGAATGACGCGTAAAAAAGTGCTCAGAATGACATGTAAAAGTACCATAAATGTCATCCTGAGGAGCTGCAGGCGACGAAGGA
>DAIMDR010000068.1:0-8707 GCA_036725705.1 Syntrophomonadaceae bacterium | reverse complement strand
GCTTCTGCCGCATCTTCCACCACCGGAACACCATAGCGATTGCAGATTTCCAGCAGCGGTTCATAATCGGCACTCTGTCCATATAGGTCAACAACAACAACTGCTTTAGGCATCTTCTCAGCTTCTTGCGCCCACTTAAACGCCTTTTCCAAAGCTACCGGCGACATGTTCCAGCTATCTAGCTCAGCATCGATGAAAACCGGTATAGCGCCCAAATAGAGAATAGGATTAACACTGCCGATGAAGGTAAGGTTGGAGCAAAATACAATGTCTCCCAGCTCAACTCCCAACCAACGTAAAGCCATGTGAATAGCAGCTGTCCCCGAGCTCACTGCCAAGGCACCATTTACGCCCGCATAAGCCGCCACTTCCTTTTCAAAAGCGCTCACATTAGGCCCCAAGGGAGCAATCCAGTTACTATCAAAAGCCTTTTTTATATAATCTTGCTCTCGCCCGCTCATGTGGGGAGGGGAGAGTAAAATGCGGGGGTGCTTATTCATTACAGAATCCTCCTAGATACCTTGTATATGCGTGAAATACTAATCGTGTTTCATTGTGAGTCCACGTCAGGGGACGTGACAATCTCATTTCTAAAACTGTAAACATTCATCACGGTGATAATTTGATAATAACCAGAAGCGTAAACTATGCGGTAATCCCCGTTGCAAAAAGGACATAAAACCACATTCTTAGCGTTTGTAAAAAATTAAGCTAAATAGCTCACTTGTCAGCATTCCATATCCCTATGTTTTATGACTCTGGCCGGTACCCCGACTGCCACGCTAAAGTCAGGTATATCATTTATAACGGCTGCTCCTGCTCCAACAGTAGTCCATTCACCAATAACTTTCCCATTTATTACACAAGCATTGAGTCCAAAATAACATCCTTCGCCAACAACTACTTTTCCGGCCAAATTTGTCCCAGGCATACAGCTGGAATAGTCTTTAACAACCGTATCGTGCCCTATTCGGCATCCAAGGTTAAGGATGCAATGCTTACCTACCACTGTATTTATAGCAAAGATAGTTCCTGCGCAAATAATACTACCAGGCCCAATATCGACATGATCGGAAATTATTACAGAAGGATGAATCAAAGTGGCCAATGGAACATTATTCTTTTCTAGTTCATGAGCAATTCTCTTTTTCACCTGTGTATTCGCAATGGCAATTACCACATTCGGTTTTGGATCCATGGAATAAAGTAAGTCTACTATTCCAAGTATCTTGAAACCTTCGATGGTTTTCCCTTCCAAGCCATCATCAACAAAACCTCTGAAGTTCCATGTATAATTGACATCATTAATATTTGCAACCAACGCTGCAACCTCACGGCCAAAATCACTTGCTCCTATAATTACTAAATCCTTCGTTTTATCATCCGCTTTTTTCATTGTACCCTCTCATTTCATTCATCTAGCATCGCAGCTGCCTGTAAATGGCTCTGCTTCTGATCACCATACTGTTCCTCATAGTTCCCCTTAAACTCCGTCATGGTCGCCTCACCTGCAGCACTAATCCCTTCCCGCCTAAACACCTTTACCACTGTCATAGCCAGTATCTTTATATCCAGCCACAATGACCAGTTATCCACATACCATACATCCAGGGTAAACTTCTCTTCCCAAGTAATAGCATTGCGCCCATTAACCTGTGCCCAGCCGGTAATGCCCGGCTTCACTTCATGACGCCTGGCCTGCTCAGGCGTATACCGATCCAGGTACTGTACCAAAAGTGGTCTAGGCCCCACTAAACTCATATCACCTTTTAGTACATTAAATAACTCGGGCAACTCATCCATACTGCTGCTGCGCAAAAATTTTCCCAGGCCAGTAATACGTTGCTCGTCGGCTAATAGCGCACCATTTGCATTCCGCTCATCTGTCATAGTGCGAAATTTATACATAAAAAAAGACCGACCGTGCAAACCTGGTCGCATCTGTTTGAACATAATCGGTCTGCCCATCTGTATCCATATCAGGATTGCCAAAACCATCAATATAGGAGAAAATATCACCAATCCCAGTCCCGAGCCTACCATGTCCATACATCGTTTTATAAAAAGGTACATACTCTCCCCCTGCCTCATCGTAATGTTCCAAAAGTTTGAGAAACGTCCCCCGGACCTATTGAAGGTTAGCTTAAAATATTAATGGCCATCAGTTGCTCTAGAGCAATTTCTATTTCTTCCCCAATAATAGTAATACGCCAATATTCAGTCTAACCCTTCACTACCGTCTGTTCTGGATCCTGTTTTATCTTTCTCCTTCTTTCTTTCAGCTTCACCTAATGATTTATCCCTTAACTTCCCTGCTGATGCTGCTACCAGGAATGAATTAAAGAATGACAGAGCATACATCTTCCAATCCGTACAACTAGCTCCGGCAGCAATATTGGCAATAACCAGTATTACAAATGCCCATAAGGCCGCGTATAAATCCGTTCCCCATTTCCAACACTTGCAGTCGTCTACTATTCTGCCAGTATATAGTACGATTAAAAAAGTTATCATTGCAGCCCCGGACAACGTCATCAATGTTTCCCACGAGAATAAGTTACCTGCCATGTCTCCTCATCCCCTGTCATTGACCCACTCTCGACTAATCATTCCATCCCCTAAATCAACTCCACATTTGCTTAAATACAATCATACTCCCCTTTTAGAGCCATATAGCAATTGAAAGGGATTCTCCATCTGTATTCAATCTGTGACTGCTAAACGAAGAGACAGCACAATCAGCCCTATGCTATCCACACTTCGTTTAATAAATGGACACATGTTCTTCACTCTTAATTTCACTTAACTTTCTAGTGATATGGAATTAAATCCATAACGATGTCTTCTAACGTTATTGCCAGGTTACGAAAATCATGGTTTTCTTCTACATATTTTCGGCCGTTGATACCCATCTGTTTTCTTTCTTGTTCACTCATATTGTAAAGCTTAATAACTGCTGCAGCTAGTTCCTCTGGGCTCTCCGGTGCAACAGTAATACCTGCACCAGCTTCCTCCACTGGGTTGTTAAAAGCATTAACACCATATATTACCGGCCTACTTGCGCACAAATAATCGTAGAGCTTGTTGGGACTGATACCCCACCGAAAGACGGGGGAGTCTTTTAATAGCATAATAAAGGCGTCTGCCTGACTTAGCATAGCGGGTACCTGGCTTTTAGGTACGGGATTAATAAATTGTACATTGCTTAGCCCCATCTCAGCCGCCATGTTTTTCAAATATCCCTTGTGAGGACCGTCACCCACCAGCTGAAATATTATCTTTTCCCCATATTTGCCCCTCAAAATGTCAGCACATTTAATAATGCTGTCCAGACCGTTAGCCAACCCATGGGCTCCCGCATACATGACCGTAAATCTATCAGAATTCTGCTTTGGCAACCGATCAGTGGGCTCGCTATATATTGAAAAATCTATACCGTTAGGTATATAGACAACTTTATCAACATTTATGCCAATAGATCTTATATACTCATGTGCGCCAGGCAATAGAGTAATAATTTTATCTGCGCGCTTATATAGGTGCTTCTCTAGCATGGCCATGAACTTAACAGCTGGATGTCGTGAACTGATTTTTCCCAAATCTATTAAGGACTGTGGCCATAAATCTCTAACTTCAAATATAAATGGTATCCCCCATTTAGTGGCCAGCCTTTGAGCAGCCCAGGCAGCAAACGGATGGGGAGAAGAGCCGAATACTACATCTGGAGATTCCATGGTCTTAAAATATTTGCTCCATAAAAGTTGTTTAGCAAACGAGAGCATATTGTACAGACGAGCTGGGGAGTTACCCTGGTAAGCAGGTGCATTAATGTAAATAAAAGGAACCCCATCAAATTCCCTTTCCACTACCATCTTATTGTCAGACTGTATAACCGTAGTCTTGGTCTGATGGCTGAAATTAGCCGCCACTATTTTTACCTGGTGACCCCGAGCAATTAGCTCCTTGGCTAATGAATAATGCCGTGTTCCCCCTGCTTCTGAAGGAGGTATTGCATAATGATTAATAATCAATAATTTCATAAGCATTCCTTCTTAATTACTCCCAATATTAGCTAGCAGTTTGTTAATAATTCGGTATCCAGCATCGCCATTTCCATATAAAGTTTCCCAATTATCAACTTTAAACCTTTTGAGATCAAGTTCAGCCTGACAAATCCGTTCTTTATCAGCCCCGACCAATGTATTATATCCATGCTCTACCAATTCCACCCATTCGGTTTCCTCTCGCAGAGTGATACAAGTCTTGTGAAAGAAATAGGCTTCCTTCTGCACTCCGCCGCTATCTGTAAATACTGCCTGGCATTGGTCTAAGAGGCAGACCATATCGAAATAACCCACTGGCTCAATACAACATACATTTTGCAGATGTAGCCCGGCTTCTCTTAGATATTTGCGGGTGCGAGGATGTAATGGCAGAATAACCGGAACCCGTTCAGCAATCTCTTCTAAAGCCATCATTATATTTCGTAAACGATTTAAATCATCCGTATTTTCCTGTCGATGCACAGTAGCCAGATAAAAACCATCCTGGTATTGTTCCAAGAGGCTAGCCACTAACTGGTCTGGAACCGCTAGTTCACGATAAAAAAGAGCTGCGTCATACATAACATCACCCACATTATGTACCTGTGCTTTCGGCCAGTATGTCGCTCCTTCCTTCTCCAGGTTTTTTACCGCGGTCTCGGTAGGGCAAAATAACCACTGCGAAACCCGATCGGTTAGAATTCGGTTGATTTCTTCTGGCATACTCATGTTAAAAGATCTGAGCCCCGCTTCCACATGGGCTACGGGAATATGTAGTTTAGCTGCTGCTAAGGCTCCTGCCAGTGTAGAGTTGGTATCTCCATAAACCATTACCAGGTCGGGCTGTTCATTCAACAATAGCTCCTCCAGAGCCTCTAACATCCTGCCGGTCATGGCTCCATGACTACCTCCGCCAATTCCCAGATGATAACTAGGTTCTGGTATCTGCATCTCCCGAAAAAAAACATCCGACATATTGTCATCATAATGCTGTCCGGTATGAACCAGCAACTCTTCGATTTCTTCTCTATCGGATGCTTCCTTATTATATTTCGCTATAGACCGAGACACCACCGCCGCCTTGATAAACTGGGGCCGGGCACCGACAATAGTTAATATTTTCATACATTACCTCGAACATTTTTGTACTCTTTGACAACCGTCCTATATAAGTTCTCCATGCGATCCGCATTTTCTTTCCATTCATAGTTATCGAGAACAAATTGTCTACCTGCTTTACCCATAGTCATTCTTACTGATGTGTCATTCAGCAATCGTAGTATTCTATCTGCAGCTTCTCCGTGATTATTCCTTGATACTATGTATCCTGTTGTTCCGTCCGCAACTACTTCCGGCAGCCCCCCTGCATCAGATACCACTACTGGCACACCACAGGCTGATGCCTCTATAATAGCTACTCCAAAACTTTCACTAGTACTTAACGCAACGTAGATATCAAAACTATTCAGATAGTCAGGTACCGAATGATGAGGAACCGGACCGACGAAGTCTACGTAATTGTCTACATTAAGCCTTTGTGCCAGCATTTTCAATTTATCTTCCTCTGGTCCGCCACCTATCAGTGCTAATTCAATATCTCCTTTATATTTACGTTTTACAATGGCGAAAGCCTCTATTAACGTAGCGATTCCGTATTTGGAGGCCATTTTTTTAACCGTACCAATTCTAATTCGGTTATTGTTACTAATCTTGTTGGTTTCAATCGGCCTGAATCGCTCGCAGTCAACTCCAAATGGAGTTATGGAAATCTCCTTATTAGGTCTATATATCTTCTCAGTCTGCTGTTTCATGACATCACTGGTAGAAGCAATCTGATCTGCTGCAGCCAGATTCCGTTGCATGATCTTCATTTTTATTCTTGATTCATAAGGAAAATCAAAAACATCACTCCCCCAGACTGACAACAGGTTAGGATGAAATCCGGATAACCGTGCCAATGTCCCGTATCCACTAGCATAATGGGTATTGAGAATGTCAGGCTGAATTTGGTGTAAAAGCTTCCTTACATGCCTAGTATTTAGATAATACCCATAGGGAGGCTTAAATGGCAGCTGGTGTATCCTGATACTCGGGTGCAAAGCTTCTGTTCCAGGATGCATAGTAATCAAGTGAACTTCATGCCCCCGTAATGCCATCTCATTCACCCATTTCACGGTATGTATAGAACTGTGTCCGGCTAGAAAGGCTACTTTCATAATTCACTTATACCTCACAAATATCATTTTTGGTCAAGGTTTGCACTACCTGACGAGCACGCTCTTCCCATGTATGTCGTAGGCGTGCTTCACAGACATGCTGTTTCATTAAGTCCACATCCTCAGGATGATTCCTTAAAAAATCCAATAACCTGGATGCTTCTTCAACGGATCGCACTACCCACCCAATACCTTCCTGCTTTATAAACTGTGCCGCCTCTGTTCCATCTAATGTTAAGATAGGTACGCCATATCCTAAAGTTTCAAAGACCTTAATAGGCATGGCGAAATCCAGGTATTCATGAGAGCTCCTAATCATGATGAAAATATCTGCTTCTTCATAATATGGTTGTAATGCAGAACTACTCATATGGATTATTTCTACTATACTCTTGTCTATGGGTTCGTATAAACTACCAGTCGCCTCCCATTCATGTTCACGACAACAGAGGGTTAAATGTATTCCGTCCAGCCCTTTAATCGTTTGAAAGAGTGGTCTCAGATCATATCCGGGAGGTAAAACCCCTCCAACATAAAATAAATTCAACTCATCATTTATGCCTCGTATCCTACGCTTAACATTATGTTTAAAGTCACAAGCAGGAGGCAACGCACTTATTTCTGCACTCCATTCATTTGGTAATACGTCCTGCATTTTCACTGATGGTAGAAACAGATGGGTCAGTAAGCGTTTATATTTTCTCCAGTCGTATTTATACATTGGAATAGATACAGCACGCTTGATCCATGAAACTTCATCAGCATACATTGGAAACTTCCAGTAAATATCTCTATAAAATAATCCGATCGGAATAGAATTCCCTTTAGCCCAGCGAAAAAAGCCAAAATCTAAAAACGGGTAAGTAGGAAAATGATGTTTTTCCGTAAGTAGTGTTGGCATAGTGCTAGATTCTGAATAGATAAAGTCGTAGTGCTTTCCGTGTTTTACGTTCCGTTTGATTCTATTAATTGCTTTCCGGCGTTCTGCCCCATAACCCACAATCAAGTCCATGTCATACCCTATCGTCTCAAAGGCCTTAATCATTTTATAGGGTCGCACTTGGCTCCCAGATTTTCCTTCGGGGAAAACCGGGTAAGGATGATGAAAAATCATTTTCGGTTTCATGTGGGTTCCCTTCCATCTGCGTAATTTCTTTCTATAGATTTACTTACTCCAATTGATGTTATAAGCCAAATTAGAATTCCTATAGCCAGGTTATTCTGGGTTAAACTAACTTCGAATAATTGATACACCATTGCAGCAACAAAAAAGGATGCAGCTAATTTTACATAAATACTATCTACTTTTCTATAGAATAATTTCCATATATTCCAGAATAGCAAAATCAATAATGCTAATCCAGTTAATCCACTTTGTAGAGCTATCTGCAGATACAAATTATGTGACGACAACCCAATTGGCAAAAACTGTTGAGGACTGGCACTAGCGCCATATCCAATCAGCAGACGTTGTTTTATTAATTCAATCAATGCTAACCAAATATCTTCTCTTCCTGAAAAAAGATTTTTCCCCGTATAATTGCGTATGATTTCATTCCATATAACAGCATCTGAATGATTGCCTATCATTGGGTAAAACACGGTAACACTGATTAGAAAGACAATTATCACTGCAAACGTTCCGTAAAACATAATTCTGTTAACGGTAATAAAACGCCAACAAATAAAAACCATAACAAAAATGAAAAAGGCAATCCAAATTGATCTTGCTTGTCCACTAAATGCAAGCAAAATATTGATGCTAAAAATAACTAACCATATTATCTTATTTATGGGTTGTTTAATAAGTAGGGCATATAATAATGGAAAAAAACCCAGGAATAAAAAGAGAGCCGAAAAAGCATTACTATTACCTGTAAAAGACTTAAAAGGTGTTATAAAACCGCTTATCGCAAACAAGCTTAAGTTTATTAGTGCGAAAATAGCAATAATGTTTGCGATAATTCGAATCTTTCTTTTGTCCCACTTAATAAAGCTCATACAAATAAAAAAAATAATTACTAAAACAAGCTGGCCAAAAACAATAACACCACGAGTTGTAATCCCTTCTATGAGAAGAGCAATCAAATATACAGTAATTAGAATAGCTGAGCAAATTAATATTCCAAGCAGTTTCCTTGGTAAACGATGGTTTCTTGCTAGATTCACCAAAAGGATAAGAGAAGATACCGACAGTAATATTACTATAGATGACAAGCCAACTAGTTTAATGCTGGAAAGTAAAGAAGTATTAAAGCTAGATGCTACTAGCAAAAAGCCCAAGGCTATTACAGCAATTCCCGGTAATTTAACTGAATGGTCCAATATAGTCATTCCTCCGTGATACGCTAATCGTCTTATAAAAGGAGAATCCTCTGTAGATGGTATATACATGAGAGTTTTGCATATTGATTAGCCTAGAAATATCCACACTTTTCGAGGGCAGAA
>DAIMDR010000067.1:0-8718 GCA_036725705.1 Syntrophomonadaceae bacterium | reverse complement strand
TGCTGACCCATCCGGTTTTTATCCTTACCCAGGAGGAAGCCCGCAGCATACTGGATAGCCGGAGTGAACCATCCCATGAAGCTTTAGAGGTTGAAAGGCGGGTATTTCCGGCTAACTGGGAAGTGAATCTGTCTTCGCCAGCCTTTCAAAACTGGAAACAGGAATTAGAGAAGAAGGCGTATGATGCTGGTTCTAAACGTCGGCAAGAGGAAGCCCGTCTGCAGGAAATGGAAGAAATCTGGAAACAATTGCTGCAGTTCTGGGGGAAGTATCCTTATGAAGAAGTTTGCCAGGTGCGGCAATCATGGCAGGAACTTCGGGAACAGCTGGTTAAACTGGATCAGGGTATACGCAACCGGGAAGAAGGTTTGCAGGAGATAGACACCCGCCTGGATAGCCTGGGTAAAAAGAACAACGAGATAAATGAGGAATATACCCACTTGAGCAACCGGATTATGAAAGCGCAGGATTATATCCGCAAAGCTGGCGAGCGTGATAAAGCGCTACTGGATTTACGCCAATATCAGGAACTCCTGCTGGTTCGGGAACAGGAACTGGAGTGGATAAACCGGCAAAAGGAGCGCGGGGAACGGAGAAAGCAGGAATTGGAGCATGAATTGTTAATAATTCAACAGGAATTCCGCTATCTAATGGAGCAGCCGCTATACCAGAATGTTAAGCATGTCATCCCCCGTGAAAGCAACCTGAATCGTACCCTCCTGGAAACTGAACACCGGGATTTGGTGGATGCCCTGCATCAGAAGCAAAAAGGCAGGCAGCACCAGGAAGACCTGCTAAACCAGGCCCGAACTGGCAAAAAAGATAGTGAAAAAGACCTGGAACGCAAACGTCGCCAATGTGATATCGAAATTGACGAAGACTTCAAATTTCCCCCCGGCGGAGAGGAAGAAATTAATGTAGTCATTCAACAGACGAAATTACTTAAGCAGCAGTTAAAAAAAATTGAACCCGGGCTTAAGCAAGCGGAACAGGACTATGCCATTGCCCAGGATCGTTTTAACCAGCAGGAAGATGATTTTTATAAAAAATTCACCCAACCTGTATTGTTCAGCAAATCGCTTATTATGGTCAAAAATGAGCTGGATCAGGAGTATCAGGACATTGAAAGCAAGCAAAACTATTTGGATGCGCAGGCCGTCATTTTAAAGACTGAAGAAGATATGTTAAAGCAAGCCCTGGGTGAATTGAAACGCTATCATGAACGTTATGAATATCTGCAGGATAACGTTGTTTATATGGATTTACCCGCCCCGACAGTCCAGGACTTCAGCTACCGACCGATGCCTATAATTGAACGCTATATAAAAGAGTTGGAAGCCAAACAAGCCCATCTCAATCAGGTCAGGGAAGGGCTGGAACAGGAAAGGAGTCGCCTGGAGCAGTTCTGCCAGGAGGAATTGCAGGATATCAAGCTGCGCCGGATGGTTATGAACGGATTAAAATACTTGGATAATTATCAGGAAGTAGGGGAATGGAAGAATCGTTTAAGCAGTCGCATTGCCCTGGCTATTCGCCATGCCGAAGATGGCATGCGGGAACATGATCGCCAGTTGCAGCAGTTTATTAATCATATGCATAGCTATTTACTGACTATGGCGGGTGAGCTGCGGGCTATTCCCCGTAAGACCAGGGTCAGGGTAGAGGATAGTTGGAAGGAAATATTTCAATTTGATGTGCCGCAATGGGAGGAAAAGGACGGCAAAAATGAGCTGCGTAAACACATTGATTGGATGCTTAGCCAGATTGAGAGCGACCGCTACCGGGACGAACATGGGAAAGAGGATTATGCCCTTATGCAAAAAGACATAGAAAAATGGCTGCAAGCTCCGCAGCTACTCGGTAATGTCATGCAGGGAAAGAATATCAAGGTTAAGTGCCGCAAGGTTACCGCTGACGGCAAGGTCAGCAGTTATCCCAGTGCCTGGGAGAGTTCCAACCAGTGGTCAGGGGGAGAAAAATGGAGCAAGAACATGGCTTTGTTCCTGGGCATTCAAAACTACCTGGCGGAAAAGCGGCAGGCTATAAACCCCAGGATGAAGCGCAGCCGCACCGTTATTCTGGATAATCCCTTCGGCAAGGCCTCCAGTGAGCATATTCTGGATCCGGTTTTTTTTATCGCGGAACAGCTGGGCTTTCAGATTATTGCCCTGACTGCTCTGGCTGAGGGTAAATTTATTAGTGATTACTTCCCCATAGTATATAGCTGCCGACTGCGGCCCAGCACCAGTCCGGATAAATACTTAATTGCCGCCGACAAAGAAATACGGCATGCCTATTTCCAGGACCATGATCCGGAAGCACTGCGAAGATTGGGAGAACAGAAACAGATGGAGCTGTTTTAGAATTTTCTCCGTGTTTTTTCAATGGAATCAATGTTTGATTAAGAAAATTATTGCTATTGAAGCCAAGCTAAAAATGCTTCCTTATGCGGGGTGCCTTGACCTGGCTGGGATTAATTGGTATTATGAATACAGGTTTCAATCCATCAGGGGGTTAGCTCTTATGGCTCGTATTAGTACAAAGCTTGATAAAATTCAAATTGAAGATAAACTTCCTGCGTTGGAAGAATTTTTTGACAGTCGGAAAGAGATATTGGCGGTATATCTATTCGGCTCCTATGGTACCGAATTCCAGACAAATCTCAGTGATATCGACCTGGCTGTACTGGTGTCCGACCCAGTTACACCTGATTTGACTTATCAGCTTAATCTTTCCGCGCAGCTAGCAGATATAATTCAAGAAGAGGATATTGATGTTGTAATACTAAATACTGCATCGGTTGTTATGCAATTTGAAGTTCTATCTACCGGAAAACTTCTATTTGAGAGAAACCACGAACTGGTTTGTGATTTTCTGGAGCGTGTTATTAAGGAATACGGCGATTTTCAAATAGATTTAAAACAATTTTATTATGACTATGATGATGCATTGAGGAAGAAGGCTTATGGTCGATAATAATAAAATACGTCAAAAGATTAATATATTGCAGAAGAATATTAAGTTCTTGGATTCATTGCGGCAGATGTCTATTGATGATTTTGTGGCAGATCCCCGCAATTATCTTTCTGCTACCCGTATTCTGCAAATATCGGTGGAAGCAATGATTGATATTGCCAATCATATTATTGCCAGAGAGGGTCTGGGGATACCTCAAAGCTATCATGATGCTATAAAGATATTGGTTCGCGAAGGATATTTCCCAAGAGATAAAGAGGATACTTTTCGGGCCATGATAAGATTTCGCAACCGTGCTGTTCATATGTATGATGAGATTGATGAGAAAGAGATTTATCGAATAATATGTGAAAACCTGGGTGATATTCAGGATTATATGGACAGTATAATTAAACGTTACTTATGAGCAAGGATTAACACCAGCAGGGGCGTTCTCCGGATAAGAACGCCTCATTTTTATTCACTGTTTTTAAGTCTTGAATTACCATATTCCGGCTAATATCTATTACACGAGCTATTTAGATTGTAAAATAACCATGTTTTTAGAGGAAATACACTTAAATTTGCGAATATTGTCGTTACAGGGTTATCGATGTTCGTAATACTTTGAAGTTTTCTGGAGGTGATAGGATTAATAAGGTAACTATTGAGGAATTAATAATTGGAGGTGATAAGTAATGGTATTAAATGAAGTTGTAATGGTAAGTGCCTGCAGAACACCTATTGGTAAGTTCCTGGGGCAGTTTAAAGATGTACCGGCCAGGGATCTGGCAGTAATAGCGGGTAAGGAAGCCATCAACAGAGCGGGAATCCCGGCGGATATAATTGATGAAATTGTAATGGGTCAAGTTTATCAGGGCCTGCAAAAATCCCTGCCCGCGCGTATTGTCGGTTTGGCATGCGGGCTTCCTGAGCGGAGCAATGCCTGTGTTGTAAATCAGAATTGTACCTCTGGGATGAGAGCATTGGAAATTGCCAGTCGCAACATTATGGTAGGGGCAACGGATATTGCACTGGTGGTTGGGGTTGAAAACATGACTCAGAGTCCCTATATGGTACCCAGTGGAAGGACTGGTGCACGAATGGGCGATACCAAAATGATTGATTCTTTGACCCATGACGCACTGGTTGATTCGCTGGTTCCGGGACACATGGGAATGACTGCCGAAAATGTTGCGGCCATGTATAACATTACTCGCGAACAATGTGATGAATTAGCGGTCAGAAGCCATCAAAATGCCATTAATGCAACTGATAATGGTATTTTCAGGAGGGAAATCGTTCCGGTTGAAGTTACCACTAAAAAAGGTGTAACCATTATTGAAACCGATGAACATCCTATTCGTGATTGCACCATCGAAAGTGTCGGCAAACTAAAACCGGCATTTAAAAAAGACGGGGGCGTAGTAACCGCTGCCAATGCATCCGGCATCAATGACGGCGCATCGGCTGCCGTAATAATGTCCAGACAAAAAGCAGCAGAACTGGGAATAAAACCGCTTATGAAACTGGTCGCTTCGGTTGCGGTTGGCGTTGATCCGCAGATCATGGGAATCGGACCTGCGGAAGCAATTCCGGTAGCTCTGGAGAAAGCCGGCTGGAATTTTGATGATGTTGAATATTGGGAACTGCATGAAGCGTTTGCCCCTCAGTTCATTGGCTGTAAAATCCGCCTGAAGGAGAACTATGGCATGGACCTCTCCATGGATAAAGTAAATCACAATGGATCAGGGATTGCTTTGGGACATCCTATTGGGTCAAGCGGATTACGTATCGTTGTTTCTTTATATTACGAACTGGAAAGACTTGGCCTTACCAGAGGCGGTGCCTCTACCTGCGTAGGGACCGGACCGGCAATGGCCTCTTTGTGGACCCGGGATATATAATATATAATGCCAGGCCACCGGAGTTATTGAACCATTGAAGTGAATCCAGGGGCAAGCAGACTCTGTGCCTGGCATCTATTTCAGGCCGTATTGGTTAACCTTTGCTCAAGTTTACTACCGGGATTTATATCCCGGTATTTTTACTGATTACTCAAATAGCATAGATTAAAAGAATATTTAGATGAAGTATTTTGTAATGATTGGAATGAACTTTTCAGGATCAGGCAGGCTAGAACCGGACCAGGTCTTTATGCAATACTATATTCCCTTCCAGATTCTCATTCCCGGAACGGCCGCCCACCCAGCTGAATACAACCGAACTGTTGGTTAATATTTGCACCTCAAACGAGTTAAACATGGGGATAAATTCGGTTTGAATTTTTGAGTTGGCTGCAATTGTAAAGGTCTCGTCAAATACCTTCTTTTTCGGTTGCGGGTCGAGATTAAAGATTTTAACTCTCGCCTGGTGCGTTTTGGTTCCGTTATTCAATACCAGCACGCGGATATTATTTATAAACTCGCTAATACTGATCGGTCCGGTAGTATACCTGTATTTAAATGAGTTTGCCATCTGACCAACCCCCATAATGTGTTTGTAATGCCAGTATATTCAAATAGGGAATATTGTGTGTACGGCATGACGGAATAAATAACTAAGGTGCCGTTTTGTTTTCAAACAGTATACAATAAGTATAAGTGAGTGCTAAAGGGGGCAAGCAAATGTTTAAAAAAATTCTAGTATCCACTGATGCATCAGAGTATTCATATCATGCTTTTGCAACTGCTGTTGATATTGCCAAACAATACAATGCGAAAATCGTACTTTTGCATGTGGTGGATAAGCCGGCCAATTATTCCTATATGGGTGCGCTTATAAGCGGCTATGCCCTTTTTCCGGAGGAAAAGATTAATGAAATCGGTCAACAGGTTATAAAAGATACTATTAAGAGCGTAGATACAAAAGGGGTCAAGATGATAACCAAGGTTAGCAAAGGTTACGCGGCAGCAGAAATTCTCAGAGAAGCAGAAAATGGTATCGATCTTATTATAATGGGAAGCCGTGGACATGGACCTCTTAAGGGTGCTTTGACAGGAAGCGTGACCCTGCATGTTCTGGCTCAGGCTGCCTGTCCGGTAATGGTAGTAAAATAAACCGGGGTATAGCATATACCTATGGCAAGGCATGCGAATCAAGTATTACGCTATGGCTGAATTCTTATGATATAGTCTTTTCATCACAGTTGAAAGGTGAAGGCTATCATGAGAACCGCAGAAATTTTCAAAAACAAAAAAGTGCTGTCGCTGGAAGTATTTCCTCCCCGGCGAACCGCACCTATTGATACAATTTACAAAACGCTGGACGAATTACAAGGTTTAAATCCGGACTTTATGAGTGTAACTTATGGTGCCGGCGGCAGTAAAACCAATACCGCAACCCTGGAAATTGCTGCGGCCATAAAAAATCATTACGGGATTGAAAGTGTTGCCCATCTTCCCGGTATTAATCTCACCAAAAACGAAGTGCTGGATATGCTGGCAGGTTTCAAGCAGGCCGGGGTGGAAAACATTTTGGCTTTGCGCGGTGATATAAACCCCGATTTTACCCCCAGGCAGGATTTCCGATATGCCAGCGATCTGGTTTCGTTCATCAGGGAAAATGGCGACTTCAATATTATCGGAGCTTGTTATCCGGAGGGGCATAGTGAGTGCTCAGGTCTGGTTGACGATATACGCAATCTAAAAATCAAGGTGGATGCCGGGACCGACCAGCTTATCACCCAGCTGTTTTTTGATAATGATTACTTCTATTCATTTCGTGAACGGGCCAGCATTGCCGGAATAAATGTTCCGATTCAAGCTGGAATAATGCCGGTGGTAAATAAAAAACAAATTGAAAGAATGGTATCGTTGTGCGGGGTGCAGCTCCCCAAAAAGTTTATAACCATGATGGAAAGATATGAAAATAATCCTGTAGCCATGCGCGATGCAGGGATTGCTTATGCAGTTGATCAAATTGTCGATCTTATGGCTCAGGATGTGGATGGCATTCACCTGTATACCATGAATAACCCCTATATTGCTCAGAAAATATATGCAGCCATAAGCACCCTGCTGGCAGCGTGAGCGAGCCATACGGTTGTACAATACCTTGTCTTTGTTATAGCAGAACAGGGGTACAGGCCCGGGACTGCTGAAAAATTATCATAAATGTCATCCTGAGGAGCTGCAGGCGACGAAGGATCTCTTTAAAGGCCGAAATATTGGGATTCAGCCAACTAGATTCTTCACTATCGTTCAGAATGACACGCAAAAGAGGACTTTTTCAGCAGTCTCGGACCGTCCCCGTCACACTTCAGCGGTCACAGACCAGCCGTATACCCCCGGGGGCGACAAAAGGACCGTCCCCGTGACACTCGGAAATCAACCGCTTTAACTCGGTAATATAATCTGATGCGATCGTACTAAGATGCGCCTTCTCATTCGCTATCCAGCCCACCAGCATTTTTTCTTCCGACTCCAACGGCACGGAAATAATGTTTTCGCCGTTCAAATCGCTGTTTAGAACCCCGGTACAGATAGTATATCCGTTCAGCCCGATCAGCAGATTGAATAGAGTGGCGCGGTCGCTGACATGGATAGTTTTCTTATGAGGAACGGTGCTCAATATCTCCTCCGAAAAGTAAAACGAGTTATATTCACCCTGTTCAAACGCCAGAAAAGGATAATCGTCCAAATCTTCCAGGGTTACCGATTCTTTCCCGGCCAGCGGATGAACCGAACTGATAAAAACATGCGGATCAGCCTCAAAAAGAGGATAAAAAGTTAAATGATTTTCCTTCAAAAGCTTGGCAATTACTTTTTCATTAAAATCACTTAAATAAATTATGCCCAACTCGCTGCGTAGATTTTTGACATCTTCAATGATCTCCCAGGTTCGGGTTTCCCGAAGTGTAAATTCATATTCATCCACATCCAATGCCCGGAGGAGATTCACAAAGGCGTTGACCGCGAAAGCGTAATGTTGAGTGGAAACCGAGCAAAGCTGCTTTGAGGGCTTTTTACCCAGATAACGCTGTTCCAAAAGTTCAGTCTGCTCTATAACCTGACGCGCATAAGAAAGAAATTCCCCGCCGTCAATGGTTAATGATATACCTTTGGCGGTGCGGTTAAAAATCTCTATACCCAGTTCGGTTTCCAGCTCTTTGACAGCATTGGAAAGGCTGGGCTGGGAAACAAAAAGCTGCCTGGCTGCTTCGGTAATTGAACCGCATTCAACTATTTTTATAACATATCTTAATTGTTGAAGTGTCATAATTTCACCTGCGTTTGTTGCACCGGGTTACCCGGGACATTATTTCTGCAATACTAAATGAGATTTTTGCATAATTCAATTTTCTTTAATTATTATATAACTTTTAAAAATGTCATCCTGAGGAGCTGCAGGCGACGAAGCATCTCTTTTGGAAGTCCATAAGACTGCATCTTCCGGCTAAACTGGATTCTTCGCTGATATTCAGGAAATCATTAATTATGCCAAGCCTTCATTTAAATCCTAATATACTATATCGAATTGTCAATTCAGTTTGATGGATTAACTGACGTTCTTCCGGTTATCTTTTGCAGGTTTTTTTAACCTATTATAGAACTAGCTGTATAATGAATATTTTCAACCTGGTGAATCCTTTGTAGATTTAAGGTGATTAAATGTTGAGAACCATGAAAAATGAATATGATTTCAAACGTACTATTGCCGGTGTCATAAATGCTATCAATGCAGCAGAGGATGCTGATAAAATAAGTATATATGAAAACATTCTGGTCAGCATATATGCGTCAAACTTACTATATATAGCTG
>DAIMDR010000066.1:0-8749 GCA_036725705.1 Syntrophomonadaceae bacterium | reverse complement strand
GATGGTTAAAAATGGAGCCTGTCAGGAAGTGATTCAGCAGGAGCCTTCACTTGATTTTTTACCGGTTTTAAAATGCTGGCCGGAGGATGCCGGAAGATTTATTACCCTTCCGCAGGTATATACGAAAGACCCTGAAACTGGCAAGCGTAATGCGGGGATGTACCGGTTGCAGGTTTTTGATAATAAGACTACCGGAATGCATTGGCATACCCATCATGATGGTGCTGAAAACTACCGGAAAAATTGTGCTCTGGGTCGTCCTACCGAAGTAGCTGTTGCTCTGGGCGGCGACCCTGCCATAACCTATTCAGCTACGGCTCCTTTACCCAAAGATATTGATGAGCTGATTTTTGCCGGATTTTTACGCAAGAAACCGGTGGATCTGGTTAAATGCAGGACAGTCGATCTGGAAGTGCCTGCTGATGCCGAAATCATATTGGAGGGATATGTAGACCCTCTGGAAAGACGCATTGAGGGACCGTTTGGTGACCATACCGGCTATTATTCCCTGGCGGGAGAGTATCCGGTTTTTCATATAACCTGTATAACTCATAAGAAAAATCCTGTTTATCCTGCCACCATAGTTGGCAAACCACCCCAGGAAGATTGCTATATGGCTTATGCTACCGAGCGAATATTTTTGCCCCTGATGAAGTTTCAACTACCGGAAATTGTGGATATGCATTTACCGATGGAAGGAGTCTTTCATAATTGTGTAGTTGTATCAATCAGGAAACAATTTCCCGGCCATGCCCGCAAGATAATGAGTTCTCTGTGGGGAATGGGTCAGATGATGTTTGCCAAGTTTATTGTTGTAGTTGATGATGATGTTAATGTACAGGACAGTTCAGAAGTATTATGGAAGGTGTTTAATAATGTTGACCCCCGGCGGGACACCATGATAGTTGAAGGCCCTCTGGATGTACTGGATCATTCTGCTCCATTGGCATTGGTAGGTTCCAAAATGGGTTTTGATGCAACCAGAAAATGGACCAGTGAAGGTCATAGCCGGGAATGGCCCAAGGATATTGTTATGAATGAGACTATAAAGCAATTGGTCGGCTCGAAGTGGAGTGAATACGGTATTGACTAAGCTGAGATATTTTTTGCGTATGGTGGATTTTGAGCATACTTTTTTTGGTTTGCCTTTCGCTTATTTAGGGGCTTTTTTGGCCCAGGGGGGTATGCCGTCATGGGACAAGTTATTATGGATTACGCTGGCCATGATAAGTGCCCGTACAGCTGCGCTGAGTCTTAACCGCATAATAGATTTAAGATATGATGCGGCTAATCCGCGGACTGCTCATTGGGTGCTTCCTTCCGGCAAACTTGATGTAACTAAGATCTGGATAGGAACGATTATCTTTTTTATACTGCTGTTCGTCGCCGCTGCACGCTTAAATCCCTTATGTTTAAAATTAGCTCCTCTGGCAGTAATAATATTATGGGGGTATTCCTATACAAAAAGATTTACCTGGTGGTGCCATTTAATTTTAGGTATAGCCATAGGAAGCGGACCTATAGGTGCCTGGATAGCTATTACCGGAACTTTTGACCTGCAGCCATTAATTTTGGGGGCGGCTGTCGCCGGCTGGATAGCTGGGTTTGATACCATGTACGCCTGTCAGGATATCGAATTTGACCGCCAGAATGGGCTTTATTCCATTCCAGCCCGTTTTGGGGAAGTTGGGGCTTTAAGGTTTTCTGCTGTTTTTCATTTGTTCACAGTAGTTTTTTTAGTGTTAACCGGGTTAATATTATCTTTAGGATTATTTTATTATTTGGGGATAACTATAGCAACAATAGTTCTGGTTTATGAACATATCATCGTCAAACCCGGGGATTTGAGCCGGGTTAATTTTGCTTCCTTTAAGATAAACCGATATGTAGGACTAATTATTTTTATTTTTACTTTATGGGATTTATTTTCAAAATGATCGTCTGACGAGGAGGTTTCGGTTTGCCCAGATATATTATAGGGTTTACCGGCGCGAGTGGTATAGTTTACGGTGTGCGCCTGGTTCAGGAGTTATTAAAGAGAGAATTTGAGGTTAACTTAATTATTAGTCAACCGGCAGTTATTGTCTTACAACACGAGATGGGATGGGAGATTGACAATGATATTTCTGCCAGCATAAGAAAGTATTTTGCTTCTGATAAGTTAACTGTTTACGAAAATTCCAATATTGCTGCCCCCATTGCCAGTGGTTCATATCTAGTAGAAGGCATGGTGGTAATACCCTGTACCATGGCCAGTATATCAGCTATAGCTACCGGGGCAGCTAAAGGCTTGCTGGAACGGGCGGCTGATGTAATGCTAAAGGAGAAACGCAATTTGATTGTGGTTCCACGGGAGACTCCCCTGAATGCTGTTCATTTGCGTAATATGCTTACTCTTGCCGAGCTGGGAGTTCATGTTATACCTGCTATGCCAGGGTTTTATGCCCTTCCTCAAACCGTAGATGATATAGTGAATTTTATCGTAGGCAAGGTTTTGGATAGTATGCGTATTGAGCATAATCTTTTTACCCGCTATGAGGGTTGATGTACAATTGGATAGAAAAGCATTTACTCAGTCTATATAATATATATAATGTGCAAAATAAGAGGAGTATAATGAGTAAATTTAATTTTTTAGCCCCGGTTTCCAAAGAGATGAAGATAGTTGAATCCAGATTAGACAGGCATGTCCAGTCTGATTTGGCTATGCTTAATGAAGCAGCGGGGCATTTAATAAGTGCTGGTGGCAAGAGGCTCAGACCCGGATTTGCGCTTTTGAGCGCTAAAATTTACCAGGATGATCTGGAAAATATTATTCCCCTGGCAGCAGCTCTGGAATTAATGCATATGGCTACTTTGGTACATGATGATGTCATAGATAATTCACTGGTTCGCCGGGGTACTGATACGGTAAAGCTGGCCTGGGGCAACCGGGTTTCCATTTATGCCGGCAACTTTATTTTTGCCCGGGCCATGTCAATTATTGCTGATTATGAAGATGTTGAGATTATTGACATACTGGCCGACACCAGCATGAAGATATGCCAGGGTGAAATAATTCAGATGCTGAGCTGTTATAATGTTAACCTGGGCCTGAAGAACTATTTGCGTAGAATCGAAAGAAAAACGGCCTTGCTTATATCAGTTAGCTGTCAATTGGGAGCTATGCTGGCTAAAGCTCCTGAAAACGAAATAAAAGCCTTGACCAGGTATGGATATTATCTGGGAATGGGCTTTCAAATTACTGATGATATACTTGATTTTGTTGCTGACGAACAAACCCTGGGTAAACCTACCGGCAGCGATATAAGACAGGGGGTTATTACTTTACCGGCCTTATATGCTTTAAACTACAGCGCCTATAAAGATGAACTGAAACAATTGCTCACATCTCCGCAAGCTTGTGATCGTGAAGCTGATAGAATTATTGAAATGGTTATTGATTCAGATGGTATTGAGTATTCTTATTGGTCGGCCCGGCATTATGCCCGCAAAGCCAGAAGACAATTGGATATGATACCGGAACATGCAGTAAAAAAGACCTTGTTGGAAATTACTGATTATATACTCGAAAGAGAATATTAGAAAGCAGGTGCAAGGCTTTGTCGCTGAAAGATTTATCACCGGATGAAAAACAGACTCTTATTGAACATCTGGAAGAATTACGCAAATCGCTGATTATCAGCGTGGTGGCAATAATTGTTGCTGCAGTCGCGTCGTTTTATTATAGCGAACAAATTCTTACCCTGATAATGGCACCATTAAGTTCACTAAATGAAGGATTAGTAGTAACCGGGGTTACGGAAGCTTTTTTTGTTAAACTGAAGCTTTCCTTTTTATCTGGTTTTGTTATTGCATTTCCTATTGTCGTATGGGCAATCTGGCGTTTTTTTAAACCGGCCCTTTTTCCCCATGAAAGAAAATATGTTTATATTCTTTTGCCGATCAGCGTGTTGCTGTTTGTTATTGGGGTGCTGTTCGCCTATTTTGGAATATTGCGTCTGGTATTAAACTTTTTTATCTATATTGCCGGCACCAATTTGGAAACCATGTTTAAGGTAGACCAGTATGTGTCGTTTGTAATGGCTTTTACTATTCCATTTGGACTGGTTTTCGAATTACCGGTAGTGATTTTCTTTCTGACCAAGCTGGGGATAGTAAATTATCAAATGCTGGCCAGAAGCCGTAAGTATGCACTGTTAATCATTGTAATTCTGGCGGCAGCACTTACTCCGGGTCCAGATCCGGTTTCACAGATGTTTATGGCGGTACCGGTATATTTGCTTTATGAAATCAGCATATGGATATCGAAGTATTCCAAACGCTCATCAGGCAGGGGAGAAGAGGAGCCTGATCTGGAAAATGAAAGCTAAGAAATTCGAGATCACTGAAAAAGTACCCTAAATGTCATCCTGAGGAGCTGCAGGCGACGAAGGATCTCTTTTAAGGCCGTAATATTGGGATTCAGCCAACGAGATTCTTCACTATCGTTCAGAATGACACGTAAAAAAGGACTTTTTCAGCAGTCTCGAAATTATCATGCCGGCAAATTATCGAAGGTGCCGCCGGCAGTAAAATGCAAAGCTTTACAAAACCTTGTATTTGCGTCATAATAGCAAATAAATCGAGGCTTTTGGAATAGCTATATATTTTTTGACAGACTAAAAAGGAGGGGACAACTTGTTTGGATTAATTGGCAACTTTGGTCCCTGGGAACTGGCACTGATTTTAGTGATTGTCTTAATAATTGTAGGACCGGGGAAATTACCTCAGGTAGGACAATCAATGGGAAAAGCTCTGCAGAATTTCCGCAAAGCCAAAGAAGAAGACTTTGATGAACTGGAAGATAAAAAAGATAAATAGAAAAAGGTCTGTTGCAGACCTTTTTAAAACTAATGGGGGAGTGTATTGACTTGACCCATTTATTCCCGGTATTCCTTAATATTCAGGAGCGTAATTGTCTGGTGGTTGGGGGAGGTCAGGTTGCAGAACGAAAAGTACTCAACCTGCTGGAGCATAAGGCCGATATAACTGTAGTCAGTCCCGAAGTAACCGATAATTTGAAACAACTGACAGCCAGACATGCAATCGTTTGGCATAACCGAGAGTTTATACCTGGTGATTTGGAGAATATGTCACTGGTTTTTGTCGCCACTGATACCGGAAGCGTAAATCAGGAGGTGGCTTCTTTATGTCGTGAAAGGGGTATTTTGATCAATGCGGTAGATGACCCGCCTAATTGTGATTTATATATTCCCTCCATATTAAAACGAGGTTCATTGACCGTAGCAATATCTACTGAGGGAAAGAGTCCTGCTTATGCAGCGCGCCTGCGCCGGGAACTGGAACAAATAATTACCGAAGATTATGGTAAGCTGGTTGATATTTTAGGCGAGCAGCGAGATCGGGTTAAAGAGACAGTTGATGATATTGAGATTCGTCGTGCAATTTTTCAGTCCATGGCTAATTCCGACTTATTGGAATTAATCCAAATGGGAGCGGAAGATAAAATAAGGGAGCGGATTGAGCAATGTATGTCCTTGTGGCAGGTTTGAATCATAAAACAGCACCGGTTGAGATAAGAGAGAAACTGGCTATTACAGGAGTTTCTCTGCAGGAAACCTACAAGCAATTGTTGCAGCAGGAAGGTATCGAAGGTGCTGTCATTGTCAACACCTGTAACCGGACGGAGATTTATGCTACTACCCGGGATATTGAACAGGGCACACAGGTACTGGAACAAATGTTACAGAGATATTCCGGCATTAATAGCCAGGAGTTAAAGCAATACCTGTATCAACCTAATTGTTATGAGGCTATTAATCATCTGTTCAGGGTTGCCTCCGGACTGGATTCCATGATTTTAGGTGAAACCCAGGTAATCGGGCAGGTAAAAGATGCATATATAACGGCTATGGAAGCTAATGCCTCGGATGGGGTACTTAATGCATTGTTTCAAAAGGCACTTTATGTGGGTAAAAAAGTCCGCACGGAAACTGGAATTGACTCACATCCATTATCTATCAGCTCAGCAGCAGTAGAAATGGCTCGCAGTGTGTTAGGTGATTTGCATGGCAAAACGGTAATGGTAGTGGGAGCCGGAGAAATGAGTGAACTTACTACCCGCTATCTTATGCAGCATGGAGTGCAATCAGTTATTGTGTCCAACCGTTCCTATGATAAGGCGCTAGCAATGGCAGAGGAATTTTGCGGCCGGGCTATTCGTTTGGATGAAATGCCGAACATGCTCCCGTTGACAGATATTGTTATTAGTTGTACTGCGGCTAATCATTATGTAATCCGTACCGATAATTGTTATGAGAGTCTATTAAACAGAAATGGACAGCCCATAATTATGATAGATATTGCTGTACCCCGTGATATCGACCCGCAATTGGCAGAGATAGATGAAGTGTTTTTATATGATATTGATGACTTACAGGGCGTAATAGACATTAATTACCGACAAAGACAACAGGCTGCAATTAAAGCAGAAGAAATTATTATTCAGGAACTGGAAGATTTTAACGAATGGTTGGGCAGTCTTTGTGCAGTACCGGTAATCAGTGCCTTAAAAGCCCGGGCAGAGTCAATAAAACAACAGGAAATGAAAAAAGCCATGAATCGGTTGGGCAAGGTTTCGGAACATGAACAAAAAGTTATCGGAACTATGGCCAATGCAATTGTAAATCAATTATTGCATCTTCCCATTATTCAATTAAAAGAGAAAGCATCCACCAATCAGGGACATGTTTACGCTGAAGTGGTAAAAGGGTTATTTAATTTGCAGATAGATTGTGAGGGGTATGCTGAAAATGACTCGTATAAGGCTGGGAACCAGGGGCAGCAAACTGGCACGATGGCAGACAGAGCATGTAGCAGATAGATTAAAGAGCTTCTTTCCCCGGCTGGATATTGAGATCGTTGTTATTAAAACTACCGGGGATATTATTTTAGATGTAGCTTTGTCGCGTATTGGAGATAAGGGCCTGTTTACTAAAGAATTGGAGACTGCTTTACTGAATAACGAGATTGATGCAGCGGTTCATAGTGCTAAAGATTTACCTTCAGAGCTGGATGAAGCCTTGATGATTGGTGCCGTTTTACCCCGTGAAAATCCTCATGATATCCTGTTATCCCATAAAAAATACCATCTGGCTGATTTACCGCCGGGAGCGATGATAGGTACCTCCAGCCTTAGAAGGATAGCCCAGATGAAAGCTTATCGTCCTGATCTGGTCATGGTTGATATACGCGGAAATGTTGAGACTCGGATAAGAAAAATGCAGGAACAAAATTTGGATGCAATTATTCTTGCTTTTGCCGGGGTGCAACGGTTGGGTTTAACTGAGTATATAACTGAGTATCTACCCTATGAAGTTATGCTTCCGGCAGTGGGACAGGGTATTATTGCCATTGAGTGCCGTCGGGAAGATAGTGATACTGCCGATATATTGCAACAGATCAATGACCCGCCAACTTCAATTGTTATTCAGGCGGAACGATCCTTTTTAAGGAGACTGGAAGGTGGTTGTCAGGTACCTATAGCCTGTCTGGCCGAGGAGCAGAAGGGACAATTATGTCTGAATGGCCTGGTAGCCTCATTAGATGGATCAACAGTATTTCGTGAATGCATGCATCTTGACCAAAATGACCCGGAAAAGGGCGGGCGAAAGGTAGCAGAGTTGTTATTACAGCAGGGGGCCGGGCAGGTTCTGGAGCAAATTAAAAATTCGGGGGATTAAATATGAAAAGCCAGGGTTATGTTTATTTAATTGGAGCAGGACCGGGGGAGCCCGGTTTATTAACCCTTAAGGGTAAAGAAGTTCTTAACCGGGCTACGGTAGTAATTTATGACCGTCTGGTAGGAGATAAAATTTTAGCCTATGCAAATCCGGACGCTGAAATGATTTATGTAGGCAAAGCTTCCGGACACCATGCTCTGCCCCAGGACGAGATTAATACCTTACTGGTAGAAAAAGCCCGTCAGGGTCATATTGTGGCTCGATTAAAAGGCGGCGATCCATTTCTGTATGGCCGCGGCGGTGAAGAGGCTCAGTATGTGCTGCAAAATGGTCTGGATTATGAAGTGGTGCCGGGCGTCACCTCAGCAATAGCCGTGCCTGCCTATGCCGGTATTCCGGTTACGCATCGTGATGCTACTTCCAGTTTTGCAATTATCACCGGTCATGAAAAACCGGATAAAGCCGAAAGTTCTATTCAGTGGGATAAGATATCCACGGGCATAGGAACTTTGGTTTTTTTAATGGGAGTAGAGAATTTACCGTTTATCTGCAAGAGTTTAATTGATAATGGGCGGGAACCTTCAACTCCGATTGCCCTGATTCATCGCGGTACAACCCCGCAACAAAAGGTTCTCTGCGGGACTTTGGCAGATATTGTGGATAAAGTCAAAAAAGCAGAGTTTAAACCTCCGGCAGTAATTGTAGTTGGGGAAGTTGTTGATTTGCGTCAGGAACTGCAGTGGCTGGAGAAAAAGCCTTTCTGGGGTAAGCGTATAATAGTTACCCGTTCCCGTAATCAAGCCAGCCAGTTGTCCGCCGGAATAAATGATTCAGGCGGTGAAGCAGTTGAATTTCCCACCATTAGTATTAAAAAGGAAGAAAATCTTAGCAGTTTGCATAATGCTTTAAAAAATATTACCACTTATGAATGGATTATTTTTACCAGTGTAAATGCAGTGGATATCTTTTTTGACGAGCTTAAAAATGCCGATATGGATATAAGA
>DAIMDR010000065.1:0-8788 GCA_036725705.1 Syntrophomonadaceae bacterium | reverse complement strand
TCATTTCAGTGGGTAAATGAAGCTTTTGGTAGTAGACCTGATCATTATATAGCATGGCAGTGGTCAAACCGCCTTTAAGTGCCGGAACAATATTATCAGGGTGCCCTTCCATTTCAACCGCTAAGGCCAGGATTTCTTCCTCAGCCAAGGGTTCTCCCAATAGTTGATTGGCTGATACCAAACCGGCTACGATGGCGGCTGCGCTGCTCCCCAGTCCCCTGCCCACAGGAATGTCATTGTGAATACTCAGCTTTAGCGGGGAATTATTACCGGTTACTTCCCGCACCCGGTTTACAGCCTGCCAAACCAAATTGTGTTCGGCACGTCCGGCTATCTGCTGAGCTCCTGCACCGGTAAACTCAATTATGTTGTCCCTAGACCAATCTAGTTCAACCTGTACATATAGTGCCAATGCCAGGCCCAGAGTATCAAAACCAGGCCCCAGATTAGCACTGGTCGCCGGAACTCTTACCTTTATCATGGTGGACCCCCTGGTCAAGCCATCACCCGCTGGGTGCCTTCCAAACGAATAACGCTGTTTATCTCACCCACAATGCTCATCCCGCTTAAAACAGACAAGGCATCACGCAACCCCTTTTCGCGTACTCGGTGAGTTATCATGATCAGTTCTGCCCGGTTATCATCGCTGGACTTCTGCAGAACTGTAGCAATACTTACATCATTATTGCCGAATACACCGGCAATTCCCGCCAGTACTCCGGGGCGGTCGGTGACAGTCATACGGATATAGTATTCTACTTCCAGCTCATTAATGCTCAATATCGGCTTCTGCTCATAGCAGGTGCAGCCGATGCGGGCTTTGGTATGATGATTCAGATTGCGGACAATTTCAATGATGTCGCCCACTACTGCGCTGGCAGTCGGCATCTGTCCGGCGCCTCTTCCGAAGTGCATGATCTCGCCTACCGCATCTCCCTGAACGAAAACTGCGTTAAAAACATCATTAACTGCTGCCAGAGGGTGATTGACCGGCAGAAACGCAGGGTGTACCCGGATTTGAATGCGGCCAAATTCATCTTCTTTGGCAATGGCCAGAAGCTTGATTACGTAACCCAGTTCACGGGCATAGCGAATGTCTTCAGCGGTTATGCCGGTGATCCCTTCTACATACACATCATTTAAGGTTACCCGGCTGTTAAAGGCTATCGAGGAAAGAATGGCTATCTTACGGGCAGCATCCAGGCCGGAGACATCAGCAGTAGGATCAGCTTCCGCATATCCCAATGCCTGTGCTTCCTCCAGAACCTGGTTATAATCCAGGCCTTCACGGCTCATTTTGGTCAATATGTAATTGGTGGTGCCATTTAATATACCAATTACCTCCTGGATCTGATTGCCGGCCAATGACTGTTTCAAGGGATATACAATGGGGATTCCCCCACCCACACTGGCTTCAAAATAGAAGTCAACCTGGTGCTCCTCAGCAGTCTCAAAGAGCTCCTTGCCTTTTACAGCAATCATATCTTTGTTAGCAGTCACTACGTGCTTGCCGTTACGCATAGCCTGCAGAATAAAATCGGAGGCCGGTTCGATTCCCCCCATTAATTCTACAACTATATCGATTTCCGGATCGTCAACAATATCCTGAAAGTTGCTGGTAATCCTTTGGGGATCAACCCCTAAAGCCAGGCATTTATCCACATCACGTTCCATGACCCGACGAATGACTATTTCATCACCACTGCGCTGCGCAATGGTGGACGCATTCTTTTCAAGCAGTTTCACCACTCCAGATCCTACGGTTCCACATCCCAGTAAACCAATCTGTATCATCTAATGCCCCTCCTGAATAAATATCAACTCTTACCAACCACTTCAACATTCAGCACTCCATCCAGAGCCTGTAGCTGATCAAGCATCTCTTCTACCGATACGGACATCTCATCAATATTGAGAGATAAGGTAACATAGGCTACCCCATGCAGAGGTAGGTTTTGATTGATGGTCAATACATTAGCCTGCATGGCAGCAACACAGTTTAGTACCCCCGATAGAATACCGGAAATATGGCGCAGAAGCAAGGAAACATTCAGTATACTCATGTTTTCCGCATTGAAGAAGGAAAACACGCCATCCTTGTACTTATAGAAGGTACTGCGGGCCATACCCAGGCGCTCCACCGCTTCTATTATCCCTTTGACTTCACCACTGGCCAGCATTTCCTTAGCCAGAGCGGTTTTTAATATGGATTCTGGAAGGATATCCTCCCGCACCAGATAGAATTTTTTCTCAGCCTTAACCATAATTCCCTCCGTCTGCCACAGGCGGATGAATTTCTCCACAATACGGACATTGTAGCATGGAGAAGCAAAGGCTGGCAATGGTAAAGGTGAGAAGTTGGCAGTCTGCAACAAACTTAACCGGGCATAATGCAAAAATGTTTCAAATATCCAATCTTGTTCGTCAATAGTCTTTTAATAAAAAAGAAACACATGAGCATTTCACGTATGATTTTGAGCCTTTCGCGCAAAATGCCTTGCCATAAGTTGCTTTGATTGTTAAAAGAAGGTACAGCATTCTAGAAAGGGGGATCATTTTATGAAGACTTCACTATTCAAGGTTATATCTATAGCTCTTTTGCTGGTGGCCAGTGCGGGTGTACAGCCAGCCTGCTGGCTGCACTGGTATCAGCCAAGTTTGCCCGAGTAAGACTCGCTAGTCTGACCTGTTGGACATAAGGGGGTGAAATATTTATAAAAGTTTCTCTATCTTAAAGAAGACGAGACATTTTTGTTCTGTGAAGGGAGGATATTCTCATGAAAAAGTTCAAATTTATTGTTCTTTTCATGTTATTCTTTTTAGTGATTGCTAATAACAGTTATGCATTACAAAATGTTGATTTTATAACAAATGACGATATTAGTTTTTATAAAACAGACCAAGATTGCAATGAGTTTGAAATTTCCGACTTATCAATTACGAAAACAAGCATGGATCAAGCTATTGCATTGAGCGATAGTTCCGCCAATATAGTTACGGTACTTGATGCGGTATATAATAAGAATGCAATAGAACATACTGCAACAGATAGGACAAACAATTTAGCAGACTCTACCTTTATAGACTTAAGCATGGATTCCTTGACGGCTGCAAAACAGCCGTTTGAAGTTGGCCCAGCTGCAAATCTCCAATTTAAGATTTCAAATACCGGTAATACTACAGCATTCGATACAGAGGTTTACATTAGTGTCGATGGTACTTCAGTAGGTGTTTTAAATGTAGGCAGCATTCTGGCAGGTTATCAATATACATTTAATTTTTCTTTAACTGGTGTTCCAGAAGGTTCACATACAATTTCACTATTGGCTATTCCCGGTTTTCCCATAGCAGAACCCAATAACACCAACAATAGCATAACGAGAAGTTATGTTTGGCAAGGTATACCAGATCTTGTTATTTCGACATTTAAGACCCTGTCAGAACCAAATGCACGGGTAGTTGGTCAGCCGGTAGCATTTGAAATTACTGTTTCCAATAACGGTACCGGGAGCGCTTTAGGTACCATTAACAATCATTTATCAGCAAACGGACAAGAAATCGGGGTCATTTCATTTGAAAACTTGAGCGCTGGGTATACGGCAACTATCACATTTAATCTTACCTTTAATCAACCCGGCACATACAATTTACAAATGCACGTAAATAAAAACGGCACCATCCTTGAATCTAACAGTAATAATAATACAAAAACAAACTCCGTCACCATTATAGACGCAAGAATATCTTTACCTGTACCTGAATATACACAGCAACCTCATGATTGGCTTTGTTGGGCTACCTGCTCGGCCATGGTTATATCATACTTTGAGAATGATAATATTAACAGAAACATCGAGATTGCGATAAGAGAACATGGGGAGGATTTCAACCACGGAATAGGAGACTTCCTTCGCATGGAATTCTATGTCGAAGATTATACTGGTATTCCGGGTTCAGGTCAAAGCAACCCTTTAACCTTTGCTGCGGTTAAACACCAGATAAATAATAATGGACCTATTATCACAGCAGTTTTCAACGAAGGGGCTGGACATGCCATGGTCATTAAAGGCTATAATATCCATCCAGAAGATGGAGAATTGGTTATTTATAACGATCCTTGGGATTGGGATCACGGAGGGCATGCCGCTACCTACTCCTTTTATTTAAGTAATCCGGTTTGGGATTGGGAGGACAGTATATTTTGGCGTTAAAAATTAGAAAAGAGGTGGTTTTTAATGAGAACATGGAAGTGCATAGGTGCGGTCATTCTGATGACGTTGTTCTTTGCTCCAATGGCTTTTGCCGATATATCTATTGAGACTGCCATAAGCCAGCAGTCCCTGAATAAGGCAGATGAAAAAGCCCAGATCGAAGATATTATAAAGAATTCCAAACTTAATCCCAAAGAGATCCTGGTAGAAAATAAAAACGATTTAAACAGAAGCTCATTGTCGGAGATAGAAAGTCCGGCCGAATTGGAATATGGCACCCCTTATAAAGTGGTAATTCCTAACGAAGATGTAATACCAGCTTTACTGGACGGGACAAGTCTTGATAAAAGTTTAAAGGAATCTCCTTATTATTGGGAAGTACCGGTTCTTGCCAAAAGGGGTTCAGATAGCGAACCGGTAGCCTCCTTTACTATAGCGCATCATGAGAATAAGTGGCAGATTGTTGAAATAGGCGGCTACCTTTCACCGGAGCATAGTTTGTTTAGTAGCGACCCGGCAGAATTAGCTGCCTTCTTAAAAAACAAATCACTGATAAATGCCGATTCATTCGTACACTTTAAACTATTCTTTCAACACATGGATTTTCTCTACCTTGACACCAAAGATCAAGAATATTTTATCCCGCTAATTCACGGACGAGATGAGTTATACGGTCTTCGTAGCAAAACCATTTATACACGCGATGAAGTAGTGGCCGCCATTGGTCCCGTTCTTAAAGGGGGCTCAGGCCCCAATCCTCTCATTTCGGGCCAACCTGCAATTGCGTCCGTTCCAACCATGAATAACGAATCCAATCAGGAAAATATCGGCCGAATAGCCCTAGTGCTTTTCTTGGGTGCATTGTTCTCCGTTGGAGCTGTTTACGGTTATCGAAAGTTGATTCTAAGATGATTATCGCTTGATTAACACCTTCCTTCAGGATTATACCGTAACTTCTATGATTGTTTTAGATACTGAAGGGCACAGTGATGATCCCTCTCCAAGCCTGTTTAGCAATGCTGTTAGTGATTATTGGAGTGGTGGCTTAGGAGGTTGGGGTAAAATTATTCTAAAATAACTTTCGAGTGGCTATAGTTATAAAAAGTAAAATATCAGAAGCGAAATACAAGGAGGCTTTGCGGTATGCTTACCCCAGAACAGATACTTAGTATTACAACCAGATTCATGGGGATGATGCTAATTGCTTTGAGTGTAAATGAGATTCTCAAAAGAGACCCTTGGTTGGAAGGCTATACTGGGATTAATATATATTTTATCATTGGTATTATAATTTTGGTCATTATCGGAATGTATTTGCTAATACGGGGTAACATCGTTGCAAAAGCCGCTTGTAGTAACGTACAGCCTGATTTGGAGCAGTTTTCTCCAGGGTCAGTAATTGTTTTAATAGTAAAAATAATCGGGATGTCATTTGTTGTTTTAACTGGGATATGGTTGTTAGACGCTTTAAGTTTCACTCTCTATATGCTTGAAGTCGAAGATTTGTCCAGCTTCTTGCATACACAAGTTGGCTCGATGGTAGCTAAATCCCTTACCGTGGATTTACTTATTTTGCTCATTGGCTGCTATCTATATTTTAATGGCTCGCTAGTTTTTAAAATACTGCACATTAGATGAACATACTGAATCAAAGATCTTGATGGCAGTTGAATCAATCAAGTCAATGCCAAAGTGTAAGGGCACCAGGGTTACAGCAAACCCAACAAAACTACGAGACCGTTCAATTCTGTGCGAGCCTCCAAGCTATGTAGACAAAGATCATCGCTTGGAGGTTTCGTTTTGAAAATATTCCATTTCAAACTTATCAATTGCAGGATTCATTAGTTCTCTTGGATATAATGCTCTCAAATAATTTATTATCCACCCGCTTTAGCCAATCCTTCAACTCAGTAGTATCCATCCTGTAATAATCAGATAAGTCGGCTATTGTGAGGGGTTTCCCATTTTCCAGACCAAATCTTTGTATAATGAGTTTTCTTTCCGAGTCCTCTAAGGTGCTAAATAATTGAGCACGGTCATTATTCGACAGGGATTTTATCAAGGACAAAGTCACTTTAAAATCCCCGTCCTTTTCCTTATCTAGTGAAAACAGTACAGAAAGCAAAACAGCAGTCAATGTTGCGACAAATATTATCTTTAAGTTTGAACCTTCAGTTACAGCATAAGAAAACACCGTTACAAAAATAATAAAAGGAGATAAAAAGAATAATACGGTTGTGTCGATATACCACTTGCCTAAATAGTCAGCTTGTTTTGTAAATTTGTACCATAAATGGGCGATCGGCAAGACTATAAGGTAAAAGATAGAAAACCTAAATCTAAAGCCCGAACCCGATAATTTCGTAAAGATTACAAATATGAAGAGAATTGATATTATTATGAAGTTGAGAAACTTATTAGCCATAAAGCATACACCCTATTTTGCATAGCTACTGTGAACTGGATAGTCTGTTTGCAATGAACCCTCCTTCCTAAAAGGATATACCTTCCTTTAACAGCCAAAGGAACTTATGGCAAGACTTTTTGCGCGAAAGGCTCAAAATCGTACGTGAAATGTTTATGGTAAACCAATTTTTTTACAGATAATTGTTGACAAATGGATAGATTTTGCCATGACTTCATATTCATAAGCTATGTCCGGCTTACATGCTACAGTTAGGTTATTACGAATAACAGCATAACCCGACCAATTAAAAGAGACAACTCATGAGCTTTCGCGCGTGACTCCGGGGTAGTTTTTCTTTTGGCCCATTAACAAAACCTCCATGCAGACACTCTTATTCTACATCTGTATGGAGGTTTACATAAAATCTGAACGGTCCTTTTTATAGAAGGGATTAATCAAACAGATGTGTATACTGGTAATCCAGATATCCTAGTAATCTTGAAATAAGGCTGCTGTTCTGGTTGAAATCTAGCGGCCCATAAGCACCGAAATTTTCACCGCCTATCAGGTCGTTGCTGCGGGTTCTTAGCTTTTCTTGTATGTATTTTTGGCGGAACTCCAATTGTTCTTTGATCTTTTGTGCAGGATAAGTTTTTTGTTTCTCCATCTTTAACTCCGCATTGGATATGTATGGAGAGCAGGCAATTTCATCACCCTTATTAGTGTCAGCAAATAAGTAACTTTGTCCGCCAAACCTCAGCATATTTACCCGACTGGCGTCAATATTGTTTTCTCTGGCTATTTCATAGGCCAGTTTGCTCATATTGCCGCCAACACTGACAAATTCCCATTTCCCTTTCTCGAGCGAGACAATGAAGTCAGATACGACTTCTCCGTCAACGAAAATAGGGAGAACGTAAAAGGGCATTTCTTTCGCATTCTCTTTTAAACTTTTACTTGCATCAAACTGATCCAGAGGAATTGTATAATTCTTTATTGGATCACCCAGATAAGCTCCAGCTACCTCTTTTTCACTAATATAACCACTAGAGACCAGGGTAAATTCTGCGATTCCCGTTGAAAAGCACTCTTCAGCAAATACCTTGGCTTGTTGAACCGGCGATACGGCGTATACAATTCCTGACGTAATTAAAGTGCAGATTAATGCAACAGATAAAGCCCATACAATATGTTTGCGTTTCATTTTCTCCCTCCTCCTTCTAATTACTTCGATTATTATAGATAGTGCCATTCCATTCTGAATAGGCCCCATCATATTTCACACCGTCACAAAATCGGCTATAAGTTATACCATGTCCCAAACCATCGATTGGAAAAAGAGATCAGCAAAATTAATCTCGCTCCTGACACGACCAGTAACTACTATGGTATGTGCAAGCGAATATACGATAACCTATCCAGTCAGTTATGACCCGAAATGATTGCGGGTCAGTATAAATCTCTAAGCGGATGTAGACTAGAACATCGCTTGGAGGTTTTGTTTTTGCAGCCCCTTAACATAGTCAAAATATATACTAATTCATTTTGTCAACAATTTAATTTTCAACAAATCGCTTCACCATGAGCATTTCACGTATGATTTTAAGCCTTTCGCGCAAAATGCCTTGCCATAAGTTTCTTTAGTCGATAAAAGAAAGTATAGCATTTTAGAAAGGAGGGTTCGTTTTATGAAGACTTCTTTATTTAAGGTTATCTCTATCGCTCTTTTACTAGTGGCCAGCGCCGGTGTGCAACCAGCCTGCTGGCTGCACTGGTATCAGCCCAAGTTGCCCGAGTAAACGGCTCGCTTCTGAGCGGTTTCTTTTCTTCAGCAAGTCAGTAACACCTAATATATTTTCGATGCGTAGAAACGTTAGTAAGGAAAGTATTATAGAAACCGCCGAGGCCAACCTCTTCCATCGCTCTCAATGATCTTGACAATGAAATTCGAACAGAAATCAGGAATTCAATAATGAACTATCTGGAAAATCAAATTGGCGATGAATATGGTTTTACATCATTTAATAATCGGAGCAAATGGTATTGTAGCAAATTACCTTGGGTGGGCTGGGAGGAATTCTATAGTACCAGCCTAAACCGGAATGGTGGGTTATGTACTGTTAACGCCAAGCTAACCCGTCCAAAAGCTGACGGAGTTGCCTGACCGAGA
>DAIMDR010000064.1:0-8875 GCA_036725705.1 Syntrophomonadaceae bacterium | reverse complement strand
CCTGGGACTGTGAAAGTAAAATCGCCCGTGAATACACTGTTGATGAAATCATGCAGATATTGCGGCGCAGTCAACCCTACTTTATATCTTCGGGAGGAGGAGTGACCTTTTCCGGAGGCGAACCGCTGCTGCAGGCTGAATTTATCCGTGAGGTATTTACCGTTTGTCGTGAAGAGAAAATTACTACTGCCATTGATTCTTCACTTTATATCAGTTCCGAAAAACTTCGTCTGGTCTTATCCTGCACCGACCTGGTTCTGGCAGATATCAAACATATGGAAAATACCCTGAGCCGCTATATAACCGGTGCCGGGAACAGTGCCAACCTGCGTAATCTGGAGTTAATAAATCGTGAAGGCATACCGATATGGATACGCTATGTAATCGTACCGGGTATAACCGACCAGCCTGAACATTTGCAGGCTATGGCTAATCTGGCCGGCAATCTTTCCAGTGTTAAAAGAATTGACCTCCTGCCCTATCATGCCCTCGGTGCTCATAAATGGAAGCTGCTGGGGCTGGATTATGAACTGGCAGATATTGATCCCCCTTCTACTGAGCATATGAACAGTTTACGACAACTGGTAGCAGTTGCCAGTCACAAACCGGTTTTTTAATATGATACCATTACAGGCTTCGAACCTGACTTAACCTGACGATTGTATATAAAGAAAGCAGAAAGGAGCAGAACTGAAATTTTCCTGGGCTTAGAGTGATTCATTTAATATTCATCTCAAAACGCCAGCAGATATTCCTCCGGCGTTGTCATCCTGAGCGCACCGAATTGTCTTTACCCCTTAATCCCTACCCCTCTTTTGACATATCCTTACAGCAATAATATAATTAGATAACTACACTAATACTGTCATTGGATATCATAATTGCTCAGTTTATCCGGGGGGGAAAATAATGCGAGTTGAGCAAAAATTCTGGCAGTTAAACGATGGTTGGCAAGATGTTGGTCCCAGGATTGAAGGCTTGATTCCACAAGTTGTACTGGTATTCGGTACGCGCAAATACCTGAAAAAAATAGATCTATTTACAGAAATAAAAGATTTTTATCCTGGAGCCCATATCTTTGGTTGTTCAACTGCCGGTGAAATATATGGGACAAAAGTATGTGATGGTTCTATTGTGATAACTGCCGTGGAATTTGAACATACCAGTGTAAAAGGCGCACAGATTAAATTAAATCAAATGGAAAACTCATTTAAAGCGGGAGAATATATTGCTTCCTCCATTCCGTTTGCGGATTTATCACATGTCCTGGTATTATCTGATGGTTTAAACGTAAATGGCAGTGAATTGGTCAGGGGGCTGAATTCGGCACTTCCACCTGCAGTTTCTGTTACTGGTGGTTTAGCCGCCGATAATGAATACTTTAAGGAAACTCTGGTTTTTTGGGACGCCCAACCGGAACCGAATACGGTTGCTATACTTGGATTTTATGGCAACAGTTTGAGGATTGGGTATGGCTCCCGAGGCGGTTGGGATCCTTTTGGCCCGGAACGCCTTATAACCAGATCCATCGGCAATGTTCTCTACGAAATGGACGGTCGTTCTGCTCTTGAATTATATAAGAAATACCTGGGTGAGTTTGCTGATGGTTTACCAGCTACGGGGGTATTGTTTCCCCTTTCCGTTCGTGATCAGAATAAAGAACGGAGGATAGTACGCGCAATTCTAGGCGTAAACGAGGAAGAAAATAGTATGACCTTTGCCGGTGATATACCCACCGGAAACTACGCACGACTTATGAAGGCTAATGTTGATCGTTTAATTGATGGCGCCATAGATGCAGCCGAACTTAGTCTGATAATGGGAAAGAATAAATCACCGGTATTGGCTCTTTTAATTACTTGTTTTGCCCGACGGCTGGTTCTTAAGCAGAGAACTGAAGAGGAAATTGAAGGAGTTGGAGAGGTTTTAGTCGCTGATAATACCATACTTACTGGATTCTATTCTTATGGAGAAATTTCACCATTCAGACATGGAGAAAAAGCCGAACTGCATAACCAGACCATGACTATAACTACTTTCTGGGAGGAATAGTTTAGTTGGGAACTATACATAACTTACTAAAGCGTCAAATACGCAGACATTTTGGAGATGCTGCTCCAGCGATTCCTGAATGGGATAGTTTTCTAAAGTTCGTAAATGATGCTTACTGTGAATTTGAAGCTGACCGTAAAATGTTGGAACGGGCACTCGAACTTAGCTCCCAGGAATTATTAGAGTCTAATTCTCAGCTCAGAGGTATTCTGGAAGCTTTTCCAGATGTATTTCTAATACTTAATTCCGAAGGCATCATTATTGATCTTAAAACTGGAAGTACTACGGAACTGCATATACCTCCGGAACAGTTAGTGGGAAAACATCTTGATGAACTTAATCCGCATAATATCGATTTACCTTTCACCAAAGCAGTGGAAAAGACACTTAAAACCAGAGTCATTACCCGTATTGAATACTCAATTATAAAAAACCGGCTTGAACAGTTTTATGAAGCCAGACTACTGCCTATACCGGATGATCACATCTTCGTTATTATAAGAAATATAACTGATCGTAAGCTTATGGAAGATAAGTTAGTTTATCTTAGCATGCATGATTCTCTAACCGGATTGTATAATCGCAACTATTTTAAACTGGAATTTAATCGCCTGGAAAAACTGACAAATCTTCAGGTTGCTCTTATAATTTGCGATATAGATGGTTTAAAACTGATAAATGATACTTTAGGCCATGATGCCGGTGATACTCTTCTTATTCAAGCTGCACAGATTATCAAAAGTACCCTGCGTCAAAGTGATTTTGTATCACGTATCGGTGGTGATGAATTTGCAATTATTTTATACGAATGCAGCCAGAAAGGAGTAGAAAGCTTTTTAAATAAAATTAATGAAAATATAATCAAATTTAATTCAGGTGATTCTGCCGTTCCACTTAGTATTTCTATGGGTTCAGCGGTTAGAAATGACCCTTCCAAAACCATGGAAGAACTCTTCAAAGAAGCTGATGATAATATGTATCGGCAAAAGTTATTCCACAGGCGAAGCAGCCTTAATAACCTGATAAACACTATGATGAATACTCTTAGTGAAAGAGATTTCATTAATCAGGGACATACTGACAGATTGCAAAAGCTAGTTTATATGATGGGCAAATCCCTGAATATGCCGCGTAATAAATTGGCGGAGCTAAAGCTTCTTGCACAGTTTCATGATATTGGCAAAGTGGGGATTTCTGATTCTATTCTCTTTAAGAATGGTCCGCTTAATCCCAGTGAAAGGACTGAAATAGAACGACATGCTGAGATTGGTTATCGTATTGCATGTTCGTCACCTTTACTGATGCCTATATCCGACTGGATACTTAAACATCATGAATGGTGGAATGGTAAAGGGTACCCTTGTGGTATAAATGGTGAAGATATTCCGATTGAGAGTCGTATCCTGGCACTGGCCGATGCTTACGATGCCATGACCAATGAACGTCCCTATCGTAAGGCTATGACTCATGATGAAGCCATTCAAGAGATAAAAGATAATGCTGGAAAACAATTTGATCCTGAGTTGACCGATTTGTTTATAGCTCAAATAAATAAATCTTAGGATTTTTCATAATTTATGTATTACCAAATCCATTTTCACAAAATTAGCTTATTTTAAGTGAATATAAGAATTTGCCTTGATTCTCTCATAATAAAACTTCCAATAATTCTAAAACCGTTAGTTTCTGCTTCAGGATAATAATGTTAATATAATAAAAACAAAGTAAATAAAATTTACTTATAAACAGAAATTATGCCGGTGGGAAAGTTTATCCAGTATTATAGCGTATGTACATGTAATGAAAGGCAAATTCAAAGGAGGTAGTACCGTGAAAAAATCATTCTTATCTTTTGTCGTTATGATAGCTTTTTTAGTCAGCATGGTTTGCACCCAGCCTATGTCTGCGACAGCTGATGCTGTCAGTTTCACCGATGTAAAAGGCCACTGGGCAATTACCTATATCAATAATCTTACTAATTTAGGCTATCTCAAAGGTTATCCCGATAAAACCTTTAAACCGGATAACAACATGACCCGGGCTGAATTTACTACCGCACTGATTAACTGCGCAGAGATTTCTCTTCCTGCTACCGGCAACAGTTTTGCTGATACCGGCAGTCACTGGGGTAAAAAATACATAGAAGCTGCGGTTAAGAATGGGATTTTAGAAGTCGATGAATATCCGCAGGGATTATTTAAACCAGACAGTACAATTAAACGCAGTGAAGCTGCTGCCATGCTGGTACGCGCTCTGGGCAAGGCTCCTGACGAAGGTAAACTGGTATTTACAGATGCAGACCAGGTGGAAAGAAGCATGTATCGTGACCATATTAAAACCGCCTATGATATCGGGTTAATATCCGGTTTTCCGGATGGAACCTTTTTGCCATTTCGTGATATGACCCGCGCCCAGGTATGTACCGTACTGACAAAGTTTCTTGAGCAATATGACGGGACTGCACCAACTTCACCTGTAGTAACACCAGCCAGCGGTTCATTAAAGACGATAACCATTGGTGATAAATCTTATACGCTTGGTCAGGATGCTATAACTATTAAATATGGTTTTTCAGATATAAAAGTAGCTTCGATGTCTGTTATAAATGATGCACTGCAGGTTAATGGTTCCTATGGCTTTGCCCTGAACAGCACGGCGAATAATCCGGATATAGTAGCAGGCAATACCCGTTATGTAGTTAGTAAAATGATTGCCAGCGGAGATAAACTGATAATTTCTTCTGATGTATATAAAATAAATACCTTTGATGTTGGCACTTACCGCTATAACAGTGATTTCATCAAATTATATATCAATTCATCAAATAAGGAAAACTATCTTTCTGATATGGAAATACTCGATGAAACCACAGTACGCATTAATAAGCAGACCTATGATCTTAGCAAAGATAAAATAACTATAGATGTTCAGGACACATTCTATGACATTACCAAAATAACTTTTACAGCAGATGATATTCTGCCGCAACTTTCTAAAACTGTTCCGGTAGTATTCAGAGGGTTATACTTAACTGATATTTCAGCAATCTTTGTTGGAACTGAAACTCTGAATCTGAGCAAGATTACACGCATTGATTTCATTATTGATGGCAAGAGATACCGCTCATCAGAAATAACCATAGATGCATCAGCCAACTTTACAATTAACCGTCAAGTATTCCCAGCTGATAAAGTAAAGATGGTTATTGATGAGTTCTATTATGATATAAGTCATATTCAGGCCTTGCAGGATAAATTTGTTTTCTATCTGCAGGAATCTACTGCAGATGACTATATAATTTTTAATGGTGTATATAGGGATTATGAGGATATAAAAATCATCGTAGACTCCGTTGTCTATGATATGGATCGGGTATTTGTCGTTAATCGGAATATACTACGTATTGGAGGAAAACAATACGGACTGGATGATACAATTAAATGCAGAGTTGATGGCAAACTATGGGATATAACCCGTATTGAATGGGATTCAACCAAAGAAATGACTACCATTAAAGCAACTGAATCAAAATCTGGTACACTATTGAACCAACCATCCAAATACCTGTTCTTTGATGACCGCAGTCGAAAAATAAAAGATGGCGCAGACGATACGGTTACTATCTATGCCAATCGTAAATGGATTACCTTTGATCAATTGCTGATTACCGATCCAACCACCTTTAGCTATAATGGTGCTAATTATGAATTAATTGGCTCCTCCGTTCGTATTGATCGGGACGAATACGAAATTTACGATACCTCCTGGCAAGGTAGAGATCAAATTATGAATATATACCTGCAATAAACTCAAATGTTGATAATAAGGAGTACTACCTAAAAGTACTCCTTATTTTTTATCCAGTATTTAGAGCGGCTACTTGTCACCTGCCCGCAACTAAATTATACTGTTTTTGTATCTATCAGAGATGGATTAGCTTATGGGGGCGTGGCTCAGCTGGGAGAGCACCTCGTTCGCAACGAGGGGGTCAGGGGTTCGAATCCCCTCGTCTCCACCAAAATTTTAGGTAGTTTATCGATGCCATACGGTCAAAGCCGCATGGCATCGGCCTTTTTGGGGCATTTGGCCCCCAATTTTACAGAAATATACCGTTTTCTATAGTATAATAAGAATACCCATAATGAATTGAGAATTTTGCATAATTAACTTTTCTTTAATTATCATATAATTTTAAAAATGTCATCCTGAACGTTAGTGAAGGATCTGCAGCATTTATGAGACTCCCCCTGAGGGACTGCACCCTTGGGTACTACTGATACACGCTTCCGGGTGTGATTAATGTTCTCAGAGTGACAGTATTGAAGGATTTATTGAATTATGCAAAATCCTCAATTATATGACTGTAAAAGAAGCAGGAGAAAAATGGAGTATCGGAAGCCGGATGGTAATACTGTACCGGGTAGACACGCGGATCTTGAGGGAGCAGAGGAATGGACAATATGCGGCTGCTCCCCAAGCACGCGGAAAAGCTGAAGATGGCGGTAAAAAAGTAGTATGAAAGACATGCAAAACAATATTATAGAGTCCTTCCAATCGCTCTTTGGAAAGGAAGAATTGCTTGCCAGGGTGATCGAGTGCTTCCCCTACCCCATTCAGATTTACGCTCCGGACGGAACATCGGTGCTGGTGAATCAGGCTATGCTGGCCGAATACCATGCTGTAAGTTTTGATATGGTTGTCGGGAAGTACAATATATTCAAAGATCATTACATTGTCGCCTCGGGCCAGCTCCCAGTGTTAAAGCGGGCTTTTCAGGGAGAAACCGTCTTTTTTCCGGATGTCAGAGTGCCTTTGGAAGAAATTGCGGAGCGGTATGACATAAAGGATTTCGATGTGGAGGCCATATACCAGGACATTACGGTTTTCCCTATTCTGGATGACGAAAAACGGGTGATCTATGTCGCGGCATTTTTAATCAACAGGAGGGTTTACCGCGGCAAGGATGAAATTGAAAAGGCAAAAGAATACATAGAAACCCACTGGTTGGAAAGGTTTGACTTGAACGAAACGGCAAAGGCGGCCTGCCTTAGCAAAGCCCATTTCACAAAGCTGTTCAAGAAGCATACCGGCGTAACCCCTCATGAGTATTATACCAATTATAAAATCAGCAAATTAAAGGAAAAGCTTCAGGATAACAACCTTTCCATCGCTCAAGCCTTTGCCGCCTGCAACATGGACTATAACGGCCATTCCGCCCGGGTGTTTAAAAACAAAACCGGACTTTCCCCTTCTGCTTACCGGAAAAAGTCAGAATAAAATGCCATAAAAAGTAATTAGAAAAAGCCGGGCTTTAGTATATACGAAAGCCCGGCTTTTTTATTGTGAATACAACAAGGTTCCCAAGGATCCGTCGCCAATCCTTGATTGCGTTGACGGATGTGGCTCTTATTTTCAAGATCGCACTTTCCTTACTGATTATAAGCATATCCAACCTATCCTCACAGCCGGCGGTCTAATAGAATATTGTCAGCCATAATGAAAATATCCGCACTTTGGCTGGAAAGGAGCGTTCATATGGGCGGTAAAACGAAAGAGCAGCTGCTTGAGGAACTGTCGGAAGTACAGAAAATGCTGGAGATAAGAACAGAGACTCAAGGTCAAATGATAAGAAGATTTCAGACGCTTATCGCAAATGAGGGGCTGTTTTCTCAGATAATCGACTTTTTCCCTTATCCCCTCGCTATATTCACGCTACAGTATACACTGGCCGTGACAAATAAGGCATTTGCGGCGGAAACAAAAACGCGGGTCATGAACCCTGAAAAAGGAGCCGCGCGCATTCTTCAACACAAGATTGGCGATATGAGGCTGGCTGCCGCCGTCACGGGTGTCTTTGCCGGGGATACCTTCTTTTTAGAGGACTTAAATAACCCGTTTTCCATGTTTTCAGGAATCACGCAGCAAAGCGCGTCGGGGCCTGACCGTTTCAATCGGGTCGTTATTTTTCCCGTTCCGGGCGATGACGCCGAAATCACCCACGGCGTGATTGTGTTTATGCCGTGAGCAAACAGGACAAGACAAGTAAACACGGGCCGCTGGCGGCCGCATGAATAACAAACCCTACAAAAATATTATAGGAGGTAAGATCAATGAAAGGGAAATCTATAGCTTTTATAATCACCGCGGCGATGATATTTACCATGATGGGGAATGTGGCGGTATTCGCCGCCGATCTGCCGACAGGCGGAAACCTTGAGGCCCCGCAAAATCTGACGGTGGAACTTAAGGAATGGGGAGATGGAAGACCATATTTTGCGCTTAAGTGGCTGAATCCTCAAAATATATGGGAATTGGGACGATACGGCGCCGAACATGGAGAGTGGGGTGCGGAGTATCAGATTGATATGAAGGTCGGTGACGGACAATGGCGCTATGACATGGGCGAGAGTCTTTTCGGGAATGCGCTTCCGTTTGATGAAGAATTGGATGAACCCGGAAATTATGTAACAGATGACGTTACATGTGACCCTATGGATCTCGGTGTGGGCGGTACTGCCGATATCAAGGCAAATGTATATCATTTGCGGGTGAGATACGCCTATTCAGCTAATCAAGGCAGCGATGACGAGCATTATATATACAGTCCGTTTTCCAATATTATTTCGATCGGCACCGAAGCGTTCTACAAGGAAGCATCCGACTGGGCAAAGTCCGAGCTTCAGAAAGCCAACGAGCTTGCCCTGATCCCCGCCATATTAAAGGGCGCCGATATGACAAAACCGATCACGCGCGAGGAGTTTGCCGAGCTTGCGGTAGTGCTCTATGAAAGGGTTACGGACAAAAAAAGCGAGCCGGTTTCTCC
>DAIMDR010000063.1:0-8918 GCA_036725705.1 Syntrophomonadaceae bacterium | reverse complement strand
TAAGAACCGGAAGCGACTACAGTGCCGAGAAGATGCTGGGCGACATTGAACGGGGCATGAAAATGGCTGCGTAAGCGGAACAGGTCATTCAGGTTCAGAGTTGCCTAAGCCGCAGCAGCTCAAAGAGCCAAGCAACAAGCAGGAATCGAAGCCAGGGAAATGAAGAGCCGGGACAGTCAGGTTGAATTATTCCCTCAGGGCGTAGACCCAGTCTAGGAGCATTACTGACGATGATAGACAAACGGTTCCTAAAGCCCTAAATTCCTTCGTCCTGCCTATCCAAGAGGTGGAACGCCCAGCATGCCTTCCAGTTCCTTCAGACTTTTGCGAACCTCCCAGGTTGTCTCCGATGAGTGGATAAGAGTTGACTGATTCTGCGCGCCACGTCGAGACCGTTAATCTTCTGGCCGGACAGTTCGATATCCAATAAGGCGATATGGGGCCGGTTAGCTTCAGCCCAGCCAACAGCCTCTAAACCCTCTGCAGTCGCGAAGATTTCCGTTACAGAAGGTATTTGACTAAGGATTTATTTAATAAATTCTCTATTGTACTCTTCATCTTCAAGAATAAGAGCTCTGAACCCTGGCATAATCACTACCTCTAATATAGATGTTTTCCTTCTAACAACAGGGATTATTAGACATCGAATCTAATAATCCCTGCCTTCTTTTGGGCATTCGCGCTCGAAAACCGGCTATTCACGACATTTGGCAGGGATTGGATTAGCAGGAAGAGAATTGGGTGGGTGAAGAGATGGCGAAGGAAGGCATGGTTTTTCCAAAGGATTGCAATGGAATAGGAAAAGAGAAAAATTTCACATTTGGAAATTCTTTAGATTTGGAGGGAAGCGAATAATTAACAAATTAAGAAAACCCAGGTATCCGCCCCAGAGGCAAGTTAATCCTCTTCCGCAAGGCGATGAAAGGGCTTTCCTACCACTGGTGACCATAATTGCTTAATAATAATCAATACAAGTAAACATAACCATCGGTAATTTTCGTCAATAGCTAGAGAAGGAGATAAATATGAAAATTAAAAAATCATATCTTACACTCTATGTGTTTGCTTAATAAGTACAATCCTAGTTGGAAACGCCATTGCACTAACAGAATCTGCTATCACTAAAAACCTAAAAGGGAACATAGAAGGCAAAGACTTTGTTAGCCATCAGCTAACCTTAACTAACGAAGAATTTGATAAAATGGCGACTACGACTGATAGCATGATAGAAGCGCAAAATACCATAACATCAAAATTAACCACCAGTTTACCTTACTATTTTGGATTCCAACTGTATCCCAAACAATCGGTAAGGACTAAAGGTACGTTTTCAGGGCAAACAGGCTACACAGTTACCACGACTGCCTATACAACAGGTGGCCAATCCGATATATGGTATTATAATGTCGATCTTCTCAAAAGTGTTTGGTACGGGTGGACAACAGTCGCTTCGAGTTATAATCTTAATTATGATTATGATAGCTGTTCCTTTACAGGGTGTGATACATCTGCGACATATTGTTTTAATCTTTATAATCCGAGTGGAGCTATTCAAGTTTGGGTTGATGATGGCGATGGAATGGTATCAGCATATTAAATTTTATAGTCATACTGTAGTCCATCTATACTTTAAACAAGTGGTTGGCTACCACGGTAAGGAATTTTTATGTATATAAATTATTATCCGATTTTAATAACTCAAGCCATAATTTCAATCCTTTTCATATTGATAAGGCGGAGGGATCTTAAATATGAAGGATATCTTAAGTTAGTTGTAGCAAATCTAATTTTAGGACTTTTAGTATTATATGTTATCCCGCTTCAAGTTACACAAATACGGTTTTTTACTGTGCCGCCTAATTTAATACCGTTTCTAGGTCTGGAATTAAGTGTGGTTGATATTTCCTACTTAATAATGCCTTTCACCTTGATAACCTTTTTAATTTGTTTGCTCTTTTATTATCAAAACAGTTTCAAAGCCGTTTTCATTGCATTAGGATTATCAATTTTGATCCAGTTTTTAGCTTATGCGGTACAATCTCAGAGAGCTGAGATAACCTTCATCTTAATCCAAGCAATAGGTGCATTATTAGGATATTTGTTGTATCTATTAGTGTACAATAGCATTAGACTCAATATTGCCCGCACCGAAGATTCGTAACATGGGTAAGACTTTCAAATTCCCACGCCTTGAAACTAATGAAGAGATCTATAGGGCTTAAGCGCCTGCGTAAAGGCAGCCCAACTGGATTTCCGATAGGAAGACCTGCCTGCTTTAAAAGAAAAAAGGGGTAGGTCTTCCTGTCTTTGATTAAAAACGCGGGGTAATGTCATGCGTATTTCTCCCCAATCGGTATTTTCACCGTGATCGCAGTGCCAGGCGTAGTTTGCTGTTTACCAAATTATTTAACTCGGGATGCGCGATATGAACGCGCTCGCCTTTGTTCCAGTAATCATCGGCAATACCATCGATATATTGTTGGGCTTCCTGTATCCGATGAAGGTAGATGAATGATCACGTCACAATAGTGTTGATGTCAATGAAAAATCGGGCCGTTTGCTGGTGAGAAATTGGGCCACCTGAGCAATAAATTAATCGACGCTTGTGTTCTTGGCAAGAGCTTGTTTGAACCGGTAGCTTTCGCCGTTGATGAGGAACCGTTTGTCTATCATTATGGTGCCAAAGAAGATGGCATGGTTCTGGTGCCTAACATGGTGTTTACGGTAGAGCCGATGATAAATATGGGCAACTACCGCTGTCGGCGGCTGGATGATGGCTGGACGGCGGTGACCAGGGACGGCCTGCTGTCAGCGCAGTGGGAACATACCGTCAGGGTGACCGAAGACGGGGTAGATATCCTCAGCGAGGTCATGAAATAGGGATAATCGCACCTATTTTATGCGTTGATAGAGTTCTCCGTATTTAGGATAGTAATAACGGCTCATTAAAGCGGTCTTGGGATAATCCGAAAATTCGATTTCGTAAGATCGGTCGCGAGTTTCGCTGATTTTCTTTATCTTGGTCAGATTCACGATATAAGACCGATGGACCCGCAGAAAATCTGCTCCCAGCATGCCTTCCAGTTCCTTCAGACTTTTGCGAACCTCACAGGTTGTCTCCAACGAGTGGATAAGAGATATGTGATTTTCTACCTCGATAAAGACAATATCGCTGAGATTCAGGTGGGTCACTGCATTATTCACTTTTATAGTGAGCACATCTGATCCCACTTTTTCGGCCCGTTCGAGCCGAGATATTATCTCCTCAAGCAAATCCCTTAATTTAGAAATCTTAATAGGTTTGGGCACAAAGCCATAGGGATGGACGTCAAACGAATCCAGCGCATACTTGGCGTAGCCGGTAACAAATACAATGTAGGTATCTCCCCCAAGTTGACTGATCCTGCGGGCCACGTCGAGACCGTTAATCTTCTGGCCGGGCAGTTCGATATCCAATAAGGCGATATGGGGCCGGTTAGCTTCAGCCCAGCCAGCAGCCTCCAAACCCTCTGCAGTCGCGAAGATCTCCGTTACTGAAGGTATTTCACTAAGGATTTGTTTAATAAATTCTCTATTGTACTCTTCATCTTCAAGAATAAGAGCTCTGAACCCTGGCATAATCACTACCTCTTATAGATGTTTTCCTTCTACCTACAGGGATTATTAGACATCGAATCTAATAATCCCTGCCTTCTTTTGGGCATTCACGTTCTACTTCTGGGCATTCACGCTCGAAAACCGGCTATTCACGCCATTTGGAAGGGAATGTATTAGCAGGAAGAGAATTGGATTGGATGGGTAAAGATAAATCGTAGCCCGAGAACAGACTTGTTCACGGATTATCGCATGAGTGGCACCCGAATGGACCTAAAAGTGGAACTGCAAATGATACCAATGGGACCTGGTTGACGGTCAGGACGGGGAGAGTCAGTGTGGATGCCAACCAACTTGTCATTAACGACGGGATACAACTATCGGGTACCTACCGCTTTGTATTGCGTACAGCAGCAATGCTTATGAAACAGCTATAACGATTAGTTCAGTAGTGAATTTATTAAGAGGGTATAGGAGGGAATTTCCGTGAGCTATACGTGTGCAAGGTTTGTGATCTTTGTTTACGAGATGAAAGGAGGTGGAAATGGTGAGAGTCAGATCAGTGAAACTGGAGGGAGGTGGTTTGGGAGTAGGTCGCTACTCACGAGACTGCTACAGTTCTTCGACCTAACTTGGACTAGCCCAAAGTGCGAGCGAGGGTGATAGATATACTGCGTGAATGGGGAGACAGCCATCGCTCAGGGAGTGTTGATAATTAGGTTGTAATGCCTGCAGCCGACATGGAGGTGACGGAGTTATGGTATCCATAAAATCTCCCTAGGGAAATTGGCTTACCAATATCCCGACAATCTTAACTTGGCAGGACCAAGTATAGGAACTCTTAGATAAAAATGAAGGTTCATTAAGGGAGGTACATTATGAAGAAGTTTACAGCGGTTATTCTAACACTAAGTTTAATCCTGACGTTTTTTAGTATGCCTGTTTTTGCCCAAACGACACAAGCTCCTCAATATAAGTTGGAAACCCAGAATGATGCGCTCGGTCTTTTGGATGCCGCCAATAAAGGGGATGAAAAGGCTATCGAAAAACTGCAAAGTTTAAAAGCCTTCAATAAAGACGAGCTCAATAGAGTCCTAAAGGACAAGAAATTTACCTCTGCCGACAAAGTAACGACTTTCGATTTTGGTGATGGAAGTTCAATTGAGATTGAAATAGTCCATATGAATAAAGATGTAGCAAAATATACTAGAGATTCGGATCATGAACATATTTTTGATTTCATATTTAAATACTATGTAATGGGTATCGCAGTGGCGACATATACACTGACGATGGATTACATGGGAGACGGATATGGTAATGTATGGAATGGTTATTCATGGCACACAGGAAATCGCATCTATCCATATCAATGTATTCCACAAGGGGAAACTGTAGATCTGGTTACCCAGGGTCTATTTGTAAAATCTCAAGGTACATGTTGGGTCGATTGTTATTCATCTTTTAATTTAACGGTCAAGGGGTATTGTTATGATGACATCGTAAATAACTGGTATGAAACCTATGTATCCTAGGAACTAATACACAGAAATGGTATGAGAATTATCTCATGCCATTTCTTTATAAATAGAGGTATTCCCAGTGAATGAAAAGCCTAATCGTGATTGGTGTAGGCAAATTATTTGATAATCCCAACTAAGAAAACAACAAAGAATACAGAGTGTATTAGATAAGTTGCCGAACAATCTTCGAAAGAAATAATAAAATTGATGGGAGCGAACATCAGTAAATGAATTTCCAAAGAATATGTACAAAGTTTATCAGTAAAGTAATACTGGTAACCGCAACCGTTATGATCTCACTATTCCTTATCACGGGAGTGTTTATGCCGATCTTGTTAAATGCGATTTTTAGTCATCGGAATGAAGTAGCCGAACGCGCATTCGTAGACGCAATAATGTTTACTATACCATCTGCAAAAATTGAATCATTTTATTCGAACCAAGAAGTTATGAGCTTTAAATTAAATTGCAAATATTCTCAGAATCCTTTTTTAACATCAAATGAAATTAAATTAACAATTCCGACTATCGGTAGGAAAATATTTTCAGAGGACGTATCTTTCTTCGGGGTACACTTTGATGAACAAGTCAATCTGGGCAGTCTTGAGAGAAATGATCTACAGTGGAGTAAACTGGAGGAAATTGGGGGTATTTCAGTATGTCAGGCAGTAATCTATTTTTCTTCCCCAATTTCAATAGTTGAATCAGATGCGTTTCTAACAGCGATTAACGCCAATAGAAGGTATACCTGGGTTGCAATTGATACTGGAGACATAGAATTGAATCCCAAGATAAGTTCCAATTGGACGTGGGGATTCCCTATGAGTATGCAAAAATTAAAGGAAGCGGGAAATGGTGTTACAGATGGTTCGCTCTTGACTGCCGCGAACGAATTTCAGAGTGAAATGCAGTTTTTGCAGAAGGAGGGTAAATATCTTGGTGGAAAACTTGTTGTAGAGGAGATTCAAGCTATAAACAACCATATTACTAATAATGGTATCAAAGTGAAAGGTGTAGTCATTATAGCCCGCACTGAAGACCTTCTGAAGTACAAGGAGAACAAGCTCATTTCACATATTGACGTGCATAGGGCAGTTTTAGATTATAAAATAGATTTATAGGGATAGTAATCTTTACCGTACTGCCCAATGACTTCTACTATCCCATGGCAACAAGAAAGGATAGGTCACGTATGAGAAGCGAAGCGTGGCAATCTGATGACTATATTCTTGTTTGTGTTTTTAGTGACGGACCATAAATGCCTAAACCACAAAACCGGTTTGTACAAGGGAGGGTTTCTATGAAAAAGCTGCTTATTTACCTGTTCGTCTTAGCCTTAGCGGTTTCAGGTTGCTCAAATCAAATGGTACCAGACGAAAATTCCAGCCCGGTTGGACCTGAAGCAGGGATTTCAGCCACAGGGATTCAATTTGACAAACCGCTGACGTTAGATGATATTCGGTTAGCCTTTGAGCAGGCTGACCTAACCCTTATTGAAAATAAAGAAAGCAAGCCAGCCGACTATGGGTTCAATATGGTTATCCCGACGATTTTCTCGTTCAAGGACAGCAAACATGTTCTGTATGTCTATGTCTTTGCTGATATAGCAGAACGCATCGAAGTTGTCTGGCAAGGCGGCAATCTGACTATGTGTTCGCCGCCAGCATTTGTCACGGTTCCGGAGGGGTACCTCTCTGATACTTTTACGGTGCGGAATGTATTGATTGTTGATCTATTGGATGTGCGCAATGCGAGCAGTATTCCACCTGATGAGATACAGGTTACGAAGGCTATCGGGAATATAGTGAATTCCTTAAATAACAGCCAGACTATGATTTTCGCCGCTCAAAGCAAGAACTGGGATGCACAGTATGTGATTGAATATTACCAGCACTGGTATGAAGACGGTGCTGGAGTAGCCCATATCGATCTGTACAGTTTGGGTAAATGGTCGGTGAAATACATCGGACCGAACCCGGAATCCATCCGATCCATAAAGCATTCCTACAAAACTCCCACCGGGGGCGGCAACGGGTACTCTGTAGTCCAAAAAGATGGCGACTATTATTATCTGATACTAGGTGAAAACGGCAGCCAGGGGTATCCGATAAGCAACGGTGTTTATACCCTGACTATTACCTGGGACGGGAAGGAAGAGACTCTGGATCTAAAACCTATCCTAAATTAGGGATGCGGTAGGGTAGGTATACGGTTGCGCGACGGGCCTACCAAAACTGGGAGGCGCAGGCGTTCAGTCAATACTACCAAAATTGGTACAAGGATGAGAAAGGCGGAATTAGGGCTGATCAAATGTCCCAACAGGTTGTGAGTTTTAAATATTCTGGTGTAAACTACGACAAGCTTCAGTCAATACGTGAATGCCATAAAAGGTCACAGGGGGAGACGGGAATGAAAAAACTGACCATTTTGATGATTATGCTGATTATGATCATGGTGGTGGCAGGTTGCGCTGGTTTCCCGACTGGGAAGCAGACGACCAGTGTTGGCAGTATGCTGTTGAATAAAGTGCAGATCGATAAGGCTGATGTGATTAAAGAACCGACGGTTCAATATCAAATGAATGCACTGGACCCGACGGATATCGCGGAATTGATATCCATGGTAAGCGAGATCCCGGTGACCCGATTATCCCCCCAGCAGGACATAGACTTCATGACCGAGAGAATGCTCCAGGAGCATTTGACGGTGAGTATGTACAGTCACGACGACTATACGGAAAAATTGGAGGGTTTTTTTCTTATATGGCCGGACGGGATTATCTATGCAACCGATCCCGAATCCATGACGGGCACCTCCAGGACCATCGCTTATCTGTCTGAAGCCAGCCACTCAGAGATCTACCAATGGCTGATTAATACAACAGAATCCGATCAACAATTCGGAGCGCAGCAAGAAATCTCCGCCCGTTTGGTACGAGACCAGGGGTATACCATCCTGGTCAACAGCGGAGCCAGCTTTTCTCTGCAGATGCCAGCTTCGTTTGACGAGCAGATTAATGGCGTGGATATAGGGGCTCTGCTAAAGGCAGCCAATGAGCAGTCGAAGCTAAATGGGCTGGATTTCTCCAGTTACCTGGGTCAGGAGGTCATGCTGATCACCTATGCTGGGGAGAAGCCGGACGGGGCAATACACAATCTGGATATCATTATGGATGGCTCCAAGGTAATAGGGTACTGGGTCGATGAGGGCGCAGAGCCGCCTGATTTTAATGCCATAGTCAATGCCAGTCAGCCGCCGATGTATAATCCCAAACAACTGATGGGTTTTCTGCAGGATTATGATCCTCAGACCCGGGTTTTGACATTCGATGAGATTGAATGGGTGGTTAATACTGATGCGGTCAGAATCAGCCAGCTGGGTCTGGATGCCGACCTGGATTTTCCCAATGGCTACTATATATACAACCAGTCCGAGCAGAAAGTCAGTATGAAAGCCGCCCATCAGGTCAAAGTATATTTGGTCAACTGGAACGATTTGGCCACCCCGACATCGACCGATATAACCGGGCTCACCCGCCGCATGGCTGAATACCCTGCCCCATATCACATGAAGTTCCAGGATGGCGTCATCTATGAGATACGGGAACAATACCGGCCTTAAAATGATCTACTGGAGTAAAGTGAGCTGTAATGAACAGGAGGGTGATGAATGAACTTTTTGTTCGAGTCTACATTTTGGAATACGATAGCCTTATTCGGTATCGGCGTCCTGGCCTTTTTCACTGGCCCAACTTTACTCGCATTCTTCCAGCAATTGCAAAATACTGAGATAATTTAGGTG
>DAIMDR010000062.1:0-8943 GCA_036725705.1 Syntrophomonadaceae bacterium | reverse complement strand
TTATGATACATCAGCCTTTGGGAGGTACGCAGGGTCAGGCAACTGATATTGAGATACATGCGCGCCGTATAATTCGAATGAAAGATTCACTAAATAAGATTCTGGCTGAACGAACCGGACAAAAACTGGATAAGATTAAAGCAGATACGGAAAGAGATTATTTCATGTCTGCTGAGGAAGCCAAAGAGTATGGCATTATTGATGATATACTGACTCAGCCTAAAAAACCGACTGCTAAAAAATAGCTTTTTTAAGTAGAGAGGTGAATGTATGCAGAAATATGGGGATGAAAAAGGACAACTGAAATGCTCCTTCTGTGGTAAGAACCAGGACCAGGTAAAAAAGCTGGTTGCTGGTCCTGGCGTATATATCTGTGATGAATGTATTGAGCTTTGTAATGAGATTATTGAAGAAGAACTGGCCGATGATTTTGGCTTTGAACTGGGGGATATTCCAAAACCTCAGGAAATAAAAGAAATCCTGGACGAATATGTAATCGGACAGGAACGAGCCAAGAAATCACTGGCTGTTGCAGTTTATAACCATTACAAACGCATTAATCTGGGTATGAAGCTGGATGATGTGGAACTTCAGAAGAGCAATATCATGATGCTGGGACCTACCGGCAGTGGAAAAACTTTGCTGGCTCAAACTCTGGCAAAAATTCTCAATGTACCATTTGCTATTGCAGATGCCACCTCACTGACTGAGGCTGGTTATGTGGGCGAAGATGTAGAGAATATACTGTTGAAATTAATTCAGGCTGCTGATTATGATATTGAAAAAGCAGAAAAAGGTATTGTCTATATTGATGAGATTGATAAGATTGCCCGCAAAACCGACAATCCAAGTATTACCCGGGATGTTTCCGGTGAAGGTGTCCAACAGGCACTATTAAAAATATTGGAAGGTACGGTGGCAAGTGTACCTCCACAAGGTGGACGCAAACATCCGCATCAGGAGTTTATTCAAATTGACACCAGTAATATTTTATTTATTTGCGGCGGTGCTTTTGAAGGGATTGACAAAATAATTCAGAGTCGGGTTAACCAGAAAGTTATGGGTTTTGGGGCTGAAATAAAAAGTCGTGAAGAAAAAAATATTGGTGCAATTCTCAACATGATTCTGCCTCAGGATTTGTTGCGTTATGGTCTTATACCTGAATTTGTGGGTCGCGTACCGATTATAGTAACTCTGGAAGCTTTGGATAATAACGCTTTGATTAGCATCTTGACCGAACCTAAAAATGCACTGGTCAAACAGTATAAAAAATTATTTGAACTTGATGGTGTTGATCTGGAGTTTAATGATGATGCTTTGCAGGCAATTGCAGACGAAGCATTACATCGGAATACCGGAGCACGCGGTTTACGAGCCATCATTGAAGATATTATGCTGGAAGTAATGTATGAAGTTCCTTCCCGTATGGATGTCACCAAGGTATTAATTACTAAAGATGTCCTGTTAAAAAAGGAAAAGCCGCTATTAGTAACAGTTGATGCCAAACGAAAGGTTAATTAGTTTTAAGAGGAATATAGCAATAATAGAAAAGGTAGCGAATGCTACCTTTTTTTACTTCCTTTCCAATATCATTCATCAGCCCTGAAAAGGGAATAATAGATGAAACAGAAGGGAAAGGAAATTTATCATGATGAATGAATTTTTTATGAAATATGGCGGCATTTTGTATCTGGTACAATTGTTTTTTGCCATTGTAATTGGGGTATACTTTTGGACTTTACTTAAAAATCAGCAGACTAAAAAGGCGGGTATTTCACGGGAAGCGGAACGGGAAATCACCAAATTAAGAAAAATGAGAAATATTAAACTAAGTGAACCGTTAGCCAGTTTAACCCGCCCGGCTGATCTTAATGATGTTTTAGGTCAAAAGGATGGCATTGATATGCTGCGATCAGCTCTCTGTGGTGCCAATCCTCAACATGTTATTATATATGGCCCTCCGGGTGTAGGCAAGACTGCTGCCGCCAGATTAGTGTTGGAGGAAGCCAGGAAAAACCCTATATCTCCATTTACACAAGATGCAAAATTCGTTGAGGTTGATGCTACTATAATGCGATTCGATGAAAGAAATATTGCTGATCCGTTAATTGGTTCAGTACATGACCCGATTTATCAGGGGGCCGGGTCTTTTGGTTCAGCAGGTATTCCTCAGCCCAAACCGGGAGCTTGCACCAAAGCCCATGGCGGAATTTTATTTATTGACGAAATTGGTGAACTTCATCCTATGCAGATGAATAAACTGCTAAAAGTATTGGAAGATCGAAAGGTTATTCTGGAGAGTGCCTATTACAGTGAAACTGATAAAAATATGCCTTCCCATATTCATGATATTTTTACTAACGGATTGCCGGCAGATTTTCGTATGGTAGGAGCTACAACTCGCAGCCCGGATGAATTACCGCCGGCAATTCGCTCCCGTTGTATGGAAATTTTCTTTAAACTACTGGAAAAAGAAGATGTAGAAAGTATTGCCATAAATGCAGCTGTTAAGATTAAATTTGAAATATCTCCGGAAGCCCTGCAGGAAATAGTACGGTTTGCGACTAACGGGCGCGAAGCTGTAAATATTGTACAATTGGCAGCCGGAATAGCCCAAATGGATAATTCCAATCAGATAACGGTTGATGTTATAGAAAAAGTATTAAACAATGGTCGTTTTTCCCCGCGACCGGATGTTAAAATCGGTAAGCGTCCAATGATAGGGGTAGTCAATGGATTAGCAGTTTATGGCGCAACTGCCGGAACGCTTATTGAGGTTGAAGTATCCAGTATTCCGGTATCACCAGGTCAGGGGAAATGGACAGTAACCGGAGTTGTGGAAGAAGAGCAGGTTGGGGGAAGCGAACGACGGTTTACCAGAAAAAGTATGGCTAAAGGCTCAGTGGAAAATGTTCTCACAGTTTTGCGTGCTTTTTATAGTTTAAATATTAGCGACTATGATATTCATCTGAATTTTCCCGGCGGCGTACCAATAGATGGGCCTTCAGCAGGGGTCAGCATGGCAACTGCCATTTATTCTTCTTTGACGAAAAAACCGGTTGATAACCTGATGGCCATGACCGGAGAGATATCTATACAGGGACGTGTAAAACCGGTAGGAGGGGTTATTAGCAAAATTGAAGCCGGCAGACGGGCAGGCTTGAAGAAGATTCTAATTCCAGCTGATAACTGGCTGTCGATATTTGATAACTTTAATGATATAGAAATTATCCCGGTTAGAAAACTGGAACAGGTATTCCAGCATGCTTTTATCACCGAAAATGTTTAGGTTTTGATTATGGCGGTTAAAGGTCCGAAGAATCTTTTGACATCCGCTATTAGAGTCAGGTTGCACCGTATGCGGACATATAGTAGAATGAATTTGCCTGGAGGTGAAAATAATGAATAATTCTTCCACCTACCGCCAAATCCCGATGTTACCATTAAGGGGAGTGCTGGTATTTCCTTATACTGTTATTCATCTGGATGTAGGAAGGAAAAGATCAATAAATGCTATCGAAGAAGCTATGTTGGATACCAAAGAAATCTTTCTGGCTACACAGAAAGATGCCCAGACTGATGATCCGGATATTTCAGAAATTTATACTGTAGGTACGGTTGCTGAAATTCGCCAGATTCTTAAAATGCCCGGAGGTACGATGAGAGTTTTGGTAGAAGGATTGCATCGTGCAGAGATTCAGGAATATCTGCCTTCTGATTCTTATCTGCGAGTCAGGATTGTTGAACATATTGACGAGGAACAGGAAAAAACTGCTCAAATTGAAGCTATTATGAGAACTTTGGTTTCACAATTTGAACAGTTTGTACGCATGAGTAAAAAGATTCCTCCGGAGACAGTTGTATCAGTAGTATCCATTGAAGAACCCGGGAGATTGGCGGATGTAATTGCTTCACACCTGTCTTTGCGTATTCATGAGAAACAGCAGGTATTGGAAGCCCGTGATGTTTATAAACGCTTGAATTATCTATGTGAATTACTGGCCAAGGAAATGGAAGTTCTGGAACTGGAAAGAAAAATAAACATCCGCGTACGTAAGCAAATGGAAAAAACTCAGAAAGAATACTATCTGCGTGAGCAAATTAAGGCCATTCAAAAAGAACTGGGTGAAAAAGATGAACGTGCCTCCGAAGTTGAAGAATTGCGGGAAGCCATATTAAAAGCCAAACTGCCGAAAGAAGCACATGAAAAGGCTTTTAAAGAACTGGATCGTCTGGAGAAAATGCCGCCTATGGTAGCGGAGGCAGTAGTGGTACGCAATTACCTGGATTGGATGCTATCGTTGCCCTGGTCGGTAGAAACCAAAGACCGTCTAGAATTAAAAGTTGCCGAACAGATTCTGGAAGAAGACCATTATGGTCTGGAAAAGCCTAAGGAGAGAATCCTGGAATATCTGGCTATTCGTAAATTGGCTAAAAAGATGAAAGGGCCAATTCTCTGTCTGGTTGGACCGCCGGGAGTAGGTAAAACCTCATTGGGAAAATCAGTGGCCCGTTCGTTAAACAGAAAGTTTGTGCGTATGTCACTGGGCGGAGTAAGGGATGAAGCAGAAATCAGGGGGCATCGCCGTACTTATGTAGGTTCAATGCCGGGAAGGGTCTTACAATCCATAAAACAGGCCGGTTCGAAAAATCCGGTTTTCCTGTTGGATGAAATAGATAAAATGACCATGGATTTTAGAGGAGACCCCGCCTCTGCTTTATTGGAAGTACTGGATCCGGAACAGAATTCCACTTTTAGTGATCATTATCTGGAAACTGCTTTTGACCTTTCCAAAGTAATGTTTATTACTACGGCTAATTCTATTTACAATATTCCCAGACCTCTGCTGGACCGTATGGAGGTTATTGAAATCAGCGGCTATACCGAAGAAGATAAAGTTCATATAGCCACTGATTATCTGGTGCCTAAACAGATTAAGGAAAACGGTTTAAAGAGTGAAAATATAACCTTTTCCGAAGGAGCCATTCGTAAAATTATCCGTGAATATACTCGTGAAGCCGGAGTCAGAAGCCTGGAGCGTGAAATTGCCTCAGTATGTCGTAAAGTAGCCCGCCAGGTAGTGGAAGACCCTTCAACTTCTGTACATGTCAGTGCTTCAATGATAGGAAAGTATCTGGGAACCGGTCGTTATCGTTACGGGGTTGCAGAGGAAAATAATCAGGTGGGGGTGGCTACTGGTTTGGCCTGGACCGAATCCGGCGGTGATATCCTCTCCATAGAAGTTGCCCTGTTAAAGGGTAAAGGCAATTTAACCTTAACCGGCAAACTGGGTGATGTCATGAAAGAATCTGCTCAAGCGGCTTTAACCTATGTACGCTCGCGGGCGGAAGAACTGAAAATAGACGAAGAGATCTATCAGAAGTCAGATGTTCACCTGCATGTTCCCGAAGGTGCTATACCTAAAGATGGCCCTTCAGCTGGAATTACGATTGCTACCGCTTTGGCTTCAGCAATGTCAGGAATTCCTATTCGTAAGGATGTAGCCATGACCGGCGAGATTACTTTACGCGGCAGAGTATTACCCATAGGAGGCTTGAAGGAAAAAGTGCTGGCAGCACATAGAGCTGGCATTTATACGGTTATAATGCCGCTGGATAATCGTAAAGATTTGGCCGAAGTTCCGGCTAATGTGAAACGTAAGATGAAGTTTGTTCCGGTGTCGCACATGGACGAAGTATTGGATAAAACTCTGGTGCGTTCCGAGGAGTTTAATTAGTGAAAATTACTAACGCAGAGTTTTGTGGGGTGTTTGTTGACCAAAAACTTCTGCCTGCAGATGGACTGCCTGAGATAGCTATTGTAGGCCGTTCCAATGTGGGTAAATCATCTTTGATTAACAAATTGGCAAACCGTAAAGGATTGGCTAAGTCCAGTTCAACACCCGGTAAAACGCGAACCATAAATTATTATAAAATGAACCGGCAATGGTATCTGGTTGATTTACCGGGATACGGGTATGCGCGCGTATCCAAGACAGAGAGAGCACGCTGGGGTAAATTGATTGAGCAGTATCTGTTAAAACGGCAGACCCTGCGGGGGGTTATTTTGTTGGTTGATATTCGTCATGCCCCCAGCGAAAATGATGTTTTGATGAAGGAATGGTTGTCACATAATCAGATTCCCCATCTGGTGGTGGCAACCAAGTCCGATAAAATATCCCGTGGAGCACGCCAAAAGCATCTTAATATAATAAAAAAAGAACTCAACCTGCCTGCCGACGATATTCCATTATGTTTTTCATCCCAAACCGGCGAAGGCGCAGAAGCCCTTCTGACTCTTCTGGCTGAAATCCTCGGGTAGCTTGACAAAGCCATCAATTTTCACTGGATACGGGTTTTCATGTATTGGATTAAAGCGACTTCTTCCTCTGAGTTTATGTCGGTAGAAAAATCATCCAGCAATGACAGGAGGCGCTGCCTGCCATCAGGTTCGGCCAGCATCTCAGTTGGGGTTTTATTATCCAGCTCTGTATGCGGTGTATTAAGCCATTGTTCAGTTTGCCGGTCTTTCAGGAACATAAACCAGATAGCAGAGTATTTTGTTTCCGGTGGAGATTCCAACAGAGCACTGTTTACTATCTGCCAGGGTTTTTCGGGCAATAATCGGGCGGTAATAGTTATAAGCAGGTTTAGTTCGGTAATAATATCAGCAGTTATAGCCAGGAATTGCTTCCCCAGAGCCAGCCTTGCATATCCATTGGTTTCAGGTGTTAATGTAAACCAGGATACTTCCCCGGTATCATGGAGATGTTTTAATTCTGTTTCAGCAGTTAGCCTTATTAATAAATCACTATGCTCCTTATTGGTGAGAGACACTAATCTTAAATCATCCAGATTAAAGCATATTTTCTTAAAGGCATGATCAAACAGACCATAAAGTATGGGCGCAGGTAATGGTAATGGTAAGGGTAAGGGTTCATAAGTACTCATGAGACAGTTCCAATAAACCCTGTGCTCAGTCAGGAATTGTTCCTGCCCTGCATTATCTTCCATCATTAGTACCGGACCGGAAAAAATATGATTGCCTTCCAGTTGTACCAGTCTTCCCATGAGAAGTATTTGCTTTTCCGAAGGGTCCCAGGCTTCACGCAACATGACGGTCATTTCTTCCTGATTAAAAATATCACGCAGCTGTAATCTTAAATCTGAGCTTTCCAGCACACGGTAGACCGATAAATGTGATTTTGCCAGTGCTTCCAGACATGATTTTAATGGTTCTTGCAGATATTCCCCCTGTTCCAGGAGGTATTGTTCAGCCAGCGAAGGTTGTTCAGTATCAATGCGGTCAAACCACAGCCATTCGGAAAAAATGGTATCGTGCTCAGCAGGTAATGTCTGAGCGGAACTAAAGTGCAGAAATTGTAACCTGGCGTCTTTACGCATATGTTTAATCTGCTTGCTAAAATGTTGGTCCAGCTTTATTTTTAACGCCATCAGGTTTTGATTAAAGCGTTCAAAGGGATCAAGACCTGCTTCGCGTATATCTCCCAGCAACCCGCAGCATTTCTTGTATTTCTTACCACTGCCGCAGGGGCAGGGGTCATTGCGGCCAATTTTATTGTTGCTCATAGTTCCCTCCGTGTTAATCTGTTTCAGTTAAAAATTTATTATAGCTGAATATTTCCGGCGCTCCCCCGGTATGCAGAAACAATACATTTTGTTCCCGAGTAAAATACCCCTGTTTTATCAGATCAATTAAACCCAGCATGGCCTTGCCACTGTAAACCGGGTCCAGGAGGATGCCTTCCTGACAGGCTGCCAGTTTAATTATTTCTCTTAGTTGAGGATAGGTTTTTGTATATCCAGCCCCAATATAATCATAATAAATATTTAAGTCTGTCGCCTGCGAAAGTGTAATTCCCAGTTGTTTTTCCAGCGGATGAATAATGCTTAATACTTTTTCGGAACACCAGTCCCGGTCACCGCCTACTGATATACCAATAACCTGTGGTATATTATTATCTGTTTTTTCACCCAGATACAAACCGGCATAGGTGGTGCCGGTTCCAAACGCGGTTATGACAGCAGCGTAATTACACTCTGCTTGCTGATGGATTTCCTGGCAGGCATGCATATAGGCGATAACTCCTTCAGTTGAATGCCCACCGGCGGGAATAAAGTAGGGTTTTTTCCCTTCCTCACTATATTGTTGCATCAGGGCTTCAACTGTGGAAGCTGCCTGAGAATTGCGGACACAAGTGCATTTGGCTCCCAACAGGTTATTCAAAAGATAATTACCCTGCCGTTCCTGGGGTTCGCGTCCAATCAAAACCAGATGACACTCCAAACCCAGTATTGCTGCTGCCGCAGCTGTTTGCCGGGCATGATTGGAGCTTATTGCTCCAACAGTAATGATTGCCTGACTTTGTTTTACCAGAGCATCAGCCATTATATATTCCAATTTGCGGACTTTGTTCCCGCCCAGGGCCAGACCAGTCAGGTCATCGCGTTTAATAAATATACGCGGACCATTCAGCAGTTGGCTTAATTTTTTTAATTCATGTAATGGAGTGGGGAAAAAACCTAAAGATAAACGGGGATAATCATTATACAAAGTGTTATCCTCCTGTCAAATTCATTACTCATACCTGAAGATTAGCATATTCCCCAATCATTTCACAATCCGGGGTAAAGATTTATAGGATCATATTTAAATGTTTTGTGCCTGTTCCAGTTATCTCGTTCCAATATTTTAGAACCTGACTCGACCTGACTATTTCTGACCCGGCATTACCTGAATACTTGAGTGAGGGGGTTATGGATTAATGCCGCTCGGGTCCGGTCTTCAGCTGGTTGTAATGTGTATGACCGGTTCCGTCCTATAAATTTCTACTTAAATTGTGTTTTGTAAGTTGACCAGAATCGCCTTTATCCCCCTGCGCTTGCCTTAACCATAACCCCCTGCAATTATTAATTATTAAA
>DAIMDR010000061.1:0-9042 GCA_036725705.1 Syntrophomonadaceae bacterium | reverse complement strand
CTGATCCGGATTTAGATCGTAGGCAAATATGAAGAAATACTTTGACTCATCAGTATGCATAGCCGCTGCCGGATGCGGAGTGACTGTAATGTCAACAGGAGTTTCTTCCTCGTCATTAGCAATCATGCTAAACCTGTTCAGATTAGCTGCATTGATGCCGGTCATATCATAACGGCCTTCCATATGTTCGTCTATAGCTCCCACATTATTGGAAAACTTCAGATGAATCTCGACATCAGGGCTCTGCCCGCTGGCAATTTCTGCCTCCAACAATTGGGGATACATCTTTTCCGGCCTGGTATTATAGGCTGCAAAAACGGTGTTTTGTGATACCAGTATGAAGATTACTATAAAACCAGCAATCATAATATTTCGTAGGCGATTACTCATTACATACTTTCCCATCAACATATTTTCCCTCTCTTTTAATCTACAGCTTTAATAGTAAAGCAGCATCTGCCATCCATGCCCCAGAAAGGGCTGCCCTGCGGGTTTGAACCACCGCCACCGGACCCCCCGGTCAAACCACAAAGCTGATTTACATATATATTGAGATCTTCATCGATTTCAAAATCCTTGATAGTTGGAATTTCAAATGTATACCACATGTCATGTACATCATATTCATCAAATCTATTGTCGGCGCTGGTGTTAAATAGATAAATATTTGTAGTATTAAAACCATTGAATGTGGCTCCTTCATCAAGCGGTCCGCCAACTAATATCTCATTTTCGATTTTAAGCCATTGCAGATCATCCTGCGGAGTTTGTTCAGTTGAAGCTAAAGTATAATCATCAATGGTAATATTAGTTCTGAAGGAATTGTAGATAAACTGTGCATCAGGTTTTTTGAACGCCCACCAGGTTGGACCTGTACGACCATCCACCACTACTTTAATCAATTTATTTCCGGTGCCGTTTGGACCTGATGTGCCGCCGTTGCGAACATCTTCCTCCGTTAGTAGATCTCCCGCTACCCGCTTGATATAATGTGACTTTGCATATGCAGGTGAATATATACTGCTACTGCCATTATCATATATGGTATTGACGGCAATAACGCCCGCTTCACCTGCCTGGCAATCATCCACATATTCCCATACTTCCACATGAGCCTTTGTTTCCAAAATGTCAAAAGTATTAACCGTTTTAAGAGCTGTACCTTCTTTAACCAGTGAAGCCGGAATAGTCAATGAAACCGGCAGATCGCCAAAAACAAACTTCTGGTTGCCATTTACCAAACGAATTACATTAGTAAAGGTTTTTAGGTAACCATTATTGTCGCAAGAGATTATCAGGTTGCCCTCACTGTTAACTTCCACATTTCCCCGGGTTTTCAGTTCTTCCTTAATCGCCAGGCCTGCAGCTAATAATCTTCCCCGATCACTTAAGTAGTCCTTATTGTTACATACTGAAAAAATCTTATAATCGGCTTTTTGAGTATCGTCGTACTCTCTTAGCCATTCAATTACGCTATCGCTAAATCCTGTCAAAGATACTTCTGTCTTGGCGAAATATGTAGAGGTAATGTTATTTAGATTGGTCAAGTTTGTTTTTTGAGAAGCATCTTTTTCAACCGCACCGGTATTCTGGTCAACCAGTCCATAGGTATAATCAAATTCCATGCCATCGATAAGTTCGGTTTTTATCTCATCAATTATCTGCGCATTTTCTATAAAATGATAGCCTTCTGCAGGTGAAACTTCTATGTTTAGACCATTTGCATTGATTTCTGTATTGGAGGTGATGTAATTGCCGGTAAAACTGGCTGCGTCAGCGATTACTATTTTTTGGCCGGACACTTTTGCGTTATCAAAAATGCTTGTTGCTATCTCCAATTGAGCAAGTGCATCATCTACTCCGGTCTGGCTGGCATCTTCATTGTCATCAACTGCTTGTGCCTCTGCTATTGCAGTTGCATAAGCAGCCATTATCTCACTCGAAACCCACATGTCAGCCGGCAAAACATCTGAACCGTCTATACTTACCCTGGTTGTAGCCAAATTACTATTAGCTGCACGAATTTTATCGGTCAGCATCTTCTTGTCCACAACAGCAACTATTTTGATATTAACTGCATTACCCGCTGCACCACTTGTAAAAACTTCTTCATAGCCTCGAATATTTATTGTTCCAGCTGCTGCCGTGCCTTCAAAGTCAATGGTAAGACTGGTTGCTAAACCAGCTTCTCCTTCCATTTTGATGGTTTTAACGGCTAATCCTGTTGCTCCCGCATCTATAATCCAGTTATTAACATTGGTTGCGCCAGCAGCAAAAGTATCTCCGGATATACTTATTTTTGTACTTGGATTACTGGTTCCCATATCTATATCTGTTGCTTTTATTCCTTTTACCTCTACCGCTGGGCTTCTTACTATATCCGTATATTCGTCTATGCCTTTCCCTATGACTTTGATGAATTTGCCTGCATCATCCGAGACAGGTGTATACGTTTTTTTGGTTGCACCAGCGATTTCAGCATATGTACCGTCTGCTGTTGCGGCTATTCGCCATTGATAGGTTGCTTTTGCTCCAGAAGGTGATACTACGGCTGTTAATTCATCACCAACTTTTGGTTCACCAGTTATAGCAATAGCGTATAACGGTATTTTAGGAATAAAGATTTTAATTATGGGAGTGGGTACCTGGACAGTTGTGTTTACAGTAGTAGCTGCAGCTACTCTTTTGCCGCAGACTATCGCTCCGCTAACCCCCGGCGCTATGTTTACTACACCTCCTGTAGCATCCACAGATACGTTATCGGCTTTTATCAGCGCATATTGTAGTGTCATATCCCCGGAGACTGCGGAGCTGCAAGCAGTACTTTCTGCAAACAGCCTTTTAACCATTGCGCCTTTTCCACCACTAACGGCAATACCTGCACCACTTAAGGTTAATGTTCCCACGTTGGATCCGCTATCCAGCAATATTCTGGATTTCTCCCCCACCATCTTAACCGTTGTAATGTTGGCTTTTTCCAGATTTAATTTGACTTCAGGAGCAGCTACCTGAATATCACTAAAGTAACCCATTAAAATGACGTCATTAGAACCACAACTGACTATTACATTATTGACCTCGGCATCATTCTCGTTGACTAATCTAACTTCACTGCCTGCTTTATCTACAATGGCCTTTCCAATGTTAGAATTACCTCTTATAGAATTGATGCCTCCACCTTTAACTACAAGGTTGCCGTTAATTTGTACATTATCCAGTATTATTTCGCCTTGCCCGACACCGGGAGCTACTACCAGGTCGCCATATACTGTAATGTCTTTAAGAACGGCACTGGGCACATTCACCAGTATTATCCTGTTAACATCATTTATATAGGTTCCTGCTTTATTAACATACTGTTCAATAATATTATCTAAAATTGTTACAATCTCAGCCCGGCTAATATTATTTTTCGGCATGAATTTGCCGTCAGTACCGCGAATAACGCCTCTGTTTTCCATGGTCAGCACCATTGCAGAAGCCCAGGGTGAAATATCGTTCTTATCCTTAAAATGCAGGCTTCCACTTATTGTAGCCTCCAGTCCAAGGGCTTTACCAATTACTACAATTGCTTCTTCGCGACTTATGTAATCCCCCGGCCTGACTTTGCCTCTATCTCCCAAAATAACCCCTGCAGCATTAGCTTTCAGTATCGCCTCGGCGAAGTAAGCTTCCCCAGGCAAATCAGAAAAGCTGTTGTTTGCTGTTACCTGGTAATTCATAATACGATTGATAATGACTGCCATTTCGCCTCGAGTGATAGGATCTGAAGGGCGAAAACAACCATTATAACCCTGTATTATCCCTATATCACTCCACCGTTCAATTTGAGCATTAGCCCAGTGGTCGGAAGTATCGTAATATGTTGCAGCCAATGCAGTAGAGGCCCCAGCCAAAAACATCACTAACGCTAATATAACCACCAAGCCAGTTCTTCTTTTCACGTTCCCAACCTCCGATGCCATGTTATTCTGAGCAATGCTTTATTTGCAACCGAAACTACTTTTCCACCAGCATATAAAGCTGTCCCGTATTAGGGTCCCGAAACACTGTCCCCATTTTTTCATATCCGGTTCCGCTGGTTTCACTTCTTTCGATATTACCCTTAATCTCATCTATCCGTGAAACGTCTTCCTTCATCTCCAGAGCCTCCATAGCTTGTTTTGGCAAATCAACATTCCAGGACATTACAAGTGAAAGCAACAGACCACAGGCAAATACCAGCATAATATCGACAAGATTTATCAGACCATCTGTCGGGTTAATTTCCTCATCAAACCTTTTTCGATACCGCCTGTTACTATGAAGCCCTTTCACCATATATTCCTCCCAGCAGACCTTCTGTCAATGTTTCTAAAATTGCCATGTCTTTTTCGTACCATATTTTACGCCAACGAGAAATAATATAAGCAACGCCGGCGATGGCAAGTCCTGCAATCGTTGAATCAAAGGCTACAAGCAGTGAACTCGCCAGACCTTTGATATCCCCCTGCCCTAAAGCAATCAAACCGGGCCCAAGGGGAATCAACGTACCCATTAATCCCAGCATTGGTGCCAGTCTAACCAGATAATCTGTAATTATAAGGGTTTTATTACAATGAATCTCCTGCTCGGATAACAGTTGGCTTGCCAGGGCCTGTCCCTGAGGAAGCTGCAAATGCCTGTTATCCAGCAATGTAATCAGCATCTCTTTATATCTGACTAAAAGCTTGCTGTTTGTAATGTTATTTCTGATTTCTTCATAATCATTCCCTTGCATCTTGTTTAATAAGTTTGGTACATCTACTTTCATATGGCGCCGCTCAAAAAAGCACTCTACTAAAATGCTCCCGATCTGCATAATGGTCACAATAATACATAACAACAGTGCAACTATCACAGGGCCCTGCAATACTGACGCCATCAGATGCAACGTACTCTTTAATACTGAAACAGTCATGCCAGCACTCCTCGAATAATATCTTTCATACTAATGAATGAACCGGCTCATTCATTTAATATCCTTAACTTTATCCTTATTAAAGGAAGAACCGGTTCTGCCGTTATAGCTTAATATAAGGCAGAACCGTCCCTGTTTATAATCCGGAAACCCTGCTATACCTGCGCATTAATCTTGCGTCTTTTCAGACAATAACCTGCCAAAATAAGCAGAATTAAACCGCCCAATAATGGATATAGCAATTGTGGATGGAATGTAAGATAAACCACGCCGACAACCGGAGTTAATAATACTCGTACTCCTGCTTTTAAAAACTCATTATGAGCTATATATGCTGCTATCGGCGGTGAATTACGGTAGTAAAATTTTACAAATGCCTGACCTAAAGTATTGCTAAGCAAGAATTTATCCCGGAAAGCGCGTAACAGTGCTACCGATGGCTCAAACTTGGAACCATAAGCTGCGGTGGCAATAAAACACTCGTCTATAGTGCCGTCACCTTTAACCAGGCTGGCCTGCGCAGCAATAATGGCTGTTGTGGCTGCATCTACTTCTGCCTGGGTATTATCAGTTGTTACGATATTGGCTGCGACAACAGTCTGGTAAGCTATCCAGCTGTCGGCTGTATAATCAGCTTCGGTTACGGCTGCTAATGCTTCATCATAGGCGGTTAAGTCCGTTGCCTCTACTGCTGTAATAGCAAAGTTGTATCTGCCGTCCATACCCAAAACGGGCTGGCCGTTTGTTGGTGTTGACTGACCGGATCCGCCAAAAAATCCTGCAATTATATTGCAATAGACAGGCATGTCCGATGCAATATCAAAGTCCTCTGTCTTGGGCAATTCGTAGAATATCCACATTTTGGCCGGATTTGCCGTATCCCCTCTGCTGTCACCGCAGTAATTTATTACATATTTGTTGGTGCAGATATTATAGGGAGCAGCTGGATTCAGACCGCCGTTTGTGATTTGATCCTCCACCTTCAGCCATTGAGTATCATCCACAGGTGTATAAGTAGTTGAGCTTTGGCCGCTATAACCTGTGGCATCCTTACTGGTACGGAACATGTTAGTAATGAAGGTACTCATATTCTTGGCACTGGCCCACTGTGTAGGACCAACGCGATTATCTATGGCTATTTTTATCAGCTTATTACCGGTGCCGTTGGGACCCATAGTTCCGCCCCTTCTAATATCGGCTTCAGTCAGGACATTTCCTGCAACCTGTTTTACATAATAGGTTTTGTCATACGGATAGCTTGATTGCGTATTGCGATCCTCACCATAAATACGGGTATCGAATGAGAACACTCCAGCTTCGTCTTTACGGCTTTCGTCTACATACTCCCACACCTCGGGATGCATTTTTATCTCCTGGATGGTAAAGTAGTTGCCGATACTTACAGGTTCATTAATATTATTAACCACACCTGCCGGGAGACTTGCGGACAACAGGATATCGCCGCTGACAATCTGGATGCCTCCGTTGCAAACCGGCAAAGCATTGGTAAAGGTAGAGAAATATCCATTTGCAGCATCTTTTGTGCATTTGATTACCAACTGTCCGCTGGAGTTAACACTGACAGTGGCTCCGGCTTTAAGAGCATTGATAATACCCTGTTTGACACCGGGATAAGCCGCTTTTAGTTCCTCAGTGACCGTTGCTATACTTCTGAGTCCCGGAGGATTCAGACCCACATAACGGTCATAAACTGAAATATTGTTGGTTGCGTCAAGAATAGGCCAGTAACCGCTGCTGCCGTAATTATTCACGCAGCTTACCAATGAGCCTAAACCAGTACCGGTAATATGAGTATCCCAGGAAACCGGGTGATATGTCAGCGTACTTTTGTCAAAGGCTATGCCATTAAACTGTATGCCTTCAATAATGGCATCTTTATAGTCTGCAACATTGTCGGCAAAACTATAGCCATTATTCAAACCAACGGTTATAGTCAACCCATCACCATTAACGTCCCATTCTGTCACGGTGCTGGTTCCGGTAAAGCCGGCGATGCTGGGCAGTGCAACAATGTCCTGGACTACTGATGCATTTGAGTAGCCTGTCGCACTAACCACAATATTATGACTACCGGCATAAGTAAAGACACTGTCGGCAATATTGATTATTCCTTCACTTACTTCATACTTATCAGTTGCCAGAGCAGTTCCTTTTACACTGATCGCGGTGATAGCTGCACGCCAGGCTGCGTCATCCGTAAAGGTAATATCAATGGAACTTCCCAAATAATTGCCGCTGCTATCGGCAGTTAAGTCCGGTGGAACTAAATTATATATCGTCTGTGTTACACTATTATTATTATATCCAATTGCAATAACTCCAATTGTACTGGTTCCGGCAGATATCGTGCCTGGATTAATTCTGATATTGCCGTCACTAATCGTATACAGTGATGAAGAAATCGACCAGCCGTTCACAGTTACATAGGTAATGGATGACTGATAATCCTGATCTGGTGTAAAGGTAATATCAATCGGCTGATTTGCATAATTATCCGTTATATCAGCCGTCAAGGCCGGAGGAGTCTGCAAAGGCGCTATAGTCTGCACCACTGAAGTATCAGCATAACCGAAAGCGCTGACGACAATATTATAATCTCCAACTTCACTCAAAATCTCTGAACCGAACCTGATTTGACCTTCAGTTATTGAATAGACATAGGAACCATATTGAAAGCCGTTAACTTTAATTCCAGTAATCGCCTCACGCCAGGCCGGGTCATCGGTAAAAGTAATATCAATAGGCTGGTTATAATAATTTTTAGTGGTATCCGCTGTCAAAACAGGAGACGGCCGTTCTGACAATGCAATGTTTTGAACAATTTGATTATCATTATATCCCAATGCAGCAACTACAATGGTATGATCACCAACGGTTGCAATCAGTCCTGCCGGGAAGGTAATATACCCTTCTCCGATCGTATACTGACTGGAAGTCAGCTCTGCACCGTCAAGAGTGATGCCTGTTATCTTTGCTCTCCAGGCTGCATCGTCGGCAAAGGTCAGGTCTATGGGTTCATAGATATAATTATCCGTACTGTCTGCGGCCAGTGAAGGTGGATCCAGCGTTACTGACATCATATATGTTTCAGTCATTACCTGGCTCTGAGAATATGACGGCGCTACAGCAATCGCCTTAATGACAGTGGCTGAGTTGATGGTGATCGGCCCGGTGTACAGGGTGCTGGATATTGTCGGCTCACTGCCGTCGGTGGTGTAATATATCGAAGCATTCTCTGTAGCCGAAGTTAAAGTTATCGTTGTACTCCCGTCCATTGTCCCGGATGCCGGTGTTGCTACCGGAGTTGCTGCAGGCTGTATAAGTCTGACAAAGCGAAGCCGATAATCAACAGCCTCTGAAATATAGAGATTTCCTGCACTATCACACGCAACATTCACCGGGTACGTCTGGGCACTAAGCGCCGGTCCGCCATCACCCGAGGAGCCCTTGGTCCCTATACCGGCCACAGTAGTGATAACACCGCTTGTATCCACTTTTTTAACCCGGTAATTCCATTCATCTGCAATATATATATTTCCAGTCTTATCAAATGTAACATCCGTAGGCATATTCAAACCAGTAACCACTGTTGTAATAATTCCACTGGTATCAATTTTTCTCAGGCAATCATAGTGGCATTCAATTTCAAAAATATTCCCCGCGTTATCAACCGCAATTGCCCTGGGATACTTCAACCCGGCATCAGTTGCCAATCCACCGTCACCAGTATACCCATCTGTACCATTACCGGCAACTGTTGTAATTATGCCGTTTGTGTCAACCTTTCGGATACGGTTGTTGATATAATCGGCAAAATATAGATTGCCTGCATTGTCAATGTCCAAACCAAATGGAGAATAGATTTGTGCGCTGAGGGCAAGGCCGCCATCTCCTGAAAAGCCTGCTGTCCCGTTGCCAGCCACGGTAGTAATAATGCCGTCTGTATCCACTTTTCGGATTCTCTGGTTACCGGTATCCGAAAAATAGAGGTTTCCTAAAGCATCAATTTTAATACCCCTTGGCTTGGATATATCTGCATTTATAGCTAAACCACCGTCACCGGAATAAGCCCTTGTTCCGGT
>DAIMDR010000060.1:0-9095 GCA_036725705.1 Syntrophomonadaceae bacterium | reverse complement strand
TTAATAGTTCCGGAAAGATTAGCCAGGTCATCAGCCGTTACTCCCTGTTCCGGCCGGCCAAATAGTATTATCTCATCACCTTCCCGTACATCATCTGACTGACTAATATCAAACAGACACTGATCCATACAAATAGTACCAATTTGCGGAATTAATTTCCCGTTGATTACAGCCATGGCTTTATTTGATAAAGAACGGCGGTAACCATCTGCATAACCAATAGGTACGGTTGCCACCCTGGTATTTTGGCTGCAGCAATAGGTGCGCCCATAACTGAGCGTTTCGCCTGCAGGTACCGTTTTAATATAGCTTACCCGACTTTTTAGAGTCATAGCCGGAATAATTGAAATTGCTCCCTGTCTGACTTGCTCAGAAGGATATAGACCATATAGCAAAATTCCAGCCCGTACCATATCCATATGCGATTGTGGAAATTGTATGATAGCTGCGCTATTGGCACAATGCCGAATTGGAATCCTGATACCACTTTGCTCCAACTGATTAACAAAAGATTTAAAGCTTTCCAGTTGTTGTAATGTGTAATCAGCCTTAGCCGCATCTGCAGCGGCAAAATGGGTAAAGATTCCCTCAGTAACTATTCCCGGCAACTCATATATTGTTTTAACCGTTTTCCAAGCGGTATTCCCAGGAATAATTCCTAATCTGCCCATCCCGGTATCTACTTTTATATGTACATACGCAGGTCGGGCTAACTCTTTAGCGACACGGGACAACTCAACAGCCAGAGACTCGCTGAATACGGTAGCACGAATATCATTGGTGACCAATAACCTTAAACTGTTTACCGGCACAGAACCTAATACCAGAATTGGTTTGGTGATACCCGATGACCTTAGTAAAAGGGCTTCCTCTAAAGTAGCAACTCCAAAGAAATCAACCTGTTCCTGCTCACATAATCTCGAAATTTCCAATATGCCATGACCATATGCGTTGGCTTTGACTACTGCCATAATCCTGGATTGACCAACAAAGTTTCGGATCTGGCCGAGATTATGTTTTACAGCTGCTAAATTTATTTCTGCCCAGGTTAGCCCGGTATTATCCATTTGTTTTTACCAATGATTTTAAAATATCGTTACGGGTTATAATGCCAACCAGTTTCCCGTGACGCACTACCGGAACCCGATTAATTTCTTTGGATTGCATAATTTCTACGATTAGACCTACCGGGGTATCTTCTTCCACTACCTGTACTTTTGCGGTCATGGCTTCCTTTACCGTGGTGGCAGTATATTTTTTAATGTCATTATTAAATCTTATGGGGTTATCCAGAAATATAATACTGTCAAAAAGTGTTACATAGAACGGCACCCTTAACTCTCTGGCTCTCACCATAAGATCTTTTTCAGTAACAATGCCTACTACATGGCGTTCATCATCAATAACCGGTATGCCGCTAATCTTATTTTCCACTAATAACCTGGCTACTTCTTCAACCCGTTCGTTTAATGATACTGTAATTACCTCCCGGGTCATAATATCTTTGGCTAACATAACTGCACCCCTTTATTAAAAAATTTCTTTGCAATTAATTTCGTTCATAATGTCTCAAAACTTCGGGCAGGGTCTGAATAAGATCACCGGCGATTAACCCTCGCTGCCCTTTAACCTGTTCAACCTGGTCCCCGGTGACCCCATGCAGATAAACACCGGTAATTGCCGCTTGAGGCGGATTTAATCCCTGGGCTATCAGGCCACTGATAATTCCTCCCAAAACATCTCCACTACCGGCGGTAGCCATGCCTGCATTACCGGTAATATTAATGAACACTTCACCATTAGGAAGCGCAATTATGGTTTTGTTGCCTTTTAGTACCAGGGTTACTCCCCATTTTTGAGCAAATTCTGCTGCTATTGGGACCCGGTTAGCTTGGATTTCCTCGATATGTTTACCGGTCATGCGTGCCATTTCACCCGGATGAGGAGTTAATATTACCGGAATCTGCCGGTCTTTTAATACTCCAATATCTCCCTGTAAAGCATTAAGGCCGTCAGCATCAATTACTACAGGAATACCTGACCTTTCCAACACAAAACGAACAATAGCCTGAGCTTCATTATAACGAGACATGCCGGGTCCAATAACACATACTGATGAAATTCCCAACAGGTTTTCAATAGCTGGCAAAGCCTCCAAAGCAATGGCTCCCTGGCTGTTTTCCGCTAACGGAAGAGTCATAACTTCTATCAGACCGGCTTCAACCACTGGTTGTAAGGATTCCGGCAGGGCAACTGTCACCAATCCCGCCCCGGTACGCAGCGCAGCGTAGGAAGTCATTATCACTGCTCCGGTAAGACCGGTTGAACCTCCTATCACCAGAACATGTCCGTAAGTCCCCTTATGAGATTCATCAATGCGTGGTTTTAATAACGGCTGAATCAATATATCAGTAATAAGATTGATTTTAAGCCCTGCGTCTTTTAATAGTGCCGGAGGTAAAGATATATCCGCAACACTTAATGTACCGGTATAGTATCGGCCTGGCTCGAAAATTAATCCCATTTTGGGCAGTCCGAAGGTAACCGTATAATCAGCCTGTATAGCTTCACCATATACTTTACCGGTATCAGCTTCTACCCCGGAAGGGATATCAACAGCTACAACCGGAATTTTACACCAGTTGACTACTTTGGCAATCCCGGCTTCAAAATCATTCAAGCTTCCCCTGAAACCTGCACCGTATAAGGCATCTACAAATAAATCCCCGGTTAGTAAAGCCAGGGTCAGATGGTTAAGGTCTTCCTCAGTATGCAATGGGACAATAGTAGCTTCCATTTTAACCAGAATCTCATAATTTATGCGAGCGTCCTCAGTAAGTTGGTCAGGGGTTCCCCGGAAAAACAAAATAACCTCTGATCCACAGTTAATAAGATGGCGGGCTATGACAAACCCGTCTCCGCCATTATTACCCGGTCCCGATAATATAATAACCTGTTTGCCGGCGGGGCTTTGTAAAAGTTCTTCAATTAATTCCACCGTGCGAATTCCGGCGTTCTCCATCAAAACAATACCTGGAATTCCATACTCCATAATAGCTTTCCGGTCTATGCTCCGCATTTGTTCTGCCGTTACGATTTTCATCCCAACACTCCCCTCGTAGCTATTACCGTGGCTATGGCCTGATTATGGGAATGGGACAAACTGACATCCAGAGTAATGTTTGCCTCCTGACTGCGCTGCCATGCCAGGCCATGTAATAAAATATAAGGGCGACCCTGATCATTACTTCTTATTTCGATATCATGAAATCGTATCCCTTTGGAATATTGCTCTCCTAATTTTCTAACGGCTTCTTTGGCTGCAAATCGAACTGCCAGAGATGGGTAAGGATTGGTTTTACGCTGACAATACTCCCTCTCGGCAGGAGTGAACACCCGTTCCAGAAATCGGGGCGTTCTTTCAATCGCCTCCTGTATACGGTCGATATCAACCAGATCAACACCTATCATCAATATCTATCACCTTCTTATGATATAAGTTTACCTTATTATACGCCCAAAATAAAAAAGCCCTGACACCAGTTATGATATCAGAGCATTTATATTAACTTTTTATTCCCTGGCCACCAGGAGCAACTCTCTTTTTTCCTGTTCAGAAAATATTTTGTCCATATCCAGCAGTATTAATAACCGGTCCTGCAACTTCCCAACTCCGGTCAGGTATTCGGAAGTAATTCCCCCCATTACCGTAGGAGGTGATTCAATGCTATCCGCAGCCAGACGCAAAACTTCACTTACCTCATCAACAATAATACCTACAGTTTGTCCTTCAACTTCAACAACTACACTGCGACTCTCGGCGGTAATATTTGAAGCACCCATATCAAAGCGTTTTTTTAAATCAATAATGGGAATTATTCTCCCGCGTAGATTGATAATTCCTTCTACGAAATCAGGCGCCTGAGGCAACCTGGTTGGATTAGCCATAGGAATTATTTCCTGCACTTTGGTAATGGGTACTCCATATTCGCATATGGCATCATTTTGTTTCAATGTAAAAACTACCAGTTGGATTTCATCAGCCATAAAAGTTACCTCCCTGCAAACTTAGAAATGACATAATCTGATAAATTTCTGCACTTTTTTATTCTTATTCTACTGCTTTGTAAATTATTCCTTTAATATCATTATATTTTATAGATATTTCAGGTATGATATAAAAAATACTAACTGTGAGGTTTCGCTATGCACAAGGAATTAAAAGTAGATGGTATGAGCTGTCAGCGTTGTAAAATGAGTATCGAAACGGCTTTAAACAATATCACCGGTGTAAAAAAGGCAATTGCCTTGCATCAGGAGGGTAAGGTTGAAATAGATTTTAATGAAAGCCAGGTTGAATTGGCCACCCTTATCAATACTATTGATGATCTGGGTTTTGAAGTTATTCCTGACCGGGAATAACTTTTTCAGACAACCATCTATTTTTACAATACCGAGGTTAAAATCCAGGTGGCAATAATAAAATATATAAACAAACCGGCTACATCAGCCAGTGATGCAATTAAAGGGTTGCTGGCTACTGCCGGGTCCAGATTCAAACGAGTCAGCAGAAAAGGTAACAGTACACCAATCATATTAGCAACAATAACAACTGCTACCATGGTCAACCCTACAATCAAAGCAATATCCCATCCAGCTTTAAACCAGCCTAAGAAAAATCCAGCTACGCCCATGGTTAATCCCAGCGATGCTCCTACAGCCATTTCCTTGCCCAAAGTAACCAGCCATTGGTTGGTTTCGATATCACCAGTTGCCAGAGCACGTACCATCAAAGTAGCTGACTGTGCCCCCGCATTACCCCCACTGCCAATTAACATGGGAATAAAGAAAGTCAGTGCTATTGTTGCAGCCAAAACTTCTTCATAGCTGGACATTAGCTCCATGGAAATCATATTTACAAAAACAAGAGTCAGTAACCACACAATACGCTTACTGTATAATTCCCAGATACTGGTTTCCTGATATCCGGTTTTCAACGGCGTGACTGCAGCCCCCTTGTGAAAATCTTCGGTTGCCTCAGCCTCAGCAACGTCCATGACATCGTCAAATGTGACTATTCCCAGCAGTATCCCATCAGAATCAACTACCGGCAACGCAATAACGTCGTATCTTTGCAGGGCATGTACGGCTGCTTCCCGGTCTTCAAAGGCATTTATACTGACAAAAGTTTTATCCATTAATTCCTCAACTTTATGATCCGGTGAAGCCAGTATGAAGCGATGTAAATCCAGGGTATCGGTTAATAGCCAGTTTTCATCAGTAATATATACCGAATTCAATGTTTCAGTATTTCTGCATTTTAAACGAATATGATCAAGAGCCTCTTTTACGGTCCATTGTGGACGAACTGCCACATAATCAGGCGTCATAAGCCTGCCGACGCTTTCCTCCGGATAACCCAGCAACTGTCTGGTTTGCTTCAATTCCTCCGGAGTCAGTAAATTAAGCAATTTTTGCGTTACCCGTCCCGGTAATTCCTCAAATAACACGGTGCGGTCATCAGGACGCAGGTTAACCAATAAATTACGGGTTTCTTCTTCAGACAAAGCCTTTAATAATTCATTCTGATCTTCTGATTTAAGATATGAGAATACTTCCGAGGAAATTGATCGAGGCAACAGGCGAAATAATATTACCCGGTCTGAACGGTTTACCTCCAATAACATATCAGCTATATCAGGCACCGGATACTGGGACAAAAATTCCCTTATTTCCGAATAATTGCGTTCGCTAAGCAGATCTGTCAAACTGGTATCTTCAACTGCCACACATTCACCTCCACCGTATTATACCCGAGGAAGCAGATAATATCCTAACCCCGGTAGTTAATAATATCGCACTAATAATAAATATAACAGCTTTTATTTTGCATACTGAAATATAAGTTGAAAAGTTTTAGCATCTGACTGCAGTACATTCTTAACCTTCACTACAGGATAATTGTATCACAACCTGCAAATCTGAAACCTGAGAAAAATAAAAATCAGGCAGCCGGATCAAAACCGATTGCCTGATATCATCAACTTTAGCTTATACAAATCAACTGGCGGGAATCATCCCCATGGCCTCATAGGTTTCATCATTCATCTCTCCGGTTACAGGCAACAGATGCCAGGCTTGAAAATATTTTACCGCCAGTTCTGTCATGCTGCCATAACGGCCATCAGCCCGGTCAAAGATTATTCCCATATCGCTTAATCTACTTTGAACAAATACAACCTTTTGGCCGCTGGAGCCTTTTTTCATGTTTACAGGTTTAAAATTGCCGGCCTCTATTTTTCCGTTTCTGACGATTTTAACATTGGCTCCCATCGGGACCAGGGGATATAATTTTTCCACATCACGGTTGAACATGCGTATACAGCCATGGGAAGCATAAGAACCAATTGAACCGGGCTTGTTGGTACCGTGTATTCCAAAAATTCCCCAGGGAACATTCAGCCCCATCCATCTGGTGCCAAATCCGTTTCCCCAGTTTAATGATTTATGCACTACTTTCCATTCCCCCAGGGGTGTAGGAGTCGATGATTTGCCTACAGCTACCGGGAAACGAGCCACTTCCTGGTAATCCTCATATAATACCAAAGTGCGATCCGCCACATCAATTACAATAGCTACCCGTTTTTCCTGTGTTTTTTTTGATTCGTCTGTCAGACAGGTCTTTTCCATCTCTTCCTGCTGTAACACCTCCCAGACCTGCCGGTTTATAACACCATCCTCTTTCAACCCATGAGCTGTCTGAAACAGCCTGACTGCCTTGGCAGTAGACAGATTATATTGGCCATTCTTTTCTACCTCAAACCCTAATTCCTGAAGCCTGGCCTGAGCCATCCATACGGCTTCCCCCTGTAAGTTTGGATTGCTAAAATATAGTACCGGGTAATCGGTTCGATCAATAATAACGGGCTTGCTACCGGTGTTTTTTTCTGCTGCCCAAACTACTCCTCCCCAGTCACCTGTTAAAAGCCCCATTATCAATGTAATTATCAACAGTTTTTTAAGCACACCCTACCCCCTGTTGCCAGAAGTTAATCTGATTAATAAATAGAAAAAGCCATAAAAGGCTTTTTCATTTTTAATTATTCTATTTTTAGCATGGTTCGAATATGACCAAAACAACTGGTAATTATTGTTTTTTACTGTTCGGTCATTCAATACTTTGCCCGTAGCGTTCATTAAATACAAACTCGTCCAGCGGTTTACGCGGCGGGGCCTTTCCCTCTTTGGCCGGAAAACCTGCCGGAATTATTTCAACGGATTCGACTCCCGCAGGCAAACCCAAAAATTCATCTACCCGGGCATGGTCATAATTTCCTACATGTACGGTTCCCAATCCCATATCCCAGGCAGCCAGGCAAAGATTTTGTGCAGCAATGCCGGTATCAAACATAAACCAGTCACCCTTATTGGTGGTAGTTTCACCTTTTTTAAACCCGGCCAGCCCTCGACGGGCACAGATAATAAAAACTACTGGTGCTTCCACTACTCCTTTGAAAGCAGGATTATTCTCTTCCAGCATATCCGCCAGTTGCTGCTTTGATTTCGGTTCACGCACAATTATTAATTCCCAGCACTGGGTATTCGCCCAGGACGGTGCCCAGCGTACCGCCTCCAACAATTCCTTTAACATTTCGTCAGTTACATCCTGCCCCGTAAAACGCCGAATGCTGCGCCGACTTTTTAAACATTCTCTGGTTTCCATCAACACACCTCCCAATAGGACTCCGTTAATAGTACATTAGTTCCTTAATATATATTATACCAATATCAGGAGATATTTGCTGATAAGTCAGGTATAGTCAGAAAGCCAATCAAATTCATTAATAATAAACCGATTTAACTCTCCAGTCTTCTCATATCCCACTGCTTTTTCTGCCCAATTTTGTCAGTAACATTTTTTAACAACAGTGATAGAAAAAACCCGACCCCAGCCAATAATATAATGGTTGCTCCCGAAGGTAAATCAAACAGGTAGGATAAATATAGTCCTCCGGTGGTAAAAACTGCCCCCAGCAAAACCGATAAGCCCATCATGGAAACCATACTGCGCGTATACTGTCCGGCAATCGAAGGAGGTATGGTAAGCAGAGCAATCACCAGAATAATTCCAACCGCCCTAATCATAACTACTACGGTCAGAGCAATCAGACAAAGCAGCAAACCGTTGTAAAAACGGGTGGAAACTCCAATTACCTCGGCAAATTCTTCATCAAAGGCTACCATGGTGAACTGATCATGAAATAAACCCACGGTTAGCAGAATTACAATATCCAGAATCAAAACCAGGATTAATTCACCTTGCGGCACAGTAAGTATGCTCCCAAATAAATAGCTCATTAAATCCGCCGTATATCCTGGTGACATTTTCACAAATATTACTCCCAAAGCCATTCCTATAGCCCACATAATACCGATTACAGTATCTTCACGGTCTTTCAAACGATGACTTACTTCACCCATAGCCAGGGCTGAAAATAAGGTAAAAAATGTTGCCCCCACCATGGGATTTATCCCTAAAAAATAACCCAGGCCAATACCACCATAGGCAGTATGCGAAATGCTGCCACTGATAAAAGCGATACGCTTTACCACCACATAAGTACCCACTGCCCCGCAGGCGATACTGACCAGAAATCCTACTATTAAAGCATTTCGGATAAAATCATACTGTAAAAATTCCAATTAACCCACCACCCCATCATGTGCATGTAAAACCCGGTGGGGTATACCGTGAGCAATTAATTCCACCGGACAATTATAGCCATGTTCTATCATCTCAACAGTCAGTTCCTTGTTATGCTGATAATGCAATGTACGGTTCAGACAGGCAATAGTTGAAACATAAGTAGATATGGCAGTGATATCATGTGAAACCAGTACAATTGTCATAGTCTTGCTCAGCCTTTCCAGCAATTCATAAAAGGTTGCCTGGAAATGACTATCCACACTGGCGGTGGGTTCATCCAGCAAGAGAATAATCGGGTCAGCAACCAGAGCACGGGCTACCAACACTCTCTGACGTTCCCCGCCGGATAAATCACCAATAGGACGGTTACGTAGTTCCTGCATTTCCA
>DAIMDR010000059.1:0-9126 GCA_036725705.1 Syntrophomonadaceae bacterium | reverse complement strand
GTTTCGCTCCGCGGTCTCCCGCAGCGCAAAATCTATATTATCACGCCCATTTTACCGTGTCAAGTATTTTTATAATGATTGGCGAAGCGTAATAACAGTGGTTGTACCCTGACGAGCGCAACCTTGTACATTATATAGCTGTTTTTAGTGAAAATCAACTGTATATCTGCTTTTTTGTATAACTTAATGCAATCCGGTTTATTTTACTCTGCTAAGGATGTCTTTACTTTAACCATCTACCTCACAAATGTATTAGTATGATTTATCATTCAGCCATACTTATTAATAAAGGGAGCAGAAATCTTTTTTCTGCTCCCTTCAAAATACATATAAAACCGTCCCGATAACTATTTCCCGATTATGATTATTGAGCTTTTTTGCGGGTTTTTTCAATAAATATAGCTGCGTCCGGACAAACCATTTCACATATCTTGCAGGCTATACAACTATCCTCGTCTTTAGGCTTTACTGTCGGGGTACCATATACACCTAACTTTTCTGACCACATTAAAGTATCGCTGGGGCATTTTTCTTTACACAAACCACATCCTTTGCAATAAGCAGGGAATATATGAAATACAGCTTTCTCCATTGGAGTTGAGAGCACTTCCATTGGTTTAGTCCCGGTCATTATTTAGCCCCCCCTTCCTGCAGAGATCTTTCTGCCATCTGTTTCCCCATCTCCAGAGCCCGGAAGTTCAGGTCCCGCAGTTCCGGATTTTTCTCAAATTTATGTCCCAGTTTGTTTTCCAAAGCATTTTTGGCTGATTCAAAGTTGACCACATTAGTTAAGCCAATTACTGCACCCATTATAATAATGTTAAAAACCCGGGGATGCAGTTCCTTATTAGCTGTTTCCAGAGCGGGCAGACCAATAATCTGCTTATACTCCCGCGGGAAATCCTCATCACCCACTTTAAACCCGGCATCGTAAACAAACAGGGTATTGCTATCAGAATATGTCGCCGTACGACTAACTGCTCTTTCACTTAAAGCTATCACTACATCAGCTTTATTGAACTTGGGGGCACCAATGCGTTCATCACTGGCCTGGATAAATGCAATGGATACTCCACCCCGCTGTTCAAGTCCAAAGTTGGGAATGTATATAGTCTGTTTTCCTTCATCATAAGCCGCCTCGGCCAGAATTTCTGCTACTGATTGTACTCCCTGACCGCCTTCACCGGCAAGGGCAATTTTAACTAAAGCCATTTATTTGTCGCCTCCCTTACCAAAAGGACTCTTAAGTTCTCCTACCGGGAAGTAAGGCTCCATCTCGTCTTCCAGAAAACGCCAGGTCTGCTGAGCATTGGTTCTCCAGTTGGTTGGGCAGGTTGATAATACTTCCACAAAAGAGAAGCCATTGCCTTCCATTTGATTTCGTAGCGCATTGCGTAAAAATCTTTTTAACTGTTTGTATTTGGAAACCGTAGCCCGGGCTATATAAGCCCCGTCAGGAGTAAGTTCCGCAAGAAACTCCGGTCCCCGGGTAGGATAACCAGTTAATTCCGGGTCGCGTCCATAGGGTGTGGTTTCAGTTTTTTGTCCTGGCAGGGTGGTCGGGGCCATCTGCCCGCCCGTCATTCCATAATTGGTATTGTTTACGAGAATTAAAGTAACTTTATCATTTCTGACGGCAGCATTCAGCAGGTGCTGTGAACCTATTGAATAACCACCTCCATCCCCCATGTATCCAATGGTGATTAATTCCGGTCTGGATCTTTTAATTCCTACCATTACCGGAGTAGTTCTGCCGTGATGGGTCTGGGTTGAGTCACAGGCAAAGAAATCCCAGGATAGAAGCGAACATCCTATATCACAACCAAATATGGTATTGTCCTGAATCTCCAGTTCATCTATGGTTTCTCCCAAAGCTTTCAGCACAATCCCATGTCCGCAACCCGGACAAAATTTATGCGGCTTGGAGGGAAGGTACCATGATTTGGGTACAGCTGGTGTAATCATTTATAAACGGCCCCCTTCCTATTACAGTATGCTTTTAACTTTACTGATAATATCGTAATCAATAATACCAACGCCCGGTTTAAATAGAGTCTCTATTTTAATCGTTTCTCCGTAGATCTCCTGTTTGGTGATGCGATCCAGTTGACCGTAAGCCGATTCAGCAATCAGCATTTTTTTGGCTCCGCTTCTGGCAATCGCTTCTCTTAACTGAGCCTGCGGGAAAGGCCTCAGGGTAATTGGCCTGAAACTGCCAGCTTTTATTCCCTGGGCGCGAAGGGCTTTGACTGCATCATCTGCTGCCCGCGATACAACTCCGTGGGATAGAATAATGATGTCAGCATCATCACACTGGTCTTCCCGGTATTCAACCAGCTCGGGAGAGATTCTTTCGTATTCCTCTGCAAATCGCAGTACTACTTCATAAAGCTCTTCTTCCAGGCTGTATATGTTACATAAATGTTGCGGGTCCCTGTTTTCCCCGATATGACCCTCCAGCCCGATCAAGGGATAAGTTGGAACCAGTTCGATTCCCCGTTGTTCCGGTTCATACATCTCCAGAGGTTCCCTCATTTTGGCCTGATATCCATCTCCCAGCAGGAAGGTAGGAAAACGATATTTCCAGGCAACATTAAACCCTTTTATGGTATAGTCATAAATTTCCTGATGAGTTGCGGTTGAATATACAATCCGGTGGCCTTCACCGTTTCCGCCATAAGTAGTTAAGCCTACTTCCTGCTGTGAATAAATTACGGTTCCGGATGAGGGCCCGCCTCTTTGCTGAATAACCGCAAATAACGGTAATCTCATAGCTTCTGCCATACCAAACGGTTCCTGCATTAGTACATTTCCTGGTCCGGCAGTAGCAGTAAAAGCTTTAGTTCCTGCCTGAACAGCTCCGCAAACCGTAAAACCGGCTGAAATTTCATCTTCGGTTTGCAGAAATCCTCGCCCGTATTTAGGTGCGAGACGAGTCCAATAATGCATTACTTCGTTTTGCGGAGTAATAGGATATCCAAACATCATTTCTGCTCCGGCAGCCAGGGCACCCCAGGTAACCGCTTCATTTCCAGTTAAAAATGATTTTTTTGTATCTCCTATAACCTTTAAATTAGTTTGCATTTATTATTAACACCTCCTGTGAAACATTCCTGTTTTACCACATAGCACTGGGCATATATCGTTTAATAATCTTGATTGGAATATCTTTTTTTGATTCTGATACCTGTGCTGCCAGTTTTTCCTCAACAGCTATATAAGCCACCGGTATATCAAACTGTCTGGCCACCGCAATAATATCTTCGTTGCCCTCCATGATTGTCTCGAAAGTGGTTTCATCACCCAGATGAGTATTGGCAACAATAGCGTCCACCCGACCCAGTTCCTGCAGGTATTCAGCTATGCGCTCCGGTGAGTTGGTCATCGGACGGGTTGCATTTATTACTGCAATAATCTGCAGTTCCTTTGATTCAGAAGCCCCCTCTACCAGATTGAGAGCCTGAGCTCCATACACGCCATAACCAACATCTAAAATAATATCGCCTTCATTAAATAGGGCCCAGCGTGCGCGCGGGTTAAGCATAGCTCCTGTTTCTCCCAGGCCAAATGCATCCTGAGTGGAAAAACTGATCAGGTTTAATCCTAAACCTTCTAAAAACTCCTTTAAGGGCCTTAATGTATAAAAAGGCTCTACTGTATCAAGATCAACCAAAGTAACTCTATGACCTTGAGCACTTAGTTCCAGAGCCCGGTTTATTGCCATTTCACTTTTTCCGCTGGCATATTCTCCTACATAAGCTTCAACTGTTCGTTCTGTAATGGCGTAAATAAACACCTCCCGCCATTCGATTTTTATAATTATAAGGGAGCAGTTAATTGTGAGTCAATATTTATCTTAAAGTATACAAATAATACTCACATTAAATGATTATGTTATACCATAAAATTCGTGCGAACATTACTGTTCCCCATTGTTTCCGCTGCTAAATATTGAATTACTACATTATATAATAACTGTTCATAACAAAAAAGAGGCTTAAGCCTCATTTTAAAAAATACTTATATTGTCTGAATCAATTACATCATTAATAGTTGAAAGCAAATTAATAACAATATGCCGGGCAGCCCTAAAAATCCGGCTACTAAAACGGTAATAATATTAATTGGCAGAGAAAAATCAAAGTAGGCTCCAACATAGTTTACAATCAATAACAGAATAATGCCGACAGCCGAGTTTATTACCAGTTTCCATAGCAATTTAATGGGCTGCATAAATACTTTGGCTACAGCATAGAGGATAATCAAGACCAATATTCCTGCCAGAATTATATTTGTCATGGCCGCCCCTCCAGTTCATTTAACCGTTTGGCCTTTATTAATTTAAACAAATAATTGTAGCGTTTCTCGGCGGCATAAAGCTGATAAATTGCATAATCAACCATTTCCGGTTCTGTCATTCTCATAAACAGGTTATCGGCTCCTTCTAAATCCGCCTGAGCTTCCCTTAACAGTTCTTCATCCGTTTTGCCTGGTGGCAGTCGCTGAAATTCATCATATAGAATCAGTGCAGATACCCGCCTGCATATCAGTGTCCATATTTTCAATCCATACCCTCCCGACTTTGGGAATGTATAGAAAACATATGCCGGTCGGGTTTGATTTATGTTAGAATTCTTTACGCCCTTCTATGGCCCGACGCAGGGTAATTTCATCCGCAAATTCTATATCTCCGCCTACCGGCAGTCCATGTGCCAACCGGGTAATTCTTACCGGATATTGACGGGCGATATCTGCAATATAACGCGACAGCACTTCCCCATCAATATCAGGATTTAATGCCAAAACAACCTCTTTTATATTGCCTGACACCAGTTTGTCCACCATAGGCTGTAAATCCAACTCATCCAGCATATAGTCGCCCAACAGGCGAAAGTCTTTGTTTAATACAAAATAGCGGCCATTATAACCGGTACGCTCTATGGATATGATATCACTGGATTCTTTGGCCACACAAAGGATACTGTCATCTCTTTGCGTATCCAGACATAGTGAACAGGGATCAGTATCAGTAAGATATCCGCATTGGGAACAGGCAAAAACATTTTCGCGGGCAGCGACGATGGCATCCGCTATTAGCCGCGCTTCATCGATGGGTAGCTTCAATATATACAACGCCAGGCGTTGTGCAGTTTTTGGCCCTATGGTAGGAAGCCTTAATAACTGGTCAATTAAATTTTCCAGGGGACGAGCCAGCCTGACCATAGTATCCTCCTTTTAGCATTATACTCAGGGCTTTTGTATATAAACTTCTTAACTAAATCAGAGTCCCGGAATATTAAAGCCGCCAGTTATTTTGGCCATCTCTTCTGAAACCATTTCCTGTGATTTACGAACTGCCTCATTTACGGCTGTCAAAACCAGGTCTTCCAGCATTTCAATGTCTTCCGGGTCTACGACTTCAGGATTAATTTTGACTGATAATATTTCCTGGCGTCCGTTAACTCTGACGGTTACTGCTCCACCTCCGGACGCAGCTTCCACTTCTGTTTCTTCTAATTCTGCCTGCTTTTTAACAAGCTGTTCCTGAACTTTTTTAGCTTCCTTAAGCATGTTTTTCATTGAACCACCCATACCCGGATTAAACTTCATATTCTATATCCCCCTTTAATCTTTTATTTCTACAATATCAGGACCAAAAAACTCGATGGCTTTCTTCACAATAATATCATTATACTGGTCATCATCCAAAAAAATAAACTGGACTTCTATCGTTCGTCCGGATAATTCTTTTAAGACCCCCTCCAGGATCTCCCGGTTAGCTTTTTCCTCCATGCGTTCTTTATGGAATTTATAACCCTTTCGGAAACCAATATAGGCAGTATCATCTTTAATTCCCAGCAATTTGCCCTGCGATAACAAAGCATGTGTAGGTACTTTTACTTGCTTTACTCCGGCCAGGATTTTTGCCCACAAAGGATCCGGGGCTTTTGCATGGGCTTTATTCTGTGCTGGTTGCGTCTGAGCAGCAGTTGCCGTCTTTTTTTCTGTCTTTTCTGCTACGACCACCGTAGGAGCAGAAAATAACGCCGCCAATTCTAAAAAAGCAATTTCCAGGGTAAGCCTTTGACTCTCACTATAGCGCAGCTTTTGTCCGCTATCAGTCATAAAACGAAGCGCATGCAGCAGTTTATCAGTGTTTACCAGGTTACGTTGTTTTTCCAATATTGACAGGGTATCATTGGTTACCACAGTTAACTCGGCAGTACGCCCCAGAGTTATATAAAACATTAAATCTCTCAGATATTGCACCGTTTCCCGCACCAGTTGTTCGGGTTCCTTGCCCTGACCAACTGCTGCGGCCAGTGAGGATAATAATCCGGTAGTATCATTGGCAAAGACCTTATCCATCAATTCGGCAATAAAAACATCGTCAACCAACCCCAGAGCCTCAAGTACATCCTGTTTGGTTATATTGGGTCCTTTATATGAGTATACCTGGTCAAGTGTACCCAGGGCATCCCGTAATCCCCCCTGTGCACGGCGGGCCATTAACTGCAGGGCTGATTCCTCAATATTCATTTCATTAACTGCAGCTACTTCCTGCAGACGCTGTGTAATCTCCGGTAAGGTTAAGAGCCGAAACTGATAATTCTGGCAGCGGGATCTTATCGTAGCTGGAATCTTGTTTGACTCAGTAGTCGCCAGAATAAAAATAACCGAGTCAGGCGGTTCTTCCAGAGTTTTAAGCAGGGCATTAAATGCCTCATTGGTCAACATATGTACTTCATCGATTATATATACTTTGCATTTACCTTGGGCTGGCAGAATTCTGACTTTTTCTCTTAAATCACGAATTTCATCTATGCCCCGGTTGGATGCAGCATCTATTTCAATAACATCCATAAAGTTGCCATTATTTATATCCTGGCAGGAGGAGCACTTATTACAGGGTTCTCCATCATTCAACTCTTCACAATTGGCGGCTTTGGATATAATCTTGGCTATGCTGGTTTTTCCGGTTCCCCGGGGTCCGGAAAACAGATAAGCATGAGCAAGTCTTTCCGTCCGCACTGCATTACGGATGGCGGTAACAGTTTGCTCCTGCCCCACTACTTCGCTAAACCCCTGTGGCCGCCAGGCCCGGTATAATGCCATATAGGCCATAACCATGCCTCCTTACCCTATTTAAAACTCTATATATCATTATACAAAATTATCACCTTTCGCACAGATTAAGATAAAAAAAGCAAAAAGGCCTCCAGTTTAAAACTAAAGACCTTGTCTTTTTAAATATAATGCCGTGCACCTGGCTTCGAGAATGCTTTCCAAGCGTAACTTGAACAGTTTGCTCCATTCAGGCTGCCCTGTGTCACACGGGATTGATCCCTTAGTGCTGCTTCCTTCCGGACCTGACACGGTTCAAGATGTCCCATTGCACCGGACCCAAACTTCTTTGCCACTTATTCAAGGCAGACCTTACAAAGCAAGCCCTCAGCTCAGGAATTCGACCCTGCTGTAGCGGGTTGCAGGTTACAGGGCACCGCTAATTCCCCGTCTAGCACGGCAAATTATCTTTCTAAATCAGCAAAAGCCGGAAGTTCTCCGTGACTTTGCCAGTTTATTGTACCTTCTTTTCCACCCCATTGCAAGGATTAGCCCGGTGGTTAATATAGTAAAATCAACCGCTGGCAGGTGATTAGTTACAGGTATGTTTAACCCGCATCGAAACCACTGAAAAAATATCCTATATGGTCATCACGAGGAGCTGCAGGCGACAATCCCGTTGCCTAATCTGCATAATCCGCATCCGTATCTCCATTTTGAAAAATAATCCGGTTCTCATTCATGTCAGCAATAATTGCCAGCGATTCCAGCTTAACCCCGGATAGACGCAACTGGTTGCCGCCTTCCTGAAAACCCTTTTCTATAACAATGCCAACGCCAACCAAATCAGCTCCCGCTTGATTGACTATATCAATCAGCCCCTGAGCCGCTTTGCCATTGGCTAAAAAATCATCAATTATTAACACCTTATCGTGGGCGCTGAGATAATTGCGGGAAACATGTATCCGGTAAGTTTTATCCCGGGTATATGAATAAACTTCACTGCTATAAGTATCGTCAACCAGGTTTCGTGATTCAACTTTTTTGGCAAATATCACCGGAGTCTTAAAAAACGGTGCGGTCATGCAGGCAACTGCTATTCCGGAGCTCTCAACAGTTAATATTTTCGTTACCTGTTCCGGTCCGAAACGCTTATAAAATTCAGCACCTATTTCAGTTAAAAACTCCACATCTACTTGATGGTTCAGGAAATTATCAACCTTTAAAATATCCGTACCAATTACCGTGGCTTCATCCAATATACGCCTTTTTAATCTTTTCATATACAGTTCCTCTGACTCCTGCCGCTAAAAATACTTGCCGGTGAATACTTAAATTATAATACAGCTGCAGCTAAACTGATAAAAAAATTTCAAAATCATTTCTTATGCCAATGCCCCTTTCGTATGCCCTGACTCTCTTTTGGATACATCTGTACCTTCAGAGCCACTGTGAAATTATAATGAGCCGGTTTTAAAATATAAAAACTTTTCGCCGTTGCTTTTTCATATTTAAGCCTTTAACCCGGCCTTGGAAGTGATACCACCTAAGGTATAGACCTATTAATAAACGGCTATAATACAGACAATATCAGGGGCGGCTATAATAAAATGTTTCTGTGGGCATAAATATCCCGGTTACGCCGGGTATGCATGCTGAGCAATTTTTAGAGTCGCCGTTTAAGGCCTGGGAATGCAGATATGTAATGTGCGTAAGACCACCGTTTAATTCTGATTCGCCGCCCATATTCGCAGCCTGTTTGCGGCCTTTAAAACTTATCCGGGAGAATGATAGTGATGAAAGTAGCTTTATTATCCCCTATTGCCTGGCGTACTCCTCCGCGTCATTACGGTCCCTGGGAAAATATTGTCTGGTTGCTGGCAGACGGATTGGTCAATGCCGGCATTGATGTAACCCTTTTTGCAACCGCTGATTCCCTTAGTCCGGGTAAGCTGGAGTCCATATGCCCTCGTCCCTACGAAGAAGACCGGGAATTGGATCCAAAAGTATGGGAATGTCTGCATATTGCCAATCTATTTGAAAAGGCTTCTCAGTTTGATT
>DAIMDR010000058.1:2016-9141 GCA_036725705.1 Syntrophomonadaceae bacterium | reverse complement strand
GCATTTTCAGCTGCATGATTACTTCGGCCATGTCGGCATCTTCTACCTGGGAGAGCAAGCCGGTAAAGGATATCTGCGTATTTTTTACGCGGGAGTCCTGCAGTTCCAGACGGTTAACCTTGGCTCCAATAGTGGAACGGGTCGATAACAAGTTTTCAATTTTAGTATCCAGGGTAGTTAAGGCTGCGCCAACTTCTGTTAAGTTGCCATTGCGAATATCATTTTCCAGGCGTGACAAAACCCCAAATATACCATTATCAGTAGTTAAATCAACCGGATCAGCTGAAGTATCCTCTACGAAAAAGTTCTGCATGCTCTCCGATCCGGTTCCGGCATTGGTCAAATTCATGCGGAACTTTATGCCTACGGCAATTTCTATTTCAAAAGCATTATCATTGCCGGTCCAGGTTAAATTGCCCATACCGTCATCTGCCAGCGGTGATTCGGTAACATTGGTACCGGCAAAGATTCGTTTATTGCCATAGGAAGTATTGGCCAGAATCTTCAGCTGTTCCGCCAGTTCTTTTATTTCATCAGCTATGGCAGCCTGAGCCCCGCTGTCATTGGTGCCGGTGGCCGCCTTTACGGTCAATTCGCGTACCCGGTTTAATACACTGCCCATGCTGTCCAGAGCAGAGTCAGTAGTATCCATGAAATTTAACGCTTCACTAATATTCCTGAGGTATTGTTCTCCTTCCATGATACTGGTACGCAGGCGCATGGCTTTAACCAGACCGGCGGGATTGTCGGAAGGCCGGTTAAGGGTACGCCCGGTAGAAAGCTGCCGGTTCCATTTATCCATGGCAGCAGTATTGGTATTCAGATTCCTGATGGTATCATTGACCATCATTTTATTGGTAACCCGCATCATAATTTATTACCTCCCTACCAAGCCCATACGGTTTACTATCACATCAATCTGTTCATCAATGGCAGTTATAAATCGTGAAGCTGCATTATAAGCATGCTGGAATTTAATCATGTTGGTCATTTCTTCATCCAGTGACACTCCGGAAAGTGATTGGCGTTTATTTTCCAGTTCACCCAGCAAAGTATCCTGATTTCTGGCCATACGCGATGCTTCCTGACTGTCAACCCCGACAAAAGCACATATTGCCCGCCAGAAATCGTCAACTGTAACATTTTGAATTAAAGAAGTATCTGCTCCGCTATAGCCCTGATGCTTCAGCCGGGCAATCTGCAGGGCAATTCCCCCATCACCAAAGTTAATTTTATTACCCAGAGCGTCCCAGGTGGCATTGGCTGCTGCCGCAATATTCTTCGGGTCATTAATTATTGTTAAATCCACACTGAAAAACTCAGCCCAATTTATAGCCGGGTCAGTTGGGTCAGCCGGTTGGTTAAAAAAATTAGTACCATCGGCAATTGCCGTTTGGTTGTTCAGGCTGAAACCGGTTTGATGCAGATTGTTGGTGGTCATAATAAGGGTCTTGGCCATGCGGTTTAAATCATTAATCAAATTGGGTATTATTTCCTTATATTCTGAAGGGCCGGTTTCCAGCAGGGTCTTGCCGCGAACATCCAGCAACCCGCGCAGTTCTCCGCCCTGAATATCAGCTTTGACCCGGGTGTCTTCCCAGACGATCAGATTCATACTCTCGCCATCAGGCTGCGTATCGAGGCGATGGTAGTCAGTACCCTGTACCAGTGACCGGCCTCCCAATTGCACCGTAATCATACCGCTGAACCGTTTAACTGCACCGGTGGACTCATCAACAATGTTGCGCTGCTCATATACTTTTATATCAGCTATACTGGCCAGCTGGTCAAGAAGCAAATCGCGTTTGTCCAGCAGGTCGTTGGGCTCTTTGCCGGCTACGGAAATGGATAAAATTTGTTTATTCAAATCGCTCAGCTGCTGAGCAATGGAATTAATCTCATCAACTTTTACGTGTATATTGGTATTGGCATCTTCACGAAGTTCCTTCAGCTGCCGGTAAGTATGATTAAAGGCTTCTGCCATTGCCATCCCCCGCTGGGTGACCACTGAGCGTACCGATTCACTTTCCGGATGGGACGACAGGTCCTGCCAGGATTCCCAGAACTGATCCATAACCCCGCGCAATCCATCGGTAGAAGGTTCGTTCAAAATGACTTCCAACCGGGACAGGCTCTCCTGCATGGAATCCCAATAACCCAGAGTCCTGGTCTCATTACGAATCTGTTCATCCAGGAAGCGGTCCCGTAAACGGTCAATGCTGATAACATCTACGCCGGTTCCAAATTGACCTGCCCTGGAATTACCAGTCAGCACCGGGGTGTGCCAGGGAGGACTGGTTACGATATTCGGGCTTTGCCGGGTGTATCCGGGTGTATTTACATTGGCTACATTATGACCGGTAATATTTAAGGCCGACTGATGAGTCATAATTGAGCGTTTTCCAATTTCCAATCCAGCAAAAATATGCATGGTCTTCCCTCGCTTTGTGCTATATTCAGGCTTTTTTATCTATAAGCTGCAGTCGTTTACCGGGGACATCGGCAGCGCCTTTATCAGAATACACTCCGGGGTCATCCTCGGGACTAAGCAGATAATACATCTCATCTATATAATCAAGTGACATTTTAAGCAGTTCATTATTCTCCTGAATGGAATTGCGCAGTTTGCTGATAAGTCTTTCCAGATTGTTCAAATGTTCACTCAAAGCAGCTGACAACGGTGAATATTGTTCATTGGTCAAGCGCCTGATCTCACCGGCAGTAAGCTCCATTACCGGTATGTCCAATTTTTCAGCTATTCCCATCTGTAAAACAAAGCGGGCACTCTCGAGTTTCTCCAACTCCTGACCAAGTATGCCCTCTTTGTGTACCATACTATCCAGTTCCTGAACCTGACCTAAAACAATAGCCTGACGTTTATCCTCACTCAGTTTTAAAATTTGTTCCAGCAAATCATTCTGCTGACCAATTATCTCAATAAAGCTATTCAGCAGGTCTTGCATACTGCTCACCGCTTTCCTATACTAATCTGTCAACAATAGTGCGATCAATCATCTTTTCCGCGACTTCATCATCCTTTACAGTATAAGTTCCAGTCGAGATTCTCTCCTGCAAATCACTAATCAGCTCCGGACGAATATCCGGCGCCTGTTTAACAGCCTGCATAGCCTTCTGTTTGGTTTTACTCTCACTGGAAATGGCCAATTGGTCGAGTTTCCCTGCGGCTTTGGCAGCCTGGGGTGAATCAACCTTGTTCACGCCCTTGTCTTTTCCATATACTTTGAGCATGCTCTGTAATTGCGTTTTGGAAATCATCATAAGTAACCACCTCGTAAAATCTTCATCTGTCTTTATTGTCGCATAAAAAAGGGAGCTGCTTTAGCCCCTTTAAATTAGATTTTATATATTTTACATCGTTTTTTATCATTTTACTATCTTATAGTCTCAATATGTAAAGAAGGTTTTTAAGCATATTTTAAATATAGGGTCCTATTCCTTAATATGCATACCTAGGCGTTTATCCCGTATATTTTTATCAGTACTGGACCTTTGTACCTCCTTGAGCTGAACATCCAACCGTTTTATGCAATTTTCACAATATTTACCTGCCGTAATACGGCGTCCGCACATCTGGCATTCGTGCACTTCGGCAAAGCCCTTGCTCTGTAAACGGCCATCTTTCAGAAACTGCAGTATCTTTTCTTCTTCAATCCCGGTTTCATCAGCAACCTCAAATACACTCGCCCCGGGATGTTCCCTGACATAGCGGCGCACTATCATATATTCTTCGTCTTCACCCTCCATACACCGGGTACAAATATCCCTGCCCTGATAAGCAAATAATCTGCCGCATTCAGAGCAATTTCTCAAATCAGCCATCACCCTAAACCTCCTTAAAGTATATATTTGAAAAAGTATGCTATCCTGATCATGCTAGCGCTGGCGAAGCATCCTGCCTTGCAAAAACGACATATCAGACCTGAATAAATAAGCTTAATATCCGGTACCAATAGCCCAGACTATTACCCCCACCCGTTCAGCCCCGGCATCCAGCAAAGTCCGGGTGCACTCCCGGCTGGTGGAACCGGTAGTATAAACATCATCGACCAATAATATACTTTTCCCACATATTTTAGATTTATCCTTTACTTCAAAGGCTCTCCATAAATTTCTTTCCCGTTCTTCCCGGGTACATTCCCGCTGGGATGGCGTCTCTTTAATCCGGTATAAAACTTCGGCATTTATGGGCAGTTTCAAACACTTGCCAATTTGTTGGCCCAGCACTTCAGTCTGATTAAAACCTCGCTGTTTCATGCTGGCTATTGAAGATGGTACCGGAACAATTAAATCAATCGGCCAGTAAAGAGGCTCTTTTCTTACTGCCTCAGCCATCATGATACCCATACAATAACCCAACTGCCGGCGGCCCAGAAACTTTAACACCTTTATCGCAATACGATAAGGTTCCTCATAAGGTCCCACCGCGCGGGCAACACTAAACGGAGGTCTTTCCGCCTGGCATTCTTCACAGCGGCTGCCGCCATTTAGCAGATACTTTCCACAATAATCACAGGCAGGCAGAGAATTTTGTAGAACTTCCATTTTTTGCTGACACTGGTCACACCATGGATGGCGTGTATTATAGCGTCCCGCTTCCCGACACACACAGCACTCATTCTGCGGAAACAGAATATCCATGAAAAAATTCTGCATAACTGCCCCCCTGGTTTAAATCTTACTTAATCTTATTCACACGGGATGTTATTTGTCTATAAACCGGTGCGAAATAGTCATGTATACAGTTCTGGCTATCATTAATAAGATGTTTTATAAATATAAATTATAGCATATTTAGCAGTCTTTTGTCAGAATGGAAAGCAACCTGACACAAGTGGACGGTTCGAGATTACTGATGAAGTCTCATAATTGTCATCCTGAGGAGCGCAGGCGACGAAGGATCTCCTTTAAGGCCGTAATATTGGGATTATGCCAATGAGATTCTTCACTTTCGTTCAGAATGACACGCAAAAGAGGACTATTTCAGCGGTCTCGAACCGTCTACTTGTGTCAAACGTGATTGATTTGCAGCTTTACGGTCAGAGGCATGAACCCCTTTGCGATAATAGGGGCGGGGCAAAATCAGGCTGGCCCTGATTAATAAAAACATAATTCCCAACCATATAATCAGACTGATTACCTTGAGAAACAACACCATAAAGAAAACCTCCTCTGCCGGCACACTATATAAATATGCTAAAAGGAGGTCAGTTGATTCCAGATATAATTGTAAATATCAGTCCTGAATAACCATATTGGTTTTTAATGCGTAAACAGCTGCCTGGGCACGATCCTTTACCCCCAACTTTCTAAAAATACTGGTTAAATGATTCTTTACCGTTTTTTCACTTATAAACATGGTCTCGGCAATATCCTTATTGGAATTACCTTTTACCAGTAAAGCCAAAACATCGTATTCCCTCCGGGTTAAGCGTACCTGATCCTGACGGCGTTCTACTTTGGTCAACTCACGAACCAGACGACTGGCCACGCGGGGATGGATTACTACCTCTCCGGCCATTACTTTATAGATAGTGTCAATAAGCTCGCTGCCGGCTACATCTTTTAAAACATAAGCCGAAACCCCGGCCTTTACCATATCTACAACTTCATCATCCTCATAGATAGTCAGAGCAATTATCTTTATTTCGGGCAGTTCCCGTTTTATAACCCTGGTTGCTGCCAGGCCATCCGTACCAGGCATATTAACATCCATAAGGACGATCTGCGGGCGTTCGCGGCGCGCCATATTGATGGCACCCTGACCGTCACCTACTTCCGTCACTACCTGGATATTGGGATCCAATTCCAGCAAACGCCGGATGCCCTCTCGTACCAAAGCATGATCATCTGCGATTATTACCCTTATTTTGTTCGTGATGCCCATCTCCTTCCAGGGGAATAAAAATTATAACCTGAGTTCCTGAATTCGGCGCGCTAATAATCTCAATTCTGCCACCAATAAGCTGAACCCGTTCCCGCATACCCATAATTCCATAATGCTCGGCCTGATCAGAAATCTTCCCGGTATCAAAACCGGCTCCGTTATCTTTAACTACGATAGTCAGGCCTTCACCGGTATCTTCCATTTTCACCATGGCCTTATTCACTCCGGCATGTTTACGCACATTGGTAATAGCTTCCTGTACCAGACGAAACAACGCTATTTCCAGACTCAGGTCATATTGACGCTCCTCGCCCAAAACTATCAGGTCAATATCAAAATTATACTTGGCTTCGTAGTCATTAAAATAATCCCGCAAGGCTGAACTGAGGCCTTTATCATGGAATAAAGCCGGTTTCAGATCAAACATAATCCGCCGGATATCCGTAAGGCTTTCGGCAGCTATTTTCTTCAGATCTGCAATCTGCTCGGCAAGAGACATCTTCTGTCCGGGAATATCGCGCCCCAGCAAATCCAGTCTGATAATCATGCTGGCCAGACTCTGGGCAGGTCCATCATGAATTTCGCGGGAAATCTTGCGCCTTTCAGCTTCCTGACTCTCAATAATCCACAACTCCATCTGTTGCTTGCGTTGTATATCTTCAATCGTATCAGTTATGCGACTAACATTTCCCTGCAATACATTTAAAGCTAATGAAGTATTCATTAATAAATTGGAAGCCCGTTTACTGACAGAGCGAAAATTCTTAAGACTGGCCGCAACATCATCACGGTGTTTTCGCAGGTAAATCTCCCGCTGGCGAAGTTCCATCAACTGTACCTGTATACTGCGGGCTTCGTCATAAGCGGCCTTTATATCCTCTTCACTCATCTTATTAAACTGGCTACTGACCTCCATCAACTTAAAGCGCGCCTGTTTTTCCAGGCGCTCGGTTTTCTCCACCTGCTCAATAACCTGAATGGTAGCCAGCTTCAGCTCTTCCAATTCCACTTCCAGCAAAGAGCACTGCTGATCACAATCCTGCGCTATATCGAAGATTTCCAGCCGCCCCTGCTCCAGCGTATCCACAACCTGCTGAAGAGTATTGTCCAGTCTGTCGATTTCAACTGCCCCCTGCTTTTGAGGTCCCTTATCTTTGTTTAATTTATTACTTTCGTCACCTTTCACGAAAATCCTTCCTTCAAAACCACATATTAACCCA
>DAIMDR010000058.1:0-1916 GCA_036725705.1 Syntrophomonadaceae bacterium | reverse complement strand
TGACACCTTCCCCTGACACCTGGACACCTCAGCCCCCCCGGGCTCTACTTCAGCGCTATGGCGTTGCTTACCTCGGCCTGAATTTCACGGATGCGGTCCAGACTGGTTGACTCCACATACAATCTAAACATGGGCTCGGTGCCGGAAGCCCGGATTAAAATCCAGCTGCTGTCTTCCAGCACAACCTTTAACCCTTCCCGGCTGCTGACTGACTCTACCCCAACCCCTAAAATACTCTTCGGTTTATACTCGGAAATCTTACTTAAAATATTTTCCTTTTCCTCCGGTTTAACCTTTATATCCAGGCGCCGGCTATCCCAGGCACCATATTTTTTATTAAGTTCCTCCGTCAAACGGGCAAAGGACTTTCCTGTACCGGCCAGCATCTCCGCTGCCAGCAAACAGGCCAGTATCCCATCCTTCTCGGGGATATGTCCGAAAATCGATAACCCGCCGCTTTCCTCTCCGCCCAGGATACAACCCTTTTCCCGCAACCCTTCGCCAACATACTTAAACCCTACCGGAGTCTCGATTACACTAATTCCGTTATGCCGGGCAATCCGGTCCAGCATATGAGTTGTAGCCAGTGAACGGGCTACCGGCCCGCGAAAGGTTCTGGTGGTCAGTAAATGCTCCAGCAGCAAGGACAAAAATCGATTGGCACTGACAAAATTTCCTTCATTATCAATTATCCCGAACCGGTCTGCATCTCCATCCAGAGCCAGTCCCAGATCGGATTTATAACTGATTACCGCCCGTTTCAGATCACTCAGATTCTCATCGGTAGGCTCCGGCAGAGAACCGCCAAACAAAGGATCACGATAATTATTAATGGTACGCACTTCGCAGCCCAGCCCGGTGAGGATTTTATCCAGATAACCGCAACCGGCTCCAAACATCGGATCTATCGTAATTTTAATCAGATTCTTTTCAAAACTCTCCGGCAGCAGCAACTTGGTAACCTGTTGGTAATAGTCCCGGTCAACCTCAATTTCTTCAAACAATTCAAACTGAGCGGCATCCTCAATACTTAATTCATAAATTTTGTATGACTCCAGCACATGAGCGATTTCGGTTTCAATCGCATCGGTCACATCAGGCAAAGCCGGTCCGGCATACTCAGGGATAAACTTTATCCCGTTATACTCGGGCGGATTGTGACTGGCAGTAATCATAATAGCACCGCCGGCTTGTTTTAGCCTCACCGCAAAAGCAGTCACCGGTGTAGGTGCAGCCTTGTGCAATAAATAGGTCTTGATCCCGTTCCCCAGCAACACCCGGGCACATTCCCGCGCAAATTCCTCCGACATAAATCGATGGTCATAACCAATAACTATCCCTTTTTTAGTCAACTGCTGGTTATTTACATAACCGGCAATACCCTGCGCCACCACCCGGCAATTTTCAAAAGTAAAATCACGGGCCATTATTGCCCGCCAACCATCAGTACCAAACTTAATTTCGGACATTAGTATCCTCCCTGTAAATAAATAAGTAACAAGATGCCGTTATTGTAATCCTGAGCCTCTTGCATGTCATCCTGAATTCCTTATATGTCATCCTGAGCGGAGCGAAGGATCTCTGCTTCTATGTTTCCTGACTGCTCCGCGAGATTCTTCACTTCGTTCAGAATGACACAATTGGTGATGCTCCGCTGCGTTCTGAATGCCGCGATTGGTGATGCTCCGCTATGTTCTGAATGACGCGATTGCTAATGAAAAATCGTACTACATCTGTGCTCCCAGGCGAACATACAAAAACTCAGAAACTATTTTAGCAATGCGCCGGGCTGCTTTGCCGTCACCGTATGGATTAATTGCCCGTGCCATTTGTTCATATTCGCGGGAATCAGATAATAACCTTTTTGCCTCCTGATAAATTTTATCCCGGTTGGTTCCCACCAGCTTAACCGTCCC
>DAIMDR010000057.1:0-9173 GCA_036725705.1 Syntrophomonadaceae bacterium | reverse complement strand
ATCGTTCAGAATGACACGCAAAAGAGGACTTTTTCAGTGATCCCGGACGTTTCTGTCTGCGCCCCTGTCTGCGAAAACAACCCTGGAGAAGGCTGTACAGCGGGGGATTGTTGCTCAAAGGCTTGTTACAACGTTGTAAAATATTTCATCCCAGCTGTCTGGCTGGCGATTAATAAAACTGCGTTCCCAAAATTGAACTTTATTGTTTCGGTCAATCAGGATAACAGTTGTTAAGCGGGTACCATATTCCGGACTCATTACAAAAGCTGGTGCCAGAACCCTTTCCATTTCCAAACCCACACCGGTTTCAGGCAATTCATGGTCAGGGGGCAGTTCCCGGTCGGTCATAATAGCAAATAATTGTTCCACTTCAACCTCCTCTTGCTGCAGAGCTTTGCTTAATTCATTAATCCCTTTGGTTACTTTGGGCCAGGGTACATTAAGCAGGCTGTTGCTCAAACCATGGACTCCGTGAGAAATTTCCCGCACCAGCTTTTCCCGATTGGAATAGTAATACAGTGATTCACGATTCCCCAGCAATAAATTAAATCCATTGTAAGCGGCTCCCCCGTCACTCAGGGTTTCCAGATAAGCTGCCGGGGTACGATTGCTGCTCAAATAGTTTTGTACCAGATGCCCCCGCGAGGGGGCTGCTTTCTTAAAACTGGAAGGGTCCCGGTAATTGGTCAACGCGGCAAACCGTCCATCGGTGGTGACCCCCATCCAGGTGCCACCCTCCTGCAAATCCCTTCCCGCCAGTATTTCTTTATTATCTATCCAGTAATCTGCCGGCAGGGTGGGCCGCTGGTAAAACTCATCCCGGTTAGCCGCTACCACTAATTTATAACGCGGATGACAATCATAAGCAAAAAGTATGAGACACATGTTACCTCCCATATAAGGAAAACCAAGGAGACATTGTGAGCACACCAGGCTCTTTGACTTTTTCCCGTGACTTATTTTATATACTTTAACATTCGTTTATATATTCAACAACATTTTGTCCATATTAGTTTTCACTATACCGAATCCATGTCTTCCTCCCGCTTATCCACATTTCTATTAATAACATAGTAATCAAGGACATATTTATCAATTTTTTGGCTGATTTTTAAGATAATTTCCTTGCTCATATTCATTTCAACCGCGTTTTTAAGTATATTTCTGGCAGTTTCCAGGTCGTCATTTTTTCCCATATAAAACACTCCCTGCATGGTTACACTTTATATATTCTATTATAATATTGCCTTGTAGCTAATCTAAATAATATGCCCATAGCAAATTAAGATTAATACCAAAGTTGGCTAGAGTAAAATAAGGAATGTTTTAAACTGGAAGGGAACCATCATGGAAGAACCAAAGGCTTATATAGATAATAAATTGATTGGACAAAGAATTCGTGAAAGCAGAGAACTATTTGGGTTATCCCGGGAAGAGTTTGCGGAAATGATTTCACTTTCTGCTTATTATGCAGGCCAGTTGGAACGGGGACAACGCCAGATGAGTCTTGGAGTCCTGGCAAACATAGCTAATTGTCTCCACTTATCTTTGGATTATTTGGTTTTTGGTAAAGTGATGCCCCAACCCGCCTCAACAACTAGTCCTGGTCAAGATTCCTATACTAATGAAAATGCCACCTCCTACGAAAATGCCCAGGGAAATGCTACAGCTAATGATAGCAGAGAATTAAATGAGCTTCTCAACCGCTGCTCTCCAGAAGAACTCATTTTGATTGAAAAAATTATTAAAGTAATCCTTCCTTATCTAAGATGAGCAGGCACGGGGAAGGTTCGAGACTACTGAAAAAGTGCCCTAAATGTCATCCTGAGGAGCAGGTGACGAAGGATCTCTTTTAAAGGCCGTAATACCGGGATCCAGCTAACGAGATTCTTCGCTAGCGCTCAGAATGACATGTAAAAAAGGATTTTTCAGCAGTCTCGGATTTCATGGAAAGCGGAGGGCGCGTTGCTATCATTTCAACGGCCAGGCAGGTTCAAAAATAAACCCGGACAACCAGACAAAAAAAATAACGGGACTTATCAATAATCCTGGAAGTTTACCGATAAGCCCCGTTCTTTATATTCCTGGCCATTTTATTTATGTTTAATTGTCCGGTTCATAACTGAACTCCAGGCAGGTAATCAACCATTTATCCTGGTCAGGAACCTTACTGACAGTCAGGGTTCCCGTGTTGGAATAGGCATATCCGGAGCTGGTATACCAATCAAACTCTACTTTGAAGGTTACATCACCCTTCTCATCCTTGGATTCACGCGATACCCGATATTTTTCCACCCAGGGACTGGAAAATCCGGTTACCCAGTTTTGTGCCTCAAACTCCTCAAGATGTTTAGCACGAAGGTTTTCATCCATCAGGGCATACTGCCAGGCGCCATTTCTGGTTTTAATGGCTTCCGCCCAGGAGTAGGCGGCCAAATCAGCTGTACGCGGGGCCAGCGCCTCTTCCAACAGTTCAATTCTCCGTTGTTCAAGCCAGTCATTGTGTTCTATCACTTTGTATATACTGACCGCTGCAGCCAGTAACAACATTATTACCCCCGTCGTAATCAAGATCTTCTTCATTATGATTGCACCTCCTTTACTTCAGGTTTAAAAAACCTTTTTCGTAAAGGATATGATTAAAAGGACCGGAGTAGACTTTGCAAAAGTGGCTTTGTAAGGGGGGCCAGGGTTGTTGAAAAGGTTTCAGGGCCAAAGTAATCGTAGTTTTGTGCAGTAATAAGCTCAATTACCCTCTCACTTCACCCTTTGATAAATAAGCGAACCGTGAACCCTTTCAATTTTCTTTAACTGACGGTTTTCCTTGGTTAATGCAACTATCCAGCACTCCCCGGGGAATGAAATTTGATTAATAAGTTTGGTTTGTAGATTATTATTGCTTTTTGAAAACTTTTTTTGGTTGCTTTGATTGGAATAGGCCAAGACATATAGCGGATACTCAGGATAATATTTGACGTCTACTCTGGCCAGGTAAGCAACAACCACATCAGGATAGTTCTTTAACTGATCAACCAGGGCACTTACTTCTACTTCACTGAGTCCATGTTCAATAAACTTGCTATCCAGACTTAAAACGGCCCGTTCCTCCTGGGCTAACTCTACTTCCTGCCACCGTATGGTTGCCTTATTATAGAAAGCCTGAGCCTCTTCTTCCATTCCGACCTCGATCAGATATTGACAAACCAGGCTGGTGCCTGGCGCAATATTGTTCCAATCGTTATCCATGGCTTGATTGATAAAATCAATTCCCTCCGGGTTCTTTTGTTCAAGTAAAACCCTTCCATAGTGGTACAAGGCCGGTGTATAGGTATTGTACAAATTTTGAGCCTTCGCTAATATTTTTGTGGCAAGTGATAACCCTTCAAAACGCTCAGCTAGAAGACCGTAATACACATAATCTTCTGCACTCAACATACCGGCCATAGCTTTTTGTCTTAAATCCTTCAACTCCTGACGCTTTTGCTGAGTATCCCGGTATTGTTCTTGCCAGGATTTCTCTACATTTTTGCACCATTCTTTATCCAAACTCTCAATAACTTGATTAATGGTTTTTTCTCCAAGGTATACAATCGCGGCATTCTCTATTATCGGAGGTGGAATTTGTGCCTCTTGGCCAAGTGCATTAAGCCTATCAGAGAGACAGGGGTGGGAATCGCTGCTTGCAGTTATTTCGTTCAGTATAGACGAAAGCCAAATTGAGGCTTTTTCGTTTGCAATAGGGGTTTCAAGAGACTGGCGCATAACATTGAAAGCCTTGGGGGGTTCAAAACTATTGTCTGCCTCCGCATAAATTTCCGGCCAGAATTCGGTGTAAATATAGCGACCTGCTAATGAGATGTTAATCAAGGCTTGGGATGCTTTTTCTTTTCCTGCCAATAACGCTGACAACTGATCAGCCTCATATTCTCCCACACGTGTGAGCACAAAAGAAAAGGCCCAAAAACGCGGTGCGAACCAGTTAAAAAATTTTGCAAAGATAAATGAGCCCCAATGCTTCTCCCGGTGGAAATTCTCGTTTAACTGCGCCCAGGTTTGACGAATTCTATAAATCCAGGCTCCAGTTCTCCCATGGTATCGTGATACATGCCCCAGCTCATGGGCCAGGACTGCATTAAATTCCTCAGGTGACAAAGCCAGCATTAAAGGCATTCCAATAACCAGATAGTTCTTGTACCAGCCAAAAAGCCCCAATCGAGGGATTTGCGCAACAGCGGCATTAAATTCTTCATAAATTAATACTTTATGAATCCTGGGGCCTTTTATTTCGTTGCGGTATTGATAGATCAGTTTAAATAACGATGGGGCCTGCTCATATTTCAAAGGGATACCGGTAGGGGGATCGATTTTTACCCATAAAGAACGCAGAAGAGTATAAATAAAGATTATAACAGGAATTCCGATTTTAATAAAAAGCTTGAAAAATATGATTAATAACTTGCCACTTAAAGCTAATAATAAGAGAAGTCCAATTGAACCCAGAGCAATAATTGCAACAAAAGCTATGTATGCATAACCGAGCAAGGCAAAAAGGATTAATTGAAACTTATACATGGACGGATTTTTATCCCAGGCTTTCTCCATGCGAGATACAGTTTGATCAAATTCTTCCTGAGTCATCGCCATACCCTTCACCTGCTTTGAATAATTTTAATATTATTCATATTCGCCCTAAAATGCCATTATCCTCCATGCGTAGTAATATAATGCAGGCAGAGTCTAAAATCCAGCATTTGTAATTCGCCCGGGAGAGGGCGATAAAAAATATAACAGGTGAAAACTCCTAAAATCTCCAAAATAATATTTAAAAGGGGCGTTTAAACCGCCCCTTTTTAGATACCTTTATAAGGTGTTATCTATTCTGACATTGACCAAATCCGCATCCGGCACCCCGGTTGGTACCGGCTCCACTGCCATCTCTCAGTCCCTTGCCCATGCCTTTTCCCTGTCCCTGCCCGAGACCGGCACCGGCATTTTTACCCAGCCTGGCGTTTCCGGTTCCATCGCAGTTTGCCTGGTTGGTTTTGATGGAGTTATAAATGGCATCTGCTCTTTCCTGAGTAAGTCTGCCCTCTGCTACCCGCTGGTCAAGGACCAATTTCTTCTGTTGCAGCATCTGGCTTTTGAATTCTTCAAGTTTACCAGCTTCTTTGGCCATCGTACCATAAGTCTTGCCTGCTGCCCGTTCCTGATTTAATGTTTCTGCACTTTTACCGGTTAATCCGGAGGCTATTTCTGCCGGAGTCATAGCGGCTGTTGCATAAACTGCACCTCCTGCGCCAACTAAAGCCAGGATTGTAAACGCCATTATAAACTTCTTAACTCTCTGCATGCTCTTCACTCCTTTACATATATTATTTAACGCAACTTACATTTTGATTATAGGAAGTAATTGTGATAGAAGTATGATAAAAACCTGAAAGGTTGGTGAAAACTTTGAGTCAAACAGTTTGATATTGATGCGGCGCCTGGCAGGCGACACAAGGATGTCTTTTAGAGACCTTAATATTGGGATTAAGCCAACGAGATTCTTCGCTATCGCTCAGAATGACATGTAAAAAGTAACATAAATGTCATCCTGAGAAGCTGCAGGCGACGAAGGATCTCTTTTAAAGACCGTAATATTGGGATTAAGCCAACGAGATTCTTCACTATCGTTCAGAATGACATGTAAAAAGTAACATAAATGTCATCCTGAGGAGCTGCAGGCGACGAAGGATCTCTTTTGCAAGTCCGTAATATCGGCTCTTCAGCCAACGAGATTCTTCGCTATCGCTCAGAATGACACGATAAGAGCACTTTTCCAGCGGTCTCGGACGGTTCCCCGGGTCTACTCACTTAGCAGTCTTCCCCAGCTCAAACCAGAAGGTTGTCCCTGCATCCTTTTTACTCTCTACTCCATAAGCAGCCCCATGAGCTTCCAGGATTGCCTTTACAATAGCCAGCCCCAGGCCGCTTCCCACCGTTTTGTTGGTACTTTTGTCCGCTTTATAATACCTGTCCCAAATACGGTTTATTTCCTCTTCCGGTATACCGCTGCCTGAATCCATAACCTCTATTCTTACGCTATCACCATTATCCATATCCCGAATGGTAATGGTTCCTCCGGCATCAGTATTATTAAAAGCATTATTTATCAAATTATATAAAACCTGTTCAATTCTGGCCGCGTCCGCTTCCACCAATTGCTCGTCTGACATCTCCATCATTATTGAAACTTCTCTTTGTTTGCTTAATAAATCATATCTTTTGGCAACATTGCGGGTTAATTCCTTCATGGAGAAAACGCTTTTATCTAACTCAAAATGCCCTGATTGCAACCGGGAAAGATTAAGAATGTCGTCTACCATCCTGCTTAACCGCTCAGCTTCCTCAATGATTACTCCCAGCTGTTTCTGGCGTTTATCCTCATCATTACCGGTTACATCCCGCAGGGTTTCCGCATATCCCCTGATCAGACTTAAAGGGGTTCGCAGCTCATGGCTGACATTGGCAATCAAATCTTTACGCATCCCGTCTATTTGTGACAGTTGCTGCCCCAGGTAATTTATGGTTTTAGCCAGCTGTCCAATTTCATCTTGTTGTTTCACATCTATACGAGCCGAGAAGTCACCATCAGCCATCTGAGCAGCCGCCTTTTCTATATCAACTATGGGTCGGGTAAATGTACGGGCCAGCAGAAATGACAGTAATGAAGCTGCCGCTAAAAGCATGAGTGATATATAGAAAAGCTGCCTTTGTAATATAGCTGCAGTATCCTTTACGGGAGCCAGCGGAAAACTGAGCATCAAACCCCCGGTTAACTCCTGGTTAATATATACCGGCAAGCCTATAAGCATGAATTCATTACCAAAGCGGGGATGGGTCATAATTGAGGCACACTCCTGTCCGGCCAGAACCTTTTCATAGATACTGCTGCGCAGGCTGTTTCTCATCCCGTGCATTTTCCCAGCCGCACCGGAGGAATCAGTTTCATAAACTATATTGCCGTTAATATCCAACAGCTCAACACTCATAGAATTCTCATATGCCAAAATATCCATGCGGTCACGAAAATCTTCGCTTTTATCTTCATTCAGTAATTCAGTAACCGCAACAGCTTTTTCTTTAATATCGTTAACTTTCATGCGGGTATAGAAATTTTCCAGAAATACTATCTGAAAAAGCCATAGCAATATAAGAACTATAACCACCAGCGTCATCATGCCTGCCCACAGCTTTAACCGTATACTTTTCATTTCCGGCCTCCTGTTTCAAACTTATAGCCGGTACCCCATACGGTTACGATAAATTTTCTATAAACTCCCAAGCTTTCCCGCAGCATCTTTATATGAGTATCAACCGTTCTGGTATCCCCCATAAAATCATATCCCCATACCAAATCCAGCAATTGCTCCCGGGAAAATACCCGGTTGGTATTGCGGGCAAAAAAAGATAACAATTCATACTCTTTGGGGGTAAGATTTACCAGTTGGTCATCAACATAAACATTATGAGCATCGAATACAATGGTCAAGCCTTCTAAGCTGATATAATCATCAGGTTCATCTCTGACACTTCTTCTCATTATCGCTTTCATACGAGCCAGCAGTTCCCTTGGGCTGAAAGGTTTGACCATGTAATCATCTACTCCCAGCTCAAACCCCAGAAGCTTATCATATTCTTCCCCGCGGGCTGTCAGCATTATTACCGGTACCTGCGAGGTCTTGCGTATTTCACGGCACACATTCCAACCATCCATACCCGGCATCATGACATCCAGAATAATTAAATCATAATTAAACTGCTTAAAAAGTTGTAAAGCCTGAATTCCATCAGCCGCCTCATCAGCAACCAAATTCTCCCGGCTGATATATTCCTTAATAACATCGCGAATTAATTCTTCATCATCCACGATGAGAAGTCTTTTGTTGCCCACACGAATCACTCCTTATTATTCGTGTTCGTTCTTCTGACCAATATTCGAAAAACAAATTAATCTGCATTAATTATAAACAATAATTGTGATAAAAATGTGACAGACATTTATATGGTATCGCCATTGAGCATTAGAAAACTGCTTGACTTTTCATATCTGTCTGCAATAAAATGTTTTACATAAAGACGGCCTATTATGTAATATATTGTTATGTTTTCCGTTATTGTCTTTAATAACCTGTAATAAACTGTTTTTTAGGTTTCTTCTAATCTTGCTGCTTGATAACATAATGCCTCCAGTCAGCGAATATCAATGAATACATCTGGATTACTGATAAAAACTCACTTTAAGATTTGTAAATATAACCGGCATCCTACACAGTTTAAGCTCCATTACCCCATTTTTGTTTCTTATATGTGTTTCACCAAGGTGTTTCTATGTTTAAAAGAGGAACCAAATATTTATTAAAAAAGCATGTCTTACTTACTTACAGGGTCAGGAACTAAAATAGGGAGGAGAATATTTATGAATTTCAATCAAAAGACAATACGGGCAAAAATATTGTTAATGGTAGTAAGTATCATTGTTGTTGCCAGCCTTTTATTTCTAGTAGCAAGTTCTATTATTATGGTAAACAGAACCGAACAACAGGTTAAAAATGAGATCCTGAATACAACTACATCGGTAACCCAAATGCTTGAGAACACCCTAAAGATGAGTATTCGCAACTCGCTGCGCTTTTCTGCTGAACAAAATAAGCAAGTTGCTGAATATTATTATAATCAATATAAAATCGGTGCTATGAGCGAAGAGCAAGCCTGGAACAGATTCAAAGAAGTTTTATTCTCCCAGAAAGTTGGCAGTACCGGCTATATGTATGCTGCCAATAGTAAAGGCATTGCTGTTATGCACCCTGTACCGGGGGTTGAAGGCAGGGATTTTAGTGGTATGGAATTTGTTGAAAATATGAAAGTGAATCCAGTCCAGTTCCAGACCTATATGTGGAAAAACCCCAATGAAACTGTGGAACGGGAAAAGTCTCAGTATTCAGAATATGTTGAAGCCTGGGATCTTATCATAGTTGCAGCAAGCTATACTGAAGAATTCTCAGCCATGCTTGATAAAGAGGCTCTGGTAAAGGTGCTCCGTGATGCTGATCTCCGATTTGCCAAAACAGGTTATGTAGCACTTTTTGATCCGGACGGTGTACTGTTATATCATCCCCAACAAGAGTATC
>DAIMDR010000056.1:0-9186 GCA_036725705.1 Syntrophomonadaceae bacterium | reverse complement strand
ATTTGATTTTCCTGACGCATTAGGACCAACTACAATTACTCGTTGAGCCAGGTCTACATTTACTTCCCTAAAATTTCGCCAATTTCTCAATCTTACATGTGAAATAATAATAATATATCCCTCCAATCAGAGTTATATGGCATTACTAAAAAAGTAACCGCTTTATCAGAGAAACATCTTTCTGAAGTTTCTTTTGTCCTGCTTCAAGCCATTCCTGTCTTATTTCAAGTTTTTCCTGTCGGTCTGCGAGGATCTTTTGCCCGTCAATAAGACTTACCTGTCCGGTTTCCAGATTATCCAACTTGCCTATTATTTGTTCCAGAAGTTATCTGTCAGTCAAGGCAAAATATCGCCTCTCGATTATCATTAATAACCTAAATATAATTATACCCCCGAACGACCGGACAGGAAATCTTTGGCATAATAACGTCCAAGGGCTACCAGGGTTAATATTACACCTATGATTATTAGAGCCAGTTTTATGTCCTGGGTTTTAAACAAGGCCAGGCCTAACCCGGTATATAATACCGCGGAAGGAATTTTGCCGATTGCTGATGAAAAAAAGAAATTCCAGAAAGAAACTCCGCCTACTGCTGCAGCTACATTAATTAAGGGAGTAGGTACTACCGGAATGACCCGGGCAATAACGATAGTCCAAAAGGCAATACCGGCATTAGTGCGTTCCACATCATAGCCAAACCACTTATTTAATTTCTGCTGAGCCCATTCAAATCCTAATTTTCTGCAAATCCAATAAGCCAGACAGGCGCCAAACAAGGCTCCCGACCAGGAGAGGAAAAAGCCTATTTTAAAACCAAAAAGAATTCCTCCGGCGGCGGCTAAAATAACATAAGGGAAAACCGGCAGGGCAGCTTGCACAACAAACAGGCCAAAGGCAACTACCGGTGCCATTATACCGAAGTCCTTTATATAAGTTGTTACTGTAGCAATATTAGCCAATTGTTCAAATTCAGACACCTGTGCACCTCTTTTTAAAAATATGAATACAATATAACTCTATTATCCATATACACTAAAAACATATCAAATACAAGCGGAATGTGACGATAGGATTAAGCATTAAAACCTTTCTTTAAACATAGGTCTATGCAATCCGGATTTATATTAATCGATACTTATTGATATGATATAATTTTATTTAAAATATCAATTAAAAGGGTGAGGTTATGCCATTTAATGGACTGGATATTGTTATTGCAGCAATAATTATTTTCAGTATTATATCTGGTATGCGTCATGGGTTGGTAATCGTATTGGGTGAATTCGTAGCTCTGCTCACGGCATTGTTACTTGCAATTATATTTACCGGTGATGTTAGTCAGTTATTGGAAGATACTTTGGCGGTCAGAACGGCTCTGGAACAGTTTTTTATACATAACTTACCGTTCTTTGATACCACCATGCCGGTGGGAGGCGGTTGGTCAACTTTAGACGGGGTATTGGTTACACCTGCTAAATTTTTTGCGCATCGCTTATTAGCTATAATAACATTTTTACTAATTTTATTCACGGGCAACAAGCTGTTAAAACTGCTTATAGGTACTTTGGATAACCTGATCTCTACCGGGGGATTTGGCAGCTTGAATGCGATACTGGGAAGTCTGGTAGCGGCAGGCCGAAATATTCTAATTCTGGTATTGATATTGGGATTTTTATATCCGCTTATTTACACGGCTGCTGATAATGGAACTGAATTTGCCCTTATTTTAACCGGCTACATTGATAACTCTATTCTGGCTTCCGGGTTATTGGAAGTATTTAATTGGGGAAAAACCCTGTTTGGCCTGCGTGCATAGATAAAGAAATATATCGGGAATCTATTTACTATAAAGGAGGCTGATTTTTATGAAGGAAAATAATCAGGCAAAGAATAATAACGCATGGATACGCATGAATGAAGAAGAAACCACAGCGGCCTATAATCTGGGTAATCAATATGTTGATTTTTTAAACAGGTCAAAAACCGTACGGGAAACCATCAACTATATAGGTGATATAGCAATGAAAAATGGCTTCATTCGTTGGGATAGTTCCCAGCCGATTCAGCCGGGACAAAAATTATTTATCGAACAAAAAGGTAAAATAGGTGCCCTGATAATTGTCGGTACGGACCCTTTGGAACAGGGGATAAATATGGTAGTTTCTCATATTGATGCCCCGCGTCTGGACCTGAAGCCCCGTCCGCTGTTTGAAAGCGATGAACTGGCTTTTCTTAAAACTCACTATTATGGCGGTATAAAAAAATATCAATGGCTGGCTATACCGCTGGCTTTACATGGTATTTTTATAAAACCGGATGGGACAACTATTAAGATTACCATAGGAGAGAACCCTGACGATCCGGTATTTACCATTGCTGACTTGCTGCCCCACCTGGCCAAAGATCAAATGGAGAAAAAGATGTCCGAGGCAATCAAAGGTGAAAATATGAATGCTTTGACAGGCAGCCGACCGGAAGATGACCAGGATGCCAAAAATCCGGTTAAAGAATATGTGCTTAAACTGTTGCAGGAAAAATACGACATTGATGAAGATGATTTTACCAGTGCTGAGTTGGAATTGGTTCCCGCACTCCCTGCCAGAGATGTCGGTCTGGATCGCAGCATGACCGGTGCATATGGACAGGATGACCGGGTATGTGCCTTTACTTCTCTGCAGGCCATTTTACAGACAGGCTCAGTTAAACGCACGGCCATGTGCTTTTTTGCTGACAAAGAGGAAATAGGCAGCACGGGTAACACTGGCTTGCAATCGTTACTGTTGGAAAACCTGATTACTGATTTGATGCATGGTTTCGGACAAGCTGACTATTATAAGGTTCGCCAGTGTCTGGCCAACAGTTCGGCTTTATCTGCTGATGTTAATGCTGCCATAGACCCCAATTATCCGGAAGTATTTGAAAAAATGAATAACAGTTTTCTGTCCCACGGGGTAGTATTAACCAAATACACGGGTTCCCGGGGTAAATATGACTCCAATGATGCCAATCCCGAATATTTAGCCAGGTTACGCCAACTATTTGCCCGGCATGAAGTTATCTGGCAGGTAGGCGAACTGGGGAAGATTGATATAGGGGGCGGTGGAACCGTTGCCCAGTACCTGGCCCGATATGGTATGGAAGTTGTGGATTGTGGCCCGGCGGTACTGGGAATGCACTCACCTTTTGAAGTAACCAGCAAAGCAGATTTATATATGAGCTATAAAGCTTATCGGGCTTTTCTGCAGGAATTTTCATTCTAAAGAATAAACAGGGGGGTGGGAAGATTGGAACAGATTCGCCTGACACAAATGGTCCGTGCTGCCGGTTGAGCAGCTAAAATGGGCCCGGGGGCCCTGGAAGAAATTTTAAAAGATTTTCAATTTCCCACCCACCCTGATTTGCTGGTGGGTACCGAAAACAGGGATGATGCCGGTGTGTATCGTTTAAACCAGGATACAGCCATTATTCAGACCCTGGATTTCTTTACTCCCATGGTGGATGATCCATTTGTTTTCGGACAGATAGCAGCGGTAAATGCCATAAATGATGTTTATGCCATGGGAGGAGTTCCTTTGCTGGCCATGAACATTGTTGCTTTTCCCCAATGTGAAGATCTGCAGATATTGAAACAGATACTGGCCGGAGGCCTTAGTAAAATTGTGGAAGCAGGGGCTTTGCTGGCAGGCGGACATACAGTTGACGACCTGGAACCTAAATACGGTCTGGCATTAACCGGATTGGTACATCCGGATAAAATAACCGCCAATAAAGGGGCCCAGCCCGGCGATTTGCTCTATTTAAGCAAACCCTTGGGCAACGGAATAATTGCTACCACTATCAAAGCTGAAATGGCAAGCGCTGAGGCCTATGACGAAGCAACAACCTGGATGACAACCTTAAACCGGAAAGCAGCTCAGATTATGGTTGAAGTTGGCGTACATGCCGCCACTGATGTTACCGGCTTTGGGTTATTGGGACATCTGTATGAAATGGCCTCTGCCAGTGAGGTCAGTGTACAGGTATTCAGCCAGGAAATAAAGTTTATGACGGATGTTTTGGAATATGCCAGTATGGGACTGATTCCAGGTGGCGCATATACCAATCGGGATTACCTGGGTGACAGAATTCAGTTTGCAAAGGATTTGAATCCGGTAATCAGAGACCTGTTGTGCTCCCCGGAAACAGCCGGGGGACTTCTGGTAGCTGTTGATCCAACCCGGGCTGACCAATTGAAAAATGCCTGGACGGAAAACGGTATACCGGTGATATTGGTTGGAGAGGTTACCGAACCGGGGAAGCCGGCTATTAAGGTTAAAGCATAAAATTATAGCAGGTAGGGAGAAAAGTGGAAAGAAAACAATTTGAATTGGGAGATATAGTCCGTATGAAAAAGCAGCATCCCTGCGGCAGCTATTTATGGCAGGTTGTTCGTATGGGGGCTGACATAAAAATCAAATGCCAGGGATGCAAACGTCTGGTTATGTTACCCCGTATGGAATTTGAACGCCGTCTGGTAAAAGTGGAAAAAGACCAGCATTAAATCACATCTGGGCTGGATGCAACATAATATGGAAAAAAGCCAACCTTCAAAAAGGTGGGATTAGCTATGTATCTTAAACTGGTAAAACCGTTGCAGTTTAGTCCGGGGGATCTGGTTACCGTTCGCGGTATGCCGGAGAATCAACAATTCTGTATAATCAGCATTAAAAATAATACTAAACAGGAGTCAGCAGTTCTCAAGGCACTTTTTAATGAAACGTACATCATAGAAAAACCGCTCTCAGAGTTAAAAAGTTTGTTGATAAAAGGAATACTTTAGCATAAACCTTGATTACTTGTACCTGATCAGGTTATAATCAAGTGTATCCCTGCTCCGACTTTGGGCGGAGCCGGCCCTTTTTGGGTTAGTCCATAGGGAGGAGGTGTAACTGTGCGCGATTATGAAATAATGTTTATCCTTAAGCCAGACCTGGAAGAGGAAACCGTTGCTGAAACCAAAGAAAGACTGCAGAAAATCATAGCAGATTTCGGTGGCGAGTTTGTGGAGGAAGTCAATGGCTGGGGTAAGAAACGCCTTGCCTATAGCATCGAAGACTATACGGAAGGCGTTTACTATTTATGGAACTTCAAGGGTATTCCGGCTACAGTTCAGGAACTGGACCGGGTTATTAAAATATCCGACCGTTTTCTGCGCCATATGATTGTTCGTCAAGATGAGGACTAAAGGTTTATAAGGGGGGGTTAAGCCTTGTTGAACAGAGTTATCTTAATTGGTCGCCTGACAAAAGATCCGGAACTGCGGTATACGCCCAATGGAGTGGCGGTAGCTAAATTTACGCTGGCAATTAATCGTAAATTTAATCGGGATGAAACCGATTTCATTGATATAGTTGCCTGGCGTGGTCTGGCAGAAAACTGTGCCAACTATCTGGGCAAGGGCAGATTGGCTGCTGTGGAAGGCCGTTTACAAATCCGCTCGTATGAGGGACAAGATGGTCAAAAGCGTAAAGCAGTTGAAGTAGTTGCCGACGATGTGCGCTTTTTGGATAAAGGTGGAAATGCAGGTGCCGGTCGGGAAACGGGTTCAGCCAGGAGTAATGACCCGGGAGATGCATGGGATAATTTAGGTCGTGAAACCGATCTCGACAAGGTTGACTTTGTTGACAGCAACGAAGACAATAACGAGGAGGTACCCTTTTAGAAAAGGAGGAACTGAAATTGATCAAGAAGGAAAGGCGTAAAAAAAGACGCCAATGTAACTTCTGTGCTGATAAAGTAGAAAGTATCAATTATAAGGAGATACCGAAGCTGAGAAGATATGTTACCGAGAGAGGCAAAATACTGCCTCGTCGTATTACCGGAAACTGTGCTCATCATCAGAGACAGCTGACCTCAGCAATTAAACGGGCAAGGGTTATGGCCCTGCTGCCCTACACATCCGAATAATATAAATTTGCAAGCCCCTGCGGGGGCTTCATTTTTTACATCATCCCTGGCATCTTCGCCGATCCGCGAATAAACTTTCAATTATATCTCGCCAGCAAATCGTGTCGGGGATAGCAAATGCTTTACTTAATTCATACTGGAGGACAACCGGGAAGGAAAATAATCCCTTTACGAAGAAACCTTAAAAACAAGGGGGTGGGTTCTTTGGCAGGACGAGGTCGGGAAATAGATGTGGCTAAGAATCTAAAAACCATAGAATGGTTAAAGGCCGAACTGGTAGACTCGGTAGGCGGGTTGTTTAAGGCACTGCTCAAAACGGGAAATGATGCTGTAGCTGATGCATTGGCAGCCATCATTATTGTAGCTTACATACTTGGTCGTCGGGTAGGAGTAAGCTTTCAGCTGATTGATGCTACCATCAAAGCCAAATTAACCCTGAAAATTAATGAATCCCATAAAGTAGAGCAATGGTATGGGGATCTCTCAGATTTACAAAAATATCTGCAAAAGTAAGCGCAAACAGGTATATTCAGACAGCAATTACAATATTTTTCACCCTGAAATGGCTGAATAATCGAGCCAAAAGCATCAAAGTAACCGTCTAAAAAAGAAACCTTATAATCAGGAATAACACCTGGACAACTGGCGTGGATAAAACATCGTATTAGTCATCCCGCAGCATCCCGGTATCAGCAACATTCTTTTTTAGCGGTGAACAGTTGCTATGATTGCTGAAATTATCGGCTCATACAGGCAAAAGGAGGATTAATAGATGAAGGTAATATTTTTGCAGGAAGTAAAAGGAAAAGGCAAGGTTGGGGAAATAAAGGAAGTTTCCGATGGCTATGCGCGTAATTTCCTCATTCCCAAAGGGTTAGCAGAAGAAGCTACCAAAACCAGAATCAAGGAGGTAGAAGAGCAGACTCTGCGCCAGAGCAAACTTAAAGAAAAGGAAAAAGCAGATGCACTCCAACTGCAGCAACAGTTGGAAGGGAAAACTATCCATATTAAAGCTAAAACTGGCGGAGGAGACAAGCTGTTTGGTGCGGTTACTGCCAAAGAAGTGGCTCAAAGTTTGAAAGAACAGCATAAGATAAATATTGATAAGAAGAAAATTGACCTGGGTGAACCCATCAAACATTTAGGTGAATACCAAGTAAAAATTAAAGTTTATCCTCTCCTTCAGGCTGAAATAGTGGTGATAGTAAAAGCCGCAGATTAGACTTAGGGGGATATATTGTGCAATATGAGGTCAAAAACTCAAAAAGGCCGGAACGAGATAAAACAACACAGCTTCATTGGAGAATCGAATCAATTTATAAGAGCCTGGACCGATTATACGGCACTCAGGGACTAATATTAAAAGCCAGCCAGCTGGACGCAATTGATCTGATGAGTTCAGAACAAATTGAAGAACGGCTGCTGGCTTTACACAGACTGCTAAAGCAGGATCCAACGATTATGAGCATTGAACCGGAACAGGATTATGATGCCATGCTGCTGGGCATGGAAGAAAAAGTAGCTGAACTGCTGGCCCGGCAAGCAATAGAAGAAGAGATTCACCAGCGCATCCAGCAGAAAATGAATGATAAATATAATGATTATCTGCGTGATATCAAGCTGGAAGTATTAAAAGAAAACCAGCCCAGTCCGGAAAATGCCCAAACCCTTAAAAAATATGGCAAACTGGAGAAGATGGAAAACACCAGCCTCAGTTACTCAGCGCTGGAAATACTGAGACCGTCCAAATTGGAGGAAATAATTGGTCAGTTATCAGCTAAAAAATCTTTGCTTTCCAAACTCAATACGCCTTTCCCCCAGCACATTATTCTATATGGCCCTCCTGGGGTAGGTAAAACTACCTGTGCACGCCTGGCACTGGAAATGGTAAAAGGACGCGAGCAGAATCCTTTTCGTGAAGATGCACCCTTCATTGAAGTAAATGGCACTACCCTGCGCTGGGACCCGCGTGAATCGACCAATCCCTTACTGGGATCAGTACACGACCCCATATATCAGGGGGCCCGCAAGGAATTAGCAGAAGATGGTATTCCCGAACCGAAACCCGGTCTGGTTTCCGAAGCACATGGGGGAATACTGTTTATCGATGAAATTGGGGAAATGGATCCGCTGCTGCAGAACAAACTGCTGAAAGTACTAGAGGACAAACGGGTTTATTTTGAATCCTCCTACTATGACTCCCATGACGAGCGCATTCCCCGTTACATTAAACAGATATTTGAACAGGGTATTCCGGCTGATTTTGTACTTATTGGTGCAACCACCCGCAGCCCGGCCGAAATAAGTCCGGCCTTACGTTCCCGCTGCATGGAAATATTCTTTGACCCCCTGTCTCCCGAACAGATAACTGAAATAGTAAAACTATCGGCAGGCAAACTGCAAATCAACATTGAACCAGGGGTGGAAGAACTAATTGGCCAATATATAACCGAAGGCCGCAGTGCTAATAAACTATTAGTAGACGCTTATGCATTGGCTTTAAACGAACCGCAGCAACAAATACCGGTAACCGTAACCTGCAGCCATGTGCGTGAAGCTATTCTGCATGCCCGTATTACTCCGCCGTTAAAAATTGCTGTAGGAGAAAAAGCCGCCATAGGAAAAATATTTGGTTTAGGGGCCTGGGGTTATCAGGGCGGGTTAATAGAAATAGAAGCGATTGCCTTTCCGGCTGAAAAACCCGGAGAAGGTACTATTCGCTTTAATGATACTGCCGGTTCAATGGCGCGGGATTCGGTCTTTAATGCTGCATCAGTATTACGCAAAGAAACCGGAGAAAACCTGAAAAACTATGACATTCATATCAATATAATCGGAGGAGCCAATGTAGATGGCCCTTCTGCCGGGGCAGCCATTTATCTGGTAATCCTCAGTGCTATCAGGCAAATACCTATTTATCAGGACATTGCCATCACTGGCGAACTGTCCATACAGGGGCGGGTTAAACCTATCGGTGCTCTGCATGAAAAAACTATTGGGGCCTGCCGGTCAGGAGTACGAAGAATTATTATCCCGTCCGATAACCTGGTTAACAACCCCCTGCGCAGGGACGGAGTAGAAATCATACCGATTAATAATATTGATGAAGCATTGCCTCATATCTTCCTGACCGAATAATACACTGCAACAGTGAAACCTGTTATAATTAATCTGTTAATAAATGTGGGCGCGTAACTCAGCGGGAGAGTGCTACCTTCACACGGTAGAAGTCGTGGGTT
>DAIMDR010000055.1:0-9191 GCA_036725705.1 Syntrophomonadaceae bacterium | reverse complement strand
GTCCTCTAGACATGGCCCTAATGGCGGAGTTGATGTTGCAGGCGTTCGTGCGTGCCTCTCGCATGGGCGCGCGTGTGCCCGCGTGGGCCTGCCGCCTGGGGGCCGGGAGGCCGGTCGGGCCTGGTGTCGGGGGGGCTTGCCTATTTGGAGGGCAGCTTTTCAAGGGGGCTGGATTTTGGGAAGCAATGGCGGGTTAGCTTTTATTACTGGCTGAAAATTATCACCGAACAACTATGAATAACACGCAGAGTCGCAGAGCGCACAGAGACTTAACGGCGGAGGACGGAACAGTCTCCAGCTTTGCGATCCTTGTGGGCCTTGGGCTAACCCCGCACGGACAGCCCATCGGCGGTGCTGCATCTTGCCACGGTCCATGGCTCGTGCTCGTGGGTCCGCCGCCTGTGGCCGGGCCATATGGGCCGCATCGTCGTCAGCCAAGTGACCAACTTTAAGTGCTCATCGAGGTTTATAAGTTTAACATAAGGAATGTAGGTTAGATTAGATAAGTCCTGAGTTAAAAACGGATCGTTCCGCTCTGGAATAGGCTATCCTTGCATCTGAATAAAGACCTAATGCAGTTAAAGCTAGACCTTTCCCATTCCATGCCTTGGATAGCATCGGATTGAGATCTATAGCCCTACTAAAGCATTCATTGGCTTCTTGGTAGCTATTCACATTGATAAGGACATTACCTTTATAGTACCATACAATAGGTATTGAAGGTTCAGAATTAATGACTCTATCAAAACAATTTATAGCCTCTTTATGTTGACCTAGATTTTCATGGCTGATACCTTTATTAATCCAAGCAATAATAAAATCTGATTTGATGGTTATAGCTAAATCATAATATGAAATGGCTTCCACAATCTTATTTAAACGAACAAGAGTGAGAGCTTTATTATATAGAAAGAATGGGTTAGATGAGTTGATATCAATTGCTTTGTTGTAACAAATAATTGCACTTTCAAAATTATTTAAATTATATAACACATTGCCTTTATTGTTTAATACATATGCATCTACTTGACATAGTTCTAACGCCTTATCGAATGATTTAAGAGCTTCATAGTATTTGCCTATTTTATTAAGAATGGTGCCCTTATTATTCCATATTTTAATATTAGTTGGATCAAGTTCAAGAGCCTTCTCATTGGATTGAATAGCATCTTCGTAAAGATACAATTTCTTTAGAGCTAGGGCTTTATTGTACCATGCTTTTGAATTAAAAGGGTTCTCATTAAGTATATTATTATAGAATTCAAGAGATTCATTATATCGGCCTAGCATATAAAGTGCAATACCTTTATTAAAAATAGATAATGAGTGTTTTGCGTTTATGTCGAGTACTTTACCTAGATATTTAAGTGCATCATCGTATTTATCTAATTTCATTAAAGCTATTGCCTTAAAGTAAAAAGCATCCAAAACTAATGGATCTATTTTAATAACTTCATCAAATGATTCGATTGCCTTTTCATATTGGGATAATGCGATAAAAGCTCTACCTCTATTGTAATAACATTCGAGTGATTTATCGATTATATGCGCCTTTTCATAACATTTAATGGCTTCATTATAATCACCTTCCTCAAAGAAATTATTACCCTTCTCAATCAGTGAATGTGCATTCAATGCCACATAACCAAACTGTATTATCTCATGTGCAACTAAATTATTTGCCAATTTTAAAATTCCTTCTTCTGGAATCCTTAATATTTCAGATAGATCTTCTACGCATATACCCGGATTATTTTTCACTATATTGAATAATTCCTGCTCTATTTCCATTGATTGTCTTTCTAAGTGCAACTTATGAAGAAAATTGGTTTTAGTTGCATAACCATATCCTATAAGCCCTTTATCTCTAATTCGTTGAATTGATTTAGATAATGCCCCTCTAGATAATATTTTCATGTTTATTAGATCTTCAAATTGAATACAAGGTGTTTCTTTTATAGCTTCTAGGACCTTTGCATCATTTTCATCTGATGTTAGCCGAATATTACTTTTGATCCCAAACGCCCTCATTCTACTATATACATATTGCTTGTTGTAACCATATTGACTTGCAAATTGAGCTGGTGTCATTTTCATTAAATGATATTCTAGTTTTTCCTTTGTTAAATGGGTTTTTTTTGATTTATTCGAGAATTTGTTTAAATTGTATTTTCTTGCATTATATGCAATCTTATTAATAGAACATCCAAAAATTTCGGCGCACTCGCGATAATTTTTGCCTTGATCCAACGCTATTCGTAATTGTTCGATTGAGATATTTGATTTATCTTCTAATATATTTAAATTATATTTTTTTGCATAGTAACTAACAGTTTGGGATGAACAACCGAATGTTTCGGCACATTCTCGATAGGTCTTACCTTGGGTTAATGCTATTCTCAATTTTTCTTTTGCATTTTCAGGTAATTTTTTGGGACTTTTTGATCCATCGATGCTGATAGCTTCATTACTATCTTGGTTAGATGTGATCGGATTGCTGAGGTTATGTTCATTTTGAGATAATTCTAAAAGATATTGCTCCACCTTTGAGCGATTTGAGTTAAACTTATCTTCAAATTCAGGAGCAATATGAATCGGATAAACCAGTAACCTTTTAAAAATAGCCAAATTTAGTTCGTGCTTTGAGTTTTGAGATAAGTTATTTTGAAAAAATGTCAAAATAGTCTCTAACTCACATATAAAATCATTTATTTCATTCCGAGCTATCTCAGATTCATTTCCCAACAAATGCTCCTGCAAAGCAATTGATATCTGACTATCTCCAAGCGATGAGATTAAATTCGATCTGAGTTCTTGAGGCAAGTTCATCTCTTTTACTAGGGAGATAAAGAGACCTCTTTTATTGATTTCAAAATCCCTTTTATGATAGAAAGGGCTAATAATCGAAAAAATCTGCTTATAAGCCTTGCAGATCTTTTTTAGTGATCTAATATCCAATATATCAGAACTCATGCTTCTCATCTACTTTTTAATTATCTTATAATCCCAATTTCGTAAAATCTAATGTGCCTATTTCCTCCATACGATGTATTTCATTTATTCCCCATTCAGCATGTTCAACAAGTAACATCATTCGTTCCTTTGGTGATAAATCCGGATAGAGCCCAATCATAGTAGCAGCTAAGATACCCTCTGGATCAAGGCTATTTATGTTTTCAAAAGTTTCCATTTCTAATTCTTCTTTAAAAGATTTTTCTAATAATAATCCAAGAGCTGCTCCCAATCTCCAAATATCACCTAAGTCTTTGAAAAGACCTTTTGATTTTAGATGATTCATCTTAGCTTTTGCTTGTTTACTTGCTGGAATTACTCGTGCGTCTCCAAAAACATTTGATTCATCATTCATGAATTATCCCCTATTACTATTTATCAAAATCGCTGAACCTTCTTGCTCATTTCTGAATACTATTGAGTGGTCACTTTTATCACTCCCATTGAGGTAAACTATATCGCCTTCCCTAAACTCTCTATCGGTTACTAGTAATACTAATTGATCTGCCAATTCAGAGATATATCTTAATACGCGCTCGCCGTGATTAATATCCAATCTACCAAATGGAGTATCCATAAATACAGGAGCTTTAATTTGTGCACACTTATTTAACGCACCAATTAATGCTAATGCAACCAATTGTTCTTCCCCTGAGGACCTCCATTCGCTTCTATCTAAAATGGTTCCTTCATTAGTCACAATGCTCAAACCGTATTGATCATTAATCTTAAGATGATCAAACGTATCCTTTGAGCGGATCTTTTTAAATATCTCAGACGCAGTATATTCGATATCGTGTTTTTTATCATCCCGATATAGTGCTATAGCTTTTTCGAAAACTTTTATCAATGGATCTACATTATCTATGGCGTTATTTAAATTATTTATTTCCTTTTTATCTATATTTCTAATTTTTGTATCCAATTCCTTTTTGAGTTCTTTCAAGCCATCATTTTCCTCAACTTGGACTTTTAGCTCTCCCTGAAGTCTTCCTTCTTCATTTATTCTACTTTCAATTTCATATACAAGCTTTCTAGGCTGATCTGCGTCTATACCTTTCAATTTTTCTAATATCGAAGATAACTCGGATTTATATGTTGCTAATTTTGCATCAATAATATTAACATATTTATCTATATCTACGAACTCTTCTCTTTTCGAAGCTTGGTTCGCTAAAAGCTCTAATCTACTCTTGTGACGCTCGAATTCTAGATTTGGCTCGGGCACATGGGTCAATAAGATTATATCTTCTTTTACAATTTTGAGTTCATTTTCAAATTGATCAAGCTTTTCTTTGTTTAGTATAGTTCCACATGTTTTGCATTTCGCTTCAGAGATTCCGTTCTGTAATACTTCAGCTTTCTCTAATAAACGTTGTTTTCGATTATATTTATCATATGATGCTTTATTTTTCTCATCTAAACTTAATATCGCTTTTTCTGATACAGGAATAAGAAGCGTCTTATATAATCCAGCTGCGCATTTCTGTAATTCCTTTAATTTTTCGATTCTATTATTCTCTTCTTTTTTAATTTCTCGCTCTAATCTTAGCCTCTCTTCGCCCATCTCTTGAACGTCTTTTATTCTTGCCAATTCCAGCTTTTTAGAGCTAATCTCTTCTTGAACTATTATTAATTGTTCTTTCAACTTTGTTATAATATCATTTTTTTCTTCGATACGCTCAGAAATAAAGTTCAAATCATCTGCTAATTCCTTATAGTCTTTTCCGCCACAATTCTTTATCGCTTGGCTAAGTCTTTTTTCAAGTTTAGACCTAATAGCGGTTAGATCGTCTATTGCGTTCTTAAAATGCGGAACTCCGATTATCAACTCAATTGAATTCTTTAATAATCTTGATCGGCTATTTTCTTCAAGAAGCTCCTCATAATCTCTTAACATCTCACCATCGAAGAAATAAAATCTACTTACTTCGTGAGGTATTATTCGTTCAATTTCATTTTGGGCATCCTGAATAGGTTCCCCTTCACGGGCGAGAGTTAAAACCATGCCTTCATCATAACTCTTATCGGTGTGCTTTTTGGCCTCCATTTTTCTGTTGAGAATCCATCTTTTCTTTTCATGAGTAAAATAAATAGTTACCCCAAAATGGTAGTTACCCTCTCTAAAAGCTCTTTGATTCAAAAGTGAAGTTTCACGGATTTTTTCTCTCATTCTATCATAAACGTTGTTATATAAACCCCAAACCACAGCTCTTTGCAATGATGTTTTACCTTGTCCATTGCCTCCACGTATTATGTGCACTCCTTTGCTATTCTCCGGAAATTGTATACCATGTTTTCCATAAAATGGCCCAAAATTAAAGATGTCAATTTTCTGAATTTGCATATTATTTTCCCCCAAATTTTTGAAGAATTAGATGCTCTATTTTATCTTGGCAGCTTGACCTATCGTCCTTTAAAGGATATGTCATAACCAATGCTAATACAGTACTTAGAACTTCATCATACTCAGGTCGGCCTATATCTCTATTAATATCCTTTATGATTTTCAACAAATCCTGGTATTCCATAATTATTCCTCAAACTCTTCACAAATACTCAATTGAGCGTCTGAGTTTAAATCAACGCCGTATTCTTCGCATAATCTCCATAAACGATGCGGCACGTCTTTATTATCTGCAAGTTTGGCAAATTCCCAAGCCCTTGCCAATTCACTTCTCACCATAGGTAAAAAATCGCTATGCTTAGAATCCGGCATCGGCAATACAATTGTATCGATTATTAACGCCTTCTTTTTTCCTTTAGCTTTTCTGAGTACTCGTCCTCTTCTTTGGATGTATTCCCGCGGATTTGTAGAAGAGGACAAGATCAAAGCTCCATCGACCGCTGGTATATCAACACCTTCATCCAAACATCTTATACTTACTATTATCCCAGGTTGGCTCTCTAAGTGTTTCAGTGTTAAATCCTTGTCGGCTTGGGACATCTCTGAGTGGTATATCAAAATTGGAACATATTTTATATTGATTCTTAGTATATTTGCTATGGCTTCCATTTGTTTAAAATTATCGCAGTATATTATCCAGCGACCGTTCTCTGGGTATTTTTCCTTAATGACACGACATGCGCATTCTATTTTAGCCTGAGAATTTTTTTGGATACGGGCACGCCTTATAAACAAGTTCAGTAATTTCTTATCGTTGGTAAATTTGAAATCCTCATTTTGTTTGAGTCTAAGTGGAATTATTCTAGCAATTTCTGAAGTTATTTTATTCCACTGATTTTGCTCTTCCTCAGTCAAATTGACTATTTCGAAATCATAATCGTAATAACTTAGAAATTTGCCCAAAATAGGAATCTCCTTATCATCATTTCGAGAGAGCTTTACTTTACCACTGAGCGGAAGGTCATAAATAGGAGTGCATCCAAACACAGCCTTTAAAGCTTCATCCCCTTCTTGGTCGAAAAGCCTCTCTGGAGTCGCAGATAGCCCCAATTTTTCTTTAAAATTAAGCTGCAAAATAATACGATTGGTAGTGCTTCCTAGTCTATGCACTTCATCTGCAATCAAAATTGGATTTTCTGCTTGGCTAAAGTATTCAATAAAATCTTTTGTAGATGCAATGCTCATTGTGGCTAATATTATTCTCGGTTGAGGGTAGTTCGAAATAAACATTCTCTTTGCAATATTATTTTTCCAATTATGGCCACCGCCGGCAAGGAGTAAGGGCACATCAGGGTACAGCTTTATAATATTATCCTTCCATTGAGATAGAAGTATTCTGCTTGGAACTAGTATTAATATTGTCCTGCCCTCCCTTATTAATTTGGAGATTGCAGAAAGTGCAGTTATTGTTTTACCGGTCCCTGTAGCCATCGAGAGTATGCCTAATCTACCTGCGGATTCCCAGGCTTCAATTGCTTGGGTCTGATAATAATACAGTGAAATTGCATTCGAGGATTGCTGTTTTTTCCTTTGCATGTCTCTCATTTTAGCTCCTTTTCGACAGTCCTCTAAATTAGAATACGATCGATATTTAGCAAGAGCATTTCGCTCTAAGTCATTTATTGCTCTCACCCTAGTATTCTTTGTCCCACCATCAAAAAGCCGTTCGAGATATAATGCTTTCCTTAGGGCTTTAGATGATTCAAATTCGCTTCCCCAGCTTTTATATAAATCGAACTCTTCATCATTACTCCAATCTTCGATAGAGCTTACAGCACGTTGAGTTTCATTTCCCGAACCAGAGAAAACTACCATGTTCTCGTGTGAATCATAAAAAATTCCTATTTTTCTATGATAAATACCCCCAAATTTAACGGCTATGTAGAGGTCTAATGATCCATTTTCAATTAGAACCCTCAGCATATTTAGGCAGTCTAATTCTTTTGGGTCCCGAGACATTACTTCGAATAATTCAACCAAACTCGTTTCTATTTCTCTCGACGATCTATGACCTCGAAGTTCATACCCTTCTCTTGCAGTTTCTTCTTCTTTTGCAGGAATATCCGGAGAACATACTATCCTTACTCTGCCTCCTGAAATAGCAAAATCAAGAAGAGCTTCTCCCAATTCTCTATATATATTAGCACGAAAATATCCAACAGCCCTATCATACCTCTTTGACACACTTAAACAAGGACTGTATAGATCATTTATGATATCATCGTCTTCTGTATTATATTCAGGCTTTAATTCTATATCTTGGAGGGATTTATTTTGAGCGAATTCCATTATGGATCGTCTCCTATCGTTTAAGTTTCTCCACATCAATATGTTTATTATCAGCTTATTTTATAATGATTATTTAATCATCTACTATAAACTATGCAATCTCCTTTAATTGATGGATCTTCAAATCTAATTACAGCTTGTTCAGCAAATTTTTCACTAATTTCAATAGATCTCCATTTCCTCCCCGACCTTTCCGCGCAAAATCCAGTCGTATTACTTCCAGCAAATGGATCTAAAACTATGTCACCTGGATCAGTTAGGAAATCGATAAAAAACGTTGCAAGTTCAAGAGGCATTCTCGCAGGATGCAACTGGACACTTCTCTCACGACACGTCTTTAAAAAGAAATCGTTGGAGTTGGTATTTGCTATGCTCAATACATTCTTTGGTAACCTTATATCTTGGTTTTTGATTGGCTCTAATTCAATCAAGTTATGCATTATGCTTCCATTGTTATCTATTAAGAAGCTTGTCTGACCGATTTCATACTGCGACGGTCTTTTTCCAGCGTTATATTTTTTTGATTTCAATAGATTTTTCATATCTTTGCTATAGGGCCTTAAAATCTTTTTATTATCTGCCTTTGGGTGATCGGATTTTGACATCCACCAAATTCGGGTAAAACTATCAACAACCCTTATTCTCTCAATTGTCACCCACTGTGTCGGTGAAGGTAGCCTTGATGGATTATAGCAAATGAACTCTTGGCATAATCTAAGATTCGCTTTGGGATTATTTACAAATCCTAATAAAGATTCCAAATTTAAAAGTGATTGGATAGGACGTCTTGGTTCCCAAGCATTTCCTAACTCTAGAACGATTGAACCATCGTCTTTTAAAAGAGGCGAAAATATTTCTGCAAAGGATATAAACCATTTTTTATAATTCTCGCCGTTCAAATTGCCGTAACTTTTTTTATTATTAAGCGGAAAGGGCGGGGAGGTTAATATTAATTGGACTTTCCCCAATAATGTTTCATTAAGACAGGATTCTAGAATATCTTTAGAGTCGCCTATATAATATTTTCCTAATTTAGTTTTATATAGAACACTATCCATAAATATTACCCATAACGATAGGTAACTGGTTTGACCTCGATTGATTCATCGTATACTTGATCATTAATGGTACCTCAAGAGGACGCTAGACATAACTAAGCCATCCTTTATTAAGGCTCTCCTTGTGATAATAATCTTAATACTTCTATATATCTATAGATTTCTATTCCTAACAGTCTGTTTATTCTGACAAGAATTTACTTTCAGAAGGTAGCGTGCCAAGTCTACCTTAATTTAATAATAAAGAAATTATTATTCATTTTACCGTCCAATCTTTCCTCATATCTTTTCACAATTTCCCTGCATAATTCCGATATCCTCCGCCATCTTTCTCAAATAGTTCCTTATATGCCTCCCACCCACGGCTATGCTGGAGGTGAGGCGACCAGACACGACTACAGAATACGAGCATTTCATTTCAAGCG
>DAIMDR010000054.1:0-9405 GCA_036725705.1 Syntrophomonadaceae bacterium | reverse complement strand
GGGTTTGGGTATAGCTCTGTTGTTAATTCCTTTTATATTAGGAGGCATGGGGGCTGGTGATGTTAAACTGCTGGGAATGATCGGAGCTATAATGGGACCGGTGTTTGTAGTTAATACCTTTTTATGGTCGGCACTTTGGGGAGGGGGCATGGCATTAGTATATCTGGCTTTGGATGGCAGGTTGTGGCTAATGGTAGTTCAAGTAGTAGGGAATTATTATCCTCCTATATTTACAAAAGTTTCACCACTAAATAAACCGCTTCATCATAAAGTTATGATGCCTTATGGTCTGGCGATTTGTCTGGGAGCGTTAAGCAGTATATTTTGGGTGTGGTGGTAATCATGAAGAAGTACTTATGCAAAGCAATTAAAAAACAGGAAGGGCAGGCCCTGGTTGAAATGGCCATGGTTTTACCCATCCTGTTATTGCTTTTCATGGGTATTTTTGAGGTGGGTCGCATTATGGGGGCTTATATGATAATAAGTGATTTGGCCCGTGATGGCGTACGTCATGGTGTAGTCGGTTATTCCGATCAGGAAATCGTGGAGTTGATTAATAACCAGCGTGTCTGGTTGGACTCAGGTCGGATGGAGATTGACATAAATACCATATCCGGAGAAAGAAGGCGGGGAGAACCCTTGGAGGTAACCGTACGCTACTCACTTCCGCTGGTGGCGCCGTTTATATCAACTATAATTCCCAACCCCTTTCCTCTGGAAAGCCATTGTTACATGCGAATTGAATGAGGTGATGGTGGTATGAGCTTATTTAGAAAGATTATTAATGAAAAGGGAAATGTATTGGCTATGACAGCCATGGCAATGGTGTTCTTAATTGGTTGTGCAGCTATAGCATTGGATGTTGGACTATTATATATTGAACGGGCACGAATTGTTAATGCCATTGACAGTTCAGTGTTGGCGGGAGTACAACATCTGCCGGCAAAGCCCGAACAGGCTTTACAGACTGCAGCCAGTTATGCACAGATGAATGATTTGCAGGCTGATGAATTTCAATTTCAATTAAGTGATACCAATTTTTCAATAACTGGGCAGGCTGAACGGGAAGTACCTCTGCATTTTGCCAGGATATTTAATCAGGACTGGGGACTGGTAAAAGCCCGGGCCTCAGCACGAGTAGCTTCGGTTAAAGCAGTAAATGGAATTGTACCTTTCGGAGTTTCAGAAGGCAATTATCAATTTGGAGATGTCCTGACATTAAAAAGAGGGGCCGGAACTTTCATTTTTCCGGGCTGGTATGGTTGTCTGGCGCTGGGGGGCAGCGGGGCAAATATTTATGAAAATAATATTAAATTTGGTTATAAAGGCCGGGTGGCGATTGGTGATTTTTTACCCATTGAGACCGGCAACATGTCCGGACCTACCGCAAAAGGTATCAAGTATAGGATAGATCAGTGTCAACATACTCCCCGTTGTTCGATCAATTGTTTTGTAGAGGGATGCAGCCGGATTTTAATAGTCCCTATAGTTAGGTTGTCAGAATCCAGAACAGAAGCAGTTGAGGTGGTAAATTTTGCAGCTTTTTTGGCTACCAGGTATGTAGGTAATGGTAATGAAAATGCTGTGGAAGGCACTTTTGTTCGTTATGTAGTCCCCGGTGAAATTGATGATAACATTAGTGGTTACGGCTTATACAGTTCTTATCTTTATGAATAGGGGAGGGATTTAATTGTTAAAGGGCACTAGGAAATACTGGGTTATTGCATTGGTTTGCGGGTTGGCAGCAGCTTTGTTGTTCAATATTTATATTCAACAGGTTAAAACCAGATATGAACCTGATGATCTGGTGGGTGTAGTAAGAGCCAATGTAGATATTGCCCGTGATTCATTGATTACTAAAGACATGATAGAAACTGTACAATTACCGGGAAAATACGTTCACCCTGATGCAATTCAAGAGTCCAATGATGTAGTTGGAAAGATTGCCAGCAGTGATATAAGCAGTGGGGAAATTCTTCTGTACTCCAGGCTGGCGGACAGCAAGTCCAAAGAACAACGAATGGCCTATAAAATCCCCCAGGATAAACGAGCTGTAACTATTGGAATTGACAGTATTTCCGGTGTAGCCGGTTATCTGCAGAAAGGTGACCGGGTAGATATATTTGCTACCATTGATATAGAAGAGTCCTCTGGCGGTGGTTCCGTCCCATATACAGTACTGGCTTTGCAGGATGTATTGATTTTAGAAACCGGTTCTGCTGCTGAACTAACTCAGAAAAGTGAAGCAGTAGCCCGTACAGTTACGCTGGCAGTTGAGCCTCAGGAAGCATTGCCGCTTATTTTAGCCTCGGAGCGAGGTACAGTTCGATTAGCTCTGCGTTCACCAATTGACAATAGTATTAATGCCCTTGTACCATTCCAGATTAATGATTTTCTGTCTATTGCACCGCCTCAACCAACCGAACAGGAATAGAGGTAATAATTATGAAAAAGATAAAACTGCTGTTGGCAGATGATAATCAATATACCCGTACCAGTATTCGTCAACTTCTGGAACTGGATGATGCCATTGATATAGTTGCAGAAGCTGCTGACGGAGCAGAGGTAATGGAAAAGATAGAAGCCCTTAATCCGGAAATAGTATTAATGGATGTAAACATGCCAGTAATGGATGGTATAGAAACTACCCGGGAATTGACGCTTAAATATCCACAGGTGACAGTTATACTAATCTCTATAAATGATGAAATTCAAAATTTTAAGAGAGCGATGTTGGCAGGTGCCAAGGAATATCTGGTCAAACCGTTGTCAGCTGAGGAATTAAACCAGGCTATTCATCAGGTGACAGACTTAAAGCGGGAAGCCAGTGATAATCAACAGGCTGAAGAACTGCTTCCGGGTTTAAACCGGGTAGAGAATCATAAAGTAGTTACTGTTTTCGGTACCAAGGGCGGAGTGGGAAAAAGCGTAATCTGTACCAACCTGGCTGTATGTGCTGCCCGAAAGTATCGTGGGAAAGTAGGCCTGATTGATCTGGATGTTCAGTTTGGCGACCTCAGCATTATGATGAATGTAAACCCCCGCATGACAATTGCTGAATTAATGCAGGAAGGCGAAAAACCTTCCCCGGATATTCTGGAGAATTATTTATATGAACGTAATGGAGTTCAATTGCTCTCAGCTCCTAATAAACCGGAATTGTCAGAATTGGTAGTTCCCCGGGGCGTAAAGGAAATACTTAATATAAGTCGTAGTATGTTTACTTATACTTTTGTTGATACCCCTTCGTTTGTTGATGAAATCACCCTTACGGCGCTGGAAGAAGCTGACATTATCCTGTTGATGATATCTCTCGATTTACCTACGATAAAGAATGTTAAAAAGGGAATTGACATTTTACGGACCCTGCAACTATTATCTCGAACTCATTTGATTTTAAACCGTTCATCAGGAATTGCCGGTATTGAGCCGCGGGATGTGGAACGAGTATTGGATATGAAAATAAAAGCCGAGGTACCCAGTGACGGTAAACTGGTAGTTTCCTCCCTTAATCAGGGAATCCCTTTTATGAAAATAAATCCACGGGCGGCGGTATCCAAAGGCATAGAAGATGTATTTCAGGTAATAGAAAACGGGAGGGATGCCTGATGTCGTTAATGAGCCGACTTAAGGAACAGGAGATATCTTCACGGGAGAACAAGCTAAGCCAGACAGCGGGTGAAATAACTGGAAAATTCCAGGAGCCGGTTTTTGCAATTCATCGGGAAGTAATAAAAGAAATGGGCGTTGACATAAGCCCCGGACAGAGCCTGGAACAAACCGGAAAAATAGAGCAGGAAGTCAGGCAGGTGGCAGAATCGTACCTGGAACGGCAGAATAGGTTTTTTTCCAAGGCTGACCGGGAAGAAATTATTCGACAGGTTATGGATGAAGTAGTTGGATATGGTCCAATTACACCTTTATTAAAAGACGAAACGGTTTCTGAGGTAATGGTTAATGGACCTTATCAGGTATTTGTGGAACGACGCGGCAAGTTGGAATTGACACCCGTAACTTTTCGCAATAATGACCACCTTTATAATATTATTGAACGAATTATTGCTCCTTTAGGCAGACGAATAGATGAAAGTGTACCTATGGTTGATGGCCGTTTACCGGATGGTTCCCGTGTAAATGCCATTATTCCTCCTTTGGCTTTAAATGGTTGTATTTTAACCATTCGCAAATTTTCTTCACAATTATTAAAAATTGAAGACTTAATTCGTAATGGTACTCTTACCTTGCCGATGGCTAAATTCCTGGAAGGCTGCGTTAAAGGGCGTCTTAATATTGTTGTTTCCGGTGGAACCGGAGCTGGAAAAACCAGTACCCTCAATATTATTTCTGCATTTATTCCCTCTGATGAACGAATTATTACCATTGAAGACTCAGCGGAACTGGATTTGAATCAGGAGCATGTTATATCATTGGAAACCCGCCCTGCCAATATAGAACAGCGTGGAGAAATTACCATACGTGATCTGGTGCGAAACTCATTACGCATGCGTCCTGATCGACTGGTAGTTGGAGAGGTTCGCGGCGGTGAAGCTCTGGATATGCTGCAGGCTATGAATACCGGACATGACGGCTCGCTTACTACCGGACACTCAAATTCACCACGTGACATGATATCCCGCTTGGAAACCATGGTGCTGATGGCAGGTATTGACTTTCCGATACGGGCTATTCGAGAACAAATTGCTTCGGCTATTGATTTGATTGTACATCAGAGCAGATTGCAGGACGGAAGCCGAAAGATTACGCATATTACAGAAGTGCTAGGCATGGAAGGGGATATTATCACCCTGCAGGATGTATTTGTCTTTGATAAAAAAGGCATTGACGAGCGGGGGAAAGTGAAAGGAATTCACCGGGCAACTGGTTTAAAGCCCCGCTGTATAGATAAACTGGCTTCTATGGGAATTTATATTTCCGACGAGTATTTTCGCCCTGAAAAGGGGGAAATTTAAATGTTACAGTTGCTGCTATGCCTGGCCTTCGGGATGAGTGTATACTATATAATTTACGCCGGTATGGTGACTTTTTCACCGCGAAGACGTTATCAGGAACGGTTGGAATCACTGCTGGCAGAAGATCCGGACTCAGATAAGGATGCTTCATTAGACCGAAAGCAGGTTACCCGCTTAATAATCGGGTATATTTCCAGGTTATTTGCCAGTCAATCGGTAAGGGAACGAATACAACAACAGCTTTTACAGGCAGGAATTCCATTGCGTGCCGAAGAATACATCAGCTTTTGCCTGGCACTTATTTTTATTTTTCCGATTGGCATCTATATATTAAGTCATAATTTCTGGCTGGCAATAGTAGCCGTGGTTATAGGTTCCCTGCTACCCGGATGGTATGTTAACCATCAAAAAACATTACGCCTGCAAACCCTTAATCAACAATTGGGTGATGCCCTGGTCACAATGGCCAATGCACTAAGGGCAGGGTTTGGTTTTCAGCAGGCTATGGATAGTGTGCGCAAGGAACTCCCGCCGCCTATTTCCTCTGAATTTGCCTGGACACTGAGGGAAATGAATCTGGGATTTAGTACTGAGGAATCCCTGGAGAATTTAAGTAAAAGAGTTCCCAGTGAAGATTTGGACATGGTGGTAACCGGTATTATTATTCAACGGCAGGTAGGGGGGGATTTAGCTCAGATACTGGACAACATCTCCTCCACTATTCGGGAACGAACCCGAATAAAAAGAGAAGTCAGAGTTCTTACTGCCCAGGGAAGAATGTCAGGAATTCTTATCGGTCTGTTGCCGGTATTTCTGATTGCTGCCCTGCTGGTAATAAATCCATCTTATTTTGAAATATTGATTAAGGATCCACGTGGTATAGCCATGCTAGCTATCGCTGCAGGCATGGAAATAACTGGATTCCTGGTTATCCGGCGACTCACCCAAATTGATTTTTAATAAGGGGAGCTAATGATGGAAATTATACTGATATTAATGCTTATGGGCTTTGTATCCTCATTGTATATGGCCATAATATTAATAGTCAAACGGGAGCGGCTGTTGGTTCTAAACCGGCTGGAAGAAGCAATATTTGCAGAGGAAGAAGTATCCGGTCATCCTATATTGGCCAACCCTTTACGTGTCAGGATGGCAGATTTAATATTACCCCGCTTGCGAGAAATATCCAACCGTTTAGTATCAAACAATAAAAAAGAAGTATATGAACACAGGTTGGCTCGAGCTGGTCATCCCTGGGGAATGAATGCTGCCAGTTTTATCCTTGGAAAATATATTTTCATTTTCCTATTGCTTATATTCGGTATAATAAGCCACAATGCCAATATATTTTTGATTTTAATGATTATTGGTTTATTTATTCCCGATCTGATTCTTAAAACTAATGAAAAGAAACGCAAAGACCTCATGGTGAAAAGTCTTCCAGATGTTTTGGATTTAATCAGTGTAAGCGTGGAAGCTGGTCTGGGATTTGATGCAGCTTTACAGAAGGTTGTTGAAAAAACCGCCGGACCGCTTACTGAGGAATTTGAACAGACGCTTAACGAAATAAACATGGGTAAACCCAGGAGGGAAGCTTTGCGTGATATGGCTAATCGAATTCAGGTGGATGATATCAGTACCTTTTTAGGTTCTATTATTCAAGCTGATCAACTGGGAGTGAGCATGACCAACGTATTAAGAATTCAATCCCGGCAAGTTCGTGAAAACCGGCGCATGAAAGCTGAAGAAGCTGCCCAGAAAGCCCCGATTAAAATGTTGATTCCACTGGTAATATTTATTTTCCCAACCCTATTGGTGGTTCTGTTAGGGCCGGCCATTCTAATGCTGATAGATAACCTTTAACAGGAGGTGTCAAGTTGGCTAAAATAGTTCAGCTTATATTGGATGAGAAAACAATAATTGAGGAATGTGTTCTGGCCAATAATTTTGGCAGCAGACTAAAAGGACTGCTGGGAAAAAAGAACATGGGCAACTGGGGAGCACTAATATTAGTGCCTTGCGATATGGTCCATACAATTGGGATGAGGTTTAATATTGACATAATATTTATTGATAGAGGGGGCGAAGTCTTAAAAATTATTAAAAATCTAAAACCAAATCGTATTGCTCCACGGGTGCCGGCTGGCTGGGCAGTTATTGAAATGACAGGCGGAATGGCAGATATTTCAGGTATTAAACCTTACCAGGTATTAAAATGGGAATAAAAGAAGCCCCTGCCTTGCAGAAGCTTAACTTTTAATGTATATTCCATGATTTAAGAGGCTTTGTTTTTATGCTTTTCGGCCCGTTCCCGCGCGGTTTTATCAAGAATCATTTTGCGCAATCGCAGCGACTCAGGTGTAACTTCCAGCAACTCATCATCTTTTATAAACTCCAGACACTTTTCCAAAGTCATAATAATTGGCGGAACCAGACGCAAAGCTTCATCAGCTGATGATGAACGGGTATTGGTCAACTGTTTTTTCCGGCAGACATTCACCGTAATATCATTACTGCGGGCATTTTCGCCTACAATCATTCCCGCATATACTTCAACCCCTGCTCCTACAAACAGATTACCACGGTCCTGAGCATTATATAATCCATAAGCTACGGTAGTACCTGCCTCGGAAGCAACCAGTGACCCCCGGGTACGAGTTTCAAAATCACCTTTATAAGGTTCATAAGCCTCAAAAACATGGTGCATTATACCATTACCGCGTGTATCAGTTAAAAAGTCGGAACGGTAACCAATTAATCCCCGGGCGGGAATTAAAAACTCCAATCTGGTGTTTCCGATAGCGGTATTGTTCATATGGACCAGTTCCCCTTTTCGGGTACCACAGGCTTCAATTACTATACCGGTATAAACATCAGGGACTTCTACGAAAAGCCTTTCAATTGGTTCACAGCGCACCGAGTCAATTTCCTTCATAATCACTTCCGGACGCGTAACTGCAAATTCATAACCTTCACGGCGCATAGTTTCAATTAATATTGACAGATGCAGCTCTCCACGACCGGAAACCTTAAAACAATCGGGACGCAACTCTTCGACCTGCAGAGCAACATTGGAAAGCAGTTCGCGCATTAAACGCTCTTTAAGATGACGACTGGTTACATAAGTACCCTCACGACCAGCCATGGGACTATCATTAACTACAAAATTCATGGCAATAGTAGGCTCGTCAATTTGCACAAAATCAACCGGTTCTATAAAATCAAGGCTGCAGATGGTATTACCAATATTCAGGTCTTCAATTCCAGAAACTGCAATAATTTCACCTGCTTCTGCACTTTCACATTCACTTCTTTTCAAACCGGTAAAGCTGTACAAGGTGTTAATCTTAATACGCTCGGATTTACCATCTGTATTGCAGACTATTACTTCCTGTCCGCGATTAATGCTTCCCCGGGCGATTTTTCCCACTCCGATACGGCCTACATAATTGTCATAATCAAGGGATGAAATCACCAACTGCAATGGCCCCTGCAGATCACCTCCCGGTGCGGGAATATATTCTTTTATCATATCAATCAAAGGCTGCATATTGATGTTTTCGTCATTTAATTCCCGTATGGCATAACCCTGGCGGGCAGAGGCATAAATAACCGGGAAATCCAGTTGCTCATCATCAGCACCTAAATCAATAAACAGGTCAATTATTTCGTCAATAACTTCTTCCGGTCTGGCATCAGGACGATCAACCTTATTTATTACTACTATAGATTTGAGGCCAGCTTCCAGAGCTTTTTTTAAAACAAAACGAGTCTGGGGCATAGGGCCTTCAGCAGCATCAACCAACAGAAGAACACCGTCTACCATAGTAACAATACGCTCGACCTCACCACCGAAGTCCGCATGCCCGGGAGTATCAACGATATTTATCTTCCAATCATCCAATTCGATACTGGTGTTTTTAGATAATATAGTAATACCACGCTCGCGTTCCAGATCATTTCTATCCATAACCCGGTCCGGTACACGCTGATTATCCCTTACTGCACCGCTATACTTTAACAACTTATCGACCAGAGTAGTTTTGCCATGATCAACATGAGCTACTATGGCCACATTACGAATATTGCTTTTCATAATTAATCAGTCCATACCCCTTTACCATTTAAATTCAATAATAAGCACAACAATTCATTATAACAGATGAAAAATACAAATGCACAAAAAGTTTAGGGGGCTTCAAGCCGCGGCAAGTGCGACAAGGGGGACGGTCCTTTTAAAGATACCGCCCCTTATCGCGCAGAGGGGTGTCAAAAAGACCGTCTTGAGACCACTGAAAAAGTCCTTTTTTATGTGTCATTCTGAGAACCTTAATAGTGACCCGGCACTCAGAGTAATTAATTTAACATTAACTCAGTTCATAATCGGGCTGAGTGCCGGGTAATTACACCCGACAGGGCGTATCGGTGGTACCCG
>DAIMDR010000053.1:0-9425 GCA_036725705.1 Syntrophomonadaceae bacterium | reverse complement strand
TCTATTGATAAGAGTGATTTATTAAAAGATGAAGCTCTTCAGATGATAGAAGCAGCAGAATATCGAATTTAAAAAAAGCGGCGGCATTGCGGGGGGACACTATTAACCATGCTGTGGTAACAGGAATGGATCAGGGATATGCGTGCACGTTTCACTTAGCATGGGAAATATTGTGACGATTTAGGTCAAACCGCAAGTTAAGTATAAGTAATAAGGGGAGTAAAAAAAAGGAGGAGAAAGACATGGCGTTTTGTGAAAATTGTGGAAATCAGATACAGGATGGAGCAAAATTCTGTCCCTCATGTGGCAGTCCAGCGGAGCTGGGCAGCAGACAGCCGGCGCGGATGAAACGGGCCGATGAGGTAGAATTTAAGATACACGGCGAGAATCTGCAATTTGTGGAAATCATGCTCGATCCCGGTGAGACGGTTGTGGCCGAAGCGGGAGGTATGATGTATATGGACAGTGACATCAAGATGGACACTATCTTCGGGGACGGCTCCGGCCGCGAAGAGGGTAAGGGGGTTATGGATAAGCTGTTTTCGGCTGGCAAACGTATGATAACTGGTGAAAGCCTGTTTATGACTACCTTTACAAACAGCGGGCACGAAAAGAAATACGTCTCCTTTGCTGCTCCCTATCCCGGCTGTATTATCCCCCTCGACCTGACCGAGGTAGGCGGAACGCTTATCTGCCAGAAGGATTCCTTTTTGTGCGCGGCAAAGGGCATATCCATCGGTATCGCGTTTCAAAAGAAGATCGGGGTCGGCCTGTTCGGCGGTGAGGGCTTCATCATGCAGAAGCTGGAGGGCGACGGTCTTGTCTTCATGCACGCCGGCGGCACCATTATCAAGAAAGATCTGTCGCCCGGCGAGACGTTGATGCTTGATACTGGTTGCCTGGTGGCACTGACAAAAACAGTGAATTACGATGTTCAGTTCTCCGGTGATGTCAAGACCGCACTGTTTGGCGGCGAGGGTCTGGTACTGGCCAATCTGAAAGGGCCGGGGACAGTCTGGCTGCAATCCCTGCCCTTTTCCCGCATGGCCGACCGCATTATTTCCGCCGGCAGAAAAGGAGGTAAAGGAAAAGAGGAAGGCAGCATACTGGGCAATGTGGGTATAGGAAATCTTTTAAGCAACAATTAACAGGCATCGGCACTATCATATTATAATCGGCCGTAACCGACCATACCGCCTATGTAATAAATATCGGCACTATTACTAACTGCCATACGGAGGCAATCGTGATGGATGGAAATGGGGTCGGAGGGTGTCAACTATTTTTCAATCCCCAACTCCTACGCTACCGGTAATGGTAAAGGCAACACCACCCGGGCGGAAGCAGCGGTTATAATCAGTGAACTTTTGAAGTAACATTTAATTAAAATACGATATTAACCAAACTGGGCATTCCTTTAGATAGGATGCCCAGTTTGCGGTGGATAGAGCATTATGGCCAAATGTGGGCAAAAATACTCGTGATGAGCATAATTGCCTCTGGTTGTGACTTATAGTAAAATACTCAGCCATGCCGGTTTATTGCTGAAGCATCCACAACTAATAGCTTATGTATCGCTTATGTTATTTGGGTCATAAGGTCAGTATAAATCCTTTCCAAACTCCCAAACTAAGTTAGAATGATAATGGATGGGAGTGATATATCATTTCTGAATCAAAACATACCAACCGTCTGATAGACCAGAAAAGCCCGTATTTGCTTCAGCACGCGCATAATCCGGTGGACTGGTACCCTTGGGGGGATGCGGCTTTTACTAAGGCCAGAGAAGAGGATAAACCTATATTTTTAAGCATAGGTTATTCAACCTGCCATTGGTGGCATGTAAATAAAATGTACTACTAAAACTCCCATAAAATCGGCATTTTACTCTTGGAATATCTAAGGTATTTTTATGCCCGAAAAATTAGTGTAGCCCCCCGGTTGGCTCAGGAGAGCTACACTGTGTTTGCTAAACCGCTTAGGGCATAAAACCTTATGGGCTATACCGTCAAGGGTGGCGGAAGCTGTGCAATGACGGATAGTTGGTCATCGGGAGGCGTGACGGGGACGGCTCTCGCGAGACATTTTAAAATCAAACTTGCTGTGATGTTAATTAAGTAGTTAACGCCTTTCGGCTCTACAACATCCACTAGAAGCCTTTATGAATCCCGTAAACGCTTGGCTATATCGCTGGCACTGTACAAAACGTTTGTAATAATCACGCGCTCTTCTCTGATAAGGAAGAATACAGAAAAGTTATCAACAAGCATCTGTCGAAGACCCAGTGCACATTCTTCTTCCGTTTCCATTAGTTTCACACGTTCCGGAAAAGTATCAAGAGTTTCAATAGCGTTGGCTATCCTGTTAGACTGTCTCATGGCCGCTTCTGGTGTCTGTAGTTGTTCGGCGATATAATTATAAATCTCCTCCAAATCGGAAAGTGCCTTGTCCGTGATCTGAATCTTATACTGCTTCATGCGTGAGTCTCCCGAAATTTCTTAAAAGCAGCCGATGCATCCCGGACCTTACCTTTTTCGATATCGTTATATCCTTCTTTTAATTTCGTGCGAATCTCGCTGGTTGTCATCAAATCAGCGTTTACGGAAACCGGTGCTTTCGGTAGTGTTACAGCAAAGGGAATTCCGCCGGTCATTGAAATCTGCTTCAGATAAATATCTATCGCTGTGGACATAGGCATGCCTAGCTGTGAAAGGACTTCCTCGGCTCTTCTTTTTACCTCAGGATTTACTCTTAAATTTAAAGTCGTCGTCTTTTCCACGTAATCATCTCCCTCTGATAACAATGTAACGCTTTTGTCGTTGCAATTCAATAATAGCGCTGACTATTTAATATTCATCCCCTTAATATTTTTTGTTGCTAGACCCTCCCAAAAGTTGCAGCAAAAACAGGGTATATCTCTTAACAAAAGATAACCGTCCAGGCTGGGAAAGTAGAGCCTCGCCGGTGTCGCATTAAAAACGACAAATGAGAAAAAGTGTCCCCTGTCGCAAACCAACAAAATATTTTTGACTAGTGGTTGCACGGAGTCGGTTTTGCCTATTTACTTTAACTATTATGCGTTATATAATTTTGAGTGAACGAACGTACACTCGGAGGTATAGAAATGACCATTCCTGAAGAAAAACAGAATAAGGAAAGACGTCAGAGATTGTTGGACTGTTCTTTAGAATTGTTTATTGAGAAAGGTTATTATAACACATCTATTCGCGATATCATTGTTCGGTCGGGAGTGGGGACCGGTACTTTTTATAATTATTTCACAGATAAAGAAGAAGTTTTAAAAGCACTTTTGGAGGACTTTGCCGAACAAATAGTCAGGAGTATAAGAGAGTATTATAGAACTGAGGAGGATTTGTATGAGCGATTCATAGAAACAAAACGATTGGCAATGGAAGATTTTGCTCATAATGAAGCTTTTTCCGAGATATATTGCCGGGTCGCCGGTGCAAGTGATCCTATTGATCAATGCTTGCAGCTTTTTGAAGATCGGCTTTTAGAGTTTTCTGCAAAGAATATTGAATACGGTATAAAAAAAGGTGTCTTCAAAAACGTTCCGGTCTCTCCTATTGCGCACTCCATATTAGGCATTGAAAAGTACTTATTGTACAAATGGATCGTTCTCAAAGCTATAACAAAAGAAGAAATGATAGACATGGTTGTCTCATTCCACGAAACATTGGCTGCCGGGTTACTAGTTAAAAACTAGTTGTTTTATCAGTAAAGGGGTTCATCTGCGAACTACTGACTGTGCGTACGTTCGGAACATCGGTTAAATATCGTCAGGATAAGAAGGGGAGTGTATTCGACCATGAAAAAAGTCCTCGGCCTGGTAATATCACATCGCAAGAATGGCAATAGCGAGCTATTGCTGAAGGAGATAATGACCAGTATACCGGAAGAATGCAGCTTGGAAATGATACGGCTTACCGATCTTAGATTGCGTCCATGCACTGCCTGCTACAAATGCCTTCAACCTGATACCAGGTGTCCGCTAGATGACGATTTCAATTTTGTACTAGATAACATACGAAGCGCCGATGCTCTGATTATTGGAGTTCCAGTGTATTTGCTGGGTCCGCATGGGTACTATAAAATGTTGAGCGACCGCCTGGTAGGGCTTACTAATTATATTGCGGACACCCAGGGTAAACCTTGCGCGTTAGTAATACCATATGGAACTGAAGGTTGGGTAGGGTACAGCAAAGCCGCAGCCATAATAATGCCGCGCCTGCTTATGATGAAGGTGGTCGACTGCTGGCCAGTTCATGCTACCTTGCCTGGTGAATCCCTGTTAAGTCCTGGCAATGTTGAATACGCTTGCGAGCTAGGACGGAGGCTTTTCAGCGGAGCTGAACATCAACCTGGCGCGAGGGAATGCCAAAAATGTGGATCTGACCTCTTCAGACTGTTGGAAGACGGGATGATGGAATGCCCCATCTGTGGTGCTCGGACTATACTTCAGAATGGAAATATCTCTGATTTCACCGGCAACGAGTACTTCCGGTTTTCCGACAGGGCTATGGAAGAACATTTCCAGGACTGGCTGCTGGAAATGAAGGGCCGTTTCGCAGGGAAAAAGGCACAGCTGAAAGAGCTGCACAAAGAGTACCGGGACAAAAATTGCTGGATTAGTCCATAACGGTTTTTAGAGTGGGCTTGAGTTTAAAGCGGATCGGCTTCATCAAAAAGGATAATAAGTTTAAGAAGGCTTAATGGAGGATTAATAATATGAATATTGGGGTTGAAAACAGGGGGATTGCTGAGGAACTCTTTCACAGTATATTGACGGAATCTAAAAGTATGCCTGCAATGCAGACCATGGGCAGCCATATTACTTACCTGGGACCAGGTGTAGCAGGATTAAAAATGATTTGTGAACATAAATTTGCAAACCACTTGGGACGTATACATGGTGCCGTCACTGCCGCTCTACTAGACAATGCAATGGGTTATTCGGTTGAATCATTAGGTTTAAGATGCGTGACGCTGGAAATGAACTTAAACTATATACGGCCGCTTTTGGAGGGAGCTGAAGTCAATGTCGAAGGATATGTACTTCATGCTGGTAAGAGAACAGTAATAACTGAAGCTCCCGTACATACAAACAATGGAGAGGTCGCAGCAAAAGGACGAGCAACTTTTTATATCACTGGCTTGTTTAAGCAACAATAGCTTAAGTATTTAGAGTTTACTTATTGCTTGGCCATTTTTCCATATAGAACTCTTTGGTTTAACCAAAGCATAATCCCCCTCCCAAACTCCCAACCTAAATTAGAATGATAGAGATGGGAGTGATGATCATGTCTGAATCAAAAGTTGCCAACCGTTTGCTACAACAGAAAAGCCCTTACCTGCTGCAGCATGCCTATAATCCGGTAAACTGGTATCCCTGGGGTGATGAGGCCTTTGCCAAAGCGAAAGCGGAAGATAAGCCGATTTTTCTATCTATCGGTTATTCAACCTGCCATTGGTGCCATGTAATGGAAAGGGAGTCCTTCGAGGATACCGAGATAGCGGATCTGCTTAACCGTGATTTTATAGCCATCAAGGTGGATCGGGAAGAGCGTCCGGACATTGACCATATCTACATGATGGTTTGTCAGGTCATGACCGGGCATGGAGGCTGGCCGCTTACTATTATAATGACCCCGGATAAACAACCTTTTTTTACAGCCACCTATATACCTAAACATAGTCGTTACGGGTTATCGGGACTGGTTGAGTTATTGCCGCGAATTATTCATCTATGGAAAAATGAACGGGCTGCGGTACTGGATTCCAGCCAAAAAGTCACTGCCTGGCTTAACCAACCGGAGAAATGCAGGTCGGAGGTTATTAGTCGGGAGGTTTTTGACCGGGCTTTTGAACAGTATGTACAAAGTTTTGATAATGAATTTGGGGGTTTTGGCAATGCACCCAAATTTCCAACCCCACAAAATCTTTATTTTCTGTTGCGCTATCATTATTATACCGGTAATGCCAAAGCTCTGCATATGGTAGAAAAAACCCTGCAGCAAATGTATCAGGGAGGTATTTACGACCATATCGGTTTTGGATTTTCGCGATATTCAACCGACAACAAATGGCTGGTTCCGCATTTTGAAAAAATGCTTTATGATAATGCTTTACTGGCAATAGCCTGGCTGGAGACATATCAGGTTACCGGAAATCATTTTTATCGTCGCGTTGCCGAAGAAATATTTAACTATGTATTGAGTAATATGACCTCTCCGGAAGGGGGCTTCTACTCTGCCGAAGATGCTGACTCGGAGGGAGTGGAAGGTAAGTTTTATGTGTGGACCCCTGAACAGATAAAAAAAATACTGCCGGATGATGAAGCCGATGAATTTTGCCAGGTTTATGATATAACGGTAGCGGGTAATTTTGAGGGCAAAAGTATTCCTAATTTAATAAAGCGGGCAATTGATGAACAGGAACATGCCAAATTCGCAGAGGCGCGCCAACAGTTATATAATCAGCGCCAGCAAAGAATTGCTCCTTACAAGGATGATAAAATTTTGTTGGCCTGGAATGGATTGATGATTGCTGCGCTGGCCTTCGGATATCGGGTATTAAAAAAAACGGAGTATAGTAAAGCTTTCCGGGCAGCAATTAATTTTGCCAGGGATAAAATGTGCCGGGAGGACGGCCGGTTAATGGCACGCTACCGGGATAGTGAAGCAGCCTGGTTAGCCTATTCAGCTGATTACAGTTTTTTTATCCGGGGTCTGCTGGAATCATATCAGGCCACCTATGAAACCGAATTTTTGCAGCTGGCAATTAAATTCAGCGATGAACAGATCAAGTATTTCTGGGATAACGAAAATGGGGGCATGTATTTTTACGGCAGTGATGCAGAGTCGCTACTGACCAGGCCCAAGGAATTTTATGATAGTGCTTTGCCATCAGATAATTCAGTTGCATTAGCCAATTTATTTCAGTTGGCAGCTATTACCGGAGAAGATAAATGGGAGCAATATGCCCATAAATTAAAGGATAGCATGAGCAGCAGGGCAGCCATTTCTCCGCTATCCCATGCATATTTTCTCAGTAGTGTTCTGTCCAGGGAAGGCGGAGGCCGTGAAATAATAATTACCGGAGAGGAGAATGACCCTCTAACCGATGAAATGTTGGGATTTGTGCAGAAATTATTTCTGCCTGATACGGTAACTATTTTTTGCAGTGATAATGATTCAGAGTTAAATCATTTAATTCCCCGACTACAAGAAATGATAACCCAACCGGATAAAACTACCGCCTATGTATGTCAAAATTTTACTTGTGAAATACCCATTACCACTCTTTTAGATTTAGAAATTGTCCTCAAGCAATCTAGTGAGTAGATCGCTGAGAGGCCGGGTGAGGGGAGCCAGGTAATATGTCCGGGACCACTGGAATAATTCCTCTTTTGCGTGTTATTCTAAACAATAGTGAAGAAACATTAATAGCCACCCGGCACTCAGAGTAAGTTATTTTACATTAACTCAATTCGTAATCGGCCTGAGTGCCGGGTAATTACATCCGACCGGGCGTATCAGTGGTGCCCGTGAGGGTGAAGTTTCTTAGGGGGGGGAATCTGATTAGCTGAAGGCCCCAGACATTAAGACTCTCAAAAAAGATCCTTGGGTCGCCGCGGCTCCTCAGGATGACAATAACGTTATGGAGCCTGAAAGCCTCCGCTACTGGTTTACCCATGCCTAACCATACTTCCAAACTACCTATAGAACCACGTATGCCCGTCGGATATCTTCATATTGACATTTCGTATTCTTTACTAATTGGTTTAAAATAATATATAATTGCAAATAATAACTATTATCATTTAGGAGGAATTATCATGGTAGCTTTTATGGAACAATTAGCTGCCCGTGGGTACAAGATTACTCCGCAAAGGCGCCTGATCCTGGAAGCGTTAAATGATGCTGACCGGCATCTTTCTGCTGATGAAGTTGCAGCGCAGGTAAAAAAAATTGAACCGGGTATTTCATTGGCGACCATATATCGTAACCTGAATATGCTGGTTGATATACATCTGGTCAGCAGATTGGATTTACATGAGGGACCAGTGCGTTATGAATTAAACCGCGGGCATAATCATCATCTGGTATGTCTGGGGTGCGGTCTGGCGGTTAAACTGGATGTGTGCCCGATGCAGGGCGAGGTGCAAAGAATAATTGATAAAGAAGGTTTTCGGGTGGATAGCCATCATTTTGAAATAACTGGTTATTGTCGGAATTGTAATCTGCGTATAACCAGTATAGATATTTCAGATTAGTCGGAAGGGGTTAAATAAATGAAAAAAAATATTTCACTAATTATTGTGCTGTTATTACTGGGGTTGATGATATTAACTACAGGGGGATGTAATTCAGCCCGGGAAGTCAATTCCAATTCCGGGCAGATCAAGGTCGCAGTTACTATTTTGCCGCAAGCCGAATTGGTTAATAAGATTGCCGGGGAACGGGTAGAAGTATCAGTTTTAGTTCCCCCGGGAGTTGATCCTCATACTTATGAACTTAGCCCCGGTCAGCTTAAAAATCTTTCTGAAACTGCATTGTATGTTAGAATCGGGCATATTGATTTTGAAAAAAACTGGATGGATCGTATTGCCGGTACAAATAAGGATATGCTTGTTATTGATGCATCACAATCGATAGAAATTATTAATGGCGACCCTCATATTTGGTTGTCCCCTCGTCTGGCAAAAGTACAGGCTGAAAATATTGCCCACGCCTTACAGGAGATCGACCCTGAACACCGGCAGGATTATGCCCAATGCTTGCAGAGCGTACAAAAAGAATTGGACCAATTGGACAGTGATATTGCGGCAACGCTTTCTCCAGTCAGCGGAAGCAAGTTTTTGGTTTTTCATCCCTCCTGGGGATATTTTGGCCGTGATTATGGATTAGAGGAAATTGCCATTGAGCGGGATGGTAAAGAACCAACCGCCAAAGAGTTGGCAGAGTTATTATCCTGGGCTAAAAACGAAGATATTAAGGTAATATTTGCTTCACCGCAACATAGTACGCGTGAGGCGGAGGCGGTAGCCCGGGAGTTAGATGGGAAAGTAGTGATAATAGACCCGCTGGCCGGGGATTACTTTGTTAATTTAAAACAGGTAGCCGACACCATGGCAACCGCATTAAAGTAAGATAACCTATTGTGCATTTAGAACTTAAAAGGATGGCGAAATAAATGACTGCAGAAGAAGTAATCAGAATTAAAAATTTGTATGTTTCGCTGGCCGGCACACCGGTGCTGGAGGATATTAATCTAACGGTTTACCAGGGAGATTTTCTGGGAATCATTGGGCCAAATGGCGGGGGGAAAAGTACTCTATTGCGGTCAATATTGGGATTAGTTAAGCCTGATAAGGGTGAAATAAGTATTGCCGGCGGCAGTGT
>DAIMDR010000052.1:0-9435 GCA_036725705.1 Syntrophomonadaceae bacterium | reverse complement strand
GGCCATATTGCGGTTTCAAAGAACATGGTTTTTGTTATTATGCAAAATCCTCAGACTATCCCCTATAGATGGCAACTTACATAATAACCTCGGTAAAATTTATTGGCAGAAGGGTAATCTGGATAAAGCGGAGCATCATTTAATGCTGGCTGTTAAATATGCAGCTTATCGTTTAGGTATGTTTTTAGATATGGGGTGGTTTTACTTTCAACAGGAAAAAATGGAAGATGCTAAATCTATCCTTTTAAATGGTCTGGAGTTAGAAGAAGCTGCTATTAAAAGTTCTGTTATTGAAGAAGACCGGGAAATGGTTAAAACTCAGTTGTTACAAATGCATCTGATTCTGGCTCAAATCTATTGGCAAGAAAACAAACCTGAATTAATGGATAACCATATGCAAGAAGCTAAAAAACTGGATAGAGAACACCAGGCAGTAAAAAAATACTTTGGACATTAAACATTTAAGATTATGGATATTGTAAGTATTGTTTGGTTGAAAATAAATGAGTATAGTGCCATGAATCTTGGAATATATTCGATGCGATTAATTAACCGGGGGATTTTATGGAGATAAATGTAAATACAATCTATCTGGGATTATTGGGCAATCCCGTAGGGCATAGTCTTTCTCCACGATTACATAATGCGGTATTTGCCGATATGGGGATTAACGCACTCTATTTACCCTTCGCTTTACAGGCATCACAACTGGAACAAGCCTTATACGGGCTGCAAAGTCTGGGATTTCGGGGAGTCAATGTTACTATTCCTTTCAAAGAAGCAGTTGTGCCTTATATGGACGAACTGTCAGTTGAAGCCCGTGATTGCGGCGCAGTTAATGTTATTGATTTTAAAAATAATAAAATGATTGGTCATAATACCGACGGAGCAGGTTTTATTCAGGCATTACATGAAGCCGATGTAGCTGTAAACGGTCGGACCGTAATTCTGGGAGCAGGCGGGGCGGCGCGTTCCATAGTGGCAGCCCTGGCGCGGGCTGGTATGAATGAGATATTAATTTTTGATATTGAAGCTCAGCGAGCCCAACATCTTGCCAGTCTGATTCCGGTAAGCAGTGGAACCAGTATCAGAGGCCGTTTGCTTACTGAAGCTGATTTTTCCAGGAGTGCCCGGGAATCCAATCTGATTATTAATTGTTCACCGGTGGGGATGTATCCCCAGGTTGATGCTGCCCCAATTGAGACTTTAAAATCAGTACAACCGCATTCAGTTATTGTTGATATTATCTATAATCCCGAAGAGACCAGGTTCCTCCAATCAGGTCATAAGCAGGGCTGTAAAACCCTGAACGGAGTGCCAATGTTTGTTCATCAGGCAGCTCTGACCCTGCAGATATTATTGGGGATAAATCCTGACATCGAGTTCATGAAAGAAGTGGTTCGCCATAGTCTTAAAGAATAAGTGCGGATTTACTTTGATAGAAGCGATGATGGTTATTGTGATAATGTCAATAGTAACGGTTATAGCTTTACCGCATATCGACCATGTAATTCAACATCAGAAATTACATAATGAAGCCCAGAGACTGGCGTGGGTGCTGCGGTCGGCGCGTCAACAGGCTATTACCAGCGGAGTATCCAGTCGCGTGGAATTCTATTATTACACTAATCGCTATGATGTTAATTATCAGACCAGGTATTTTTTGCCGGATGGCATTACATATCGGGCAAAACCGACCTTTATACATCAGGGTTCCCATAACATTTATTGCATTTTTGCTCCATCAGGAGCCCCTTCTCCGGGTGGTACGGTGTGTTTGACCAATCGTAATGGTGAGTTAATATATATTATAGTGAACCTGCCGGCGGGTCGGGTAAGAGTCTCGGACACTCCGCCCAATACATAGCTGAGGGATAAGATTATGATTTTAGAATTACTGTTTATATTTTTTGCCCGTATTATTGATGTTTCTATGGGTACTATCAGAATGATTCTGGTTATCCGCGGAGACAGAATTCCAGCAGCGATTATCGGATTTTTTGAAATTCTGGTTTACACTATAGCCCTGGGCATGGTAGTGGGTGCTTTAGATGATCCGGTCAAGTTAGTAGTTTTCTGCACCGGGTTTGCACTGGGAATCCTGGTCGGCAGTATTATTGAAGAAAAACTGGCTATGGGATATCGCGGCATACAGGTAATAATTGAACATAATCAAGGTTATATAGTAGATGAATTGCGGGAAGAAGGATATCCGGTTACCTGCTGGGAAGCCAGCGGCAGATTGGGCCCCAAAATTGTAATGAATATAATTGCCAAACGCAAAATGGCAGACTTGATTGCCAGAAAAATCTATGAAAAAGACGAAACGGCTTTTGTGATTTTTATGGAACCCAAACAATTTTCGGGTGGCTATATAAAGAAGAAATAGGGGGATAGCATGCTTAGATTTATTACTGCAGGAGAGTCCCATGGCCGGGGTTTAATAGGCATAATTGAAGGTATGCCGGCGGGAGTTAATATCAGCCTGCATGAAATCAATCGGGAGTTGGAGCGTCGTCAGCAAGGATATGGCCGTGGCGGACGCATGCAAATTGAAACTGATAAAGCAGAAATTATTTCCGGAGTACGCGATGAGGTTACCCTGGGTAGTCCCATAAGTTTTATAATCTGGAATCAGGATCATGAAAACTGGCTGGAGATTATGGGAGCCGGGCAGTGTAAAGAGGTACACAGCAAAATGGTTACCCGGCCCAGGCCCGGACATGCAGATTTAGCCGGAGCCATAAAATTTCATCATCAGGACATGCGTAATGTTTTAGAACGGGCCAGCGCACGGGAAACTGCAACTCGGGTGGCAGCCGGAGGATTTTTTAAGCAATTATTAGCGGAGTTTGGCATATATATTTACAGTCAGGTTTTATCTATCGGTGAAATAGTTACTGACCCCCAACCGGTTACACCGGAGAACTGCGAAGCTTTTCAACAGCAGGTGGAAGCCTCCCCGGTCAGATGTTATGATTTAACAGCTGGTCAGGCTATGATGGAATACATTGACCAGGCCAGGAAGCAGGGTGAATCACTGGGGGGAAGTTTTGAAGTCGGGGTATTGGGTGTACCGCCAGGATTGGGAAGTCATACTGGTTGGGAAAGTCGTCTGGATGCAAGGCTGGCAGCTTTATTGATGGGAATACCGGCTATAAAGGCGGTTGAAATCGGGGACGGTTTCAGGAATGCATTTATTCCCGGTTCACAGGTACATGATGAGATATTTTATGAGGACAATACGCTGGCAAGAAGAACTAACCGGGCCGGAGGTCTGGAAGGCGGTATCAGTAACGGCGAGATTATTTATGCCTGCGCTTATATGAAACCAATTCCAACTCTGTATAAGCCTCTGAATAGTGTAAATACTGCCAACTGGACTACGGAAGCAGCTACAATTGAAAGGTCTGATATTTGTGCAGTACCGGCAGCGGCAGTAGTTGCTGAAGCCATGGTGGCTTATGGAATTGCACAAGCCTTTACAGAAAAATTTGGGCATGATCATATTTTTGAGGTTAAGGAAGCGTACAACAGTTATCAGGAATATATGAAAAAGGTGTGGAAATGGGAAAAAATATAGTGCTTATAGGGTTCATGGGTACCGGAAAAAGTTCGGTAGGAATGAAACTGGCTGAACGATTAAACCGTAAGTTTGTGGATATGGACCGTGAAATCGAAAGAGTATGTGGCATGTCTGTAAGCGATATCTTTCGCCGTTATGGGGAAGTTAGATTTCGTTCCGAGGAAAGATTAATGGCAGGCAAACTGGCCAGACAAACTGGTCTGGTAATTGCTACCGGCGGTGGCGTTATTCTTGCAGATGGTAACCTGGAAGCCCTGCAGAAAAATGGAACGGTTATTAATCTGGAGGCTAAACCGGAATATATATTTCAGCGCGTCAATAGAAAAAAAGGTACCCGCCCACTCATAAAAAAGAATATTACTGTAGAAGACATAAAAGAAATGTTGCAGCACAGGCAACCACTATATCAGCAGGCAGAAGTTATTGTTAATACCAATGATAAGGGTGTTGATGAAGTAGTAGAAGAAATCATAGCTATTCTCCGTTCCAGAGGGGAATTACCGGGAAGGCAGGATTCGGGCAAATGCGAAAAATGATTGTAGACCTGGCAGGAAGATCATATCCTATAATAATCGCTCCCAATCAATTGCAGCAATGTGGAGAATTAACAGCTGAGGTTATAGCAAATCGAAAAGCATTGCTGGTAAGTAATCCGAGGGTATTTGGATTGTATGGTGAAAAAACAGTATCATCTTTACAGCAGGCAGGTTTTCAAGTTCAGGCAGGGATAGTCCCGGAAGGGGAAACCTATAAAAATATGGCCCAGGCCAACCGTCTGTTGGATATGGCCATGGAACAACAACTGGAGCGTGATAGTATTATTATTGCTCTGGGGGGCGGGGTTATTGGCGATCTGGCTGGATTTGTTGCTGCTATTTATCAGCGGGGTATTAATTTTATCCAGCTGCCTACTACTTTGCTGGCTCAGGTAGATAGCAGCGTGGGTGGAAAAGTAGCCGTTAACCATCCTGCAGGTAAAAATATGATTGGGGCCTTTCACCAACCGCGACTGGTAATAATTGATCCGGATACCCTTACTACCCTTGAAGACAGAGAATATCGCAGTGGACTGGGAGAAGTCATAAAATATGGGATTGTATGTGATGAGCAACTGTTTGATTATTTGGAAACTAATTTAGAATTGCTTAATCAAAAAGATTTATCCTGTATAACAGAAGTTATTTACCGTTGCTGTAAAATAAAAGCTGCCATAGTGGAGCAGGATGAAACTGAGACGGGATTAAGAGCTGTTCTTAATCTGGGTCATACTTTTGGACATGCAGTTGAAAAACTGGGCAACTATGAAACCTGGCGGCATGGGGAGGCAGTGGCCATGGGTACCATGGCGGCGGCTTATCTCGCTCTGGATTATGGTTATATTACTGAACAGCAATTAGAGAGAATAGAAAAGTTATATAAACACCTGAATATTGACTGCCTGATGCCGGATTTTCCACCAGAACACATATATAATCACATGTTAAACGATAAAAAAATGCAGCAGAACCGATTGCGCCTGATTCTGCCGGCTAAATGGGGAGAATATATTATGCTGGAAGCTCCGGAAAAACCGCGGGTATTACAGGCAATCCTGCATGCTCAGGGTAGTTAATTGAACATTAGTTATTAGATAGCCTCACTATTCTTTTAAACAATCTTTAAAAGTCGATCATTAAACCCGTTCGTATTTAAGGGTTTTATCCTACCTGGGAGCTTAAACGCTGATAGTCAGTTATTAACTGACCAGTTAATTGCCTGATACGACTATAGCCCGATTCTTTACAGGCTTGCTCAATCAGAGCTGCCTGACGGGAAATCTGCATAAAACCATACATGCCGGCTGTTCCTTTGATATCATGACATACACTTTTTATGGTTTTAAAATCACTATTAATTATGGCCTGCTCCAATTCATCCAATAATTCGCCTAATAAAGAGATGAATTCGGGGATAAGGTTATTTATAAAATCCTGATTAACGGATTTATTAGCTGAGGTTTTATTCAGGCATTGGTTGATTAATTGTACCAGTTCCTCAGAACGAAACGGCTTGGCAATGTAAGAATTGCAACCAGCCTGCAGGCACTTATCCCGATCACCGTTAAGTGCATGGGCAGTCATAGCAATTACTACTGTATCAGGAGCTATCCGGGAGTCGCGGATTAAAGCGGCGGCTTCATAACCATCCATCACCGGCATTTGCATATCCAGCAAGACAACTTCAAAATGATTATTCTGCAGGGCGTTAAGGCATTCTATACCGTTTGAAGCCATGGTAACCTGAAAACCGTAGTTATGCAGTAACTGAGCAATAGTTCTGCGATTAAGATCGTTATCATCTACCAATAGAACATTAATAATATTTAGGTCAGTGGATATTGAATCATTCAACCAGTAGATATTATCAGATTTTTCCGAGCTTTTTTCAGTAATATCAACACTGCATTCTACCAGAGGAAGATGTATGAAAAAGGTGGAACCTTTATCCTTGCAACTTTCTACCCCCAGATAACCTCCCATGAGCTCAATATAGCGTTTGCAAATATGTAATCCCAGACCGGAACCTCCAAAATTACGAGAAGCAGAATTATCTGCCTGGGTAAAAGGATTAAATATGATTTCAAGTTGATTCTGTGCTATACCAATGCCGGTATCAGATATTGCTATTAAAAGCAAATCCCTTCCATCCATACCTTTTTCCCGTTTGCAATCAATAGTTATTCCACCGCATAAGGTAAATTTAACTGCATTATGAAGCAGATTCATGATTACCTGACGCAGTTTTACCTGATCAATTAAAACGAGTTCGGGTATAGCCGGGTCAACATTTATATTAATGCTTAACCCATTTTCCCTTAGCATGGGGTTAATTATATTTATAGTCTTAAAAATAAGGTCAGCGAATTTACACGGTTGAGCAGAAAGTTCGAAAAGGCCGATTTCAATTTTAGACAGGTCCAGGACATCGTTAATCAATTGCAGCAAATGTTCGCCACATTCTCTGATTATTTGGATATTATCAGCTTGTCCAATGTTCAGACTGCTATGCTCCAGTAAATCTACTGAACCAAGAATACCGATCATAGGAGTACGCAGTTCATGACTCATATTGGCAATAAATTGATTTTTGGCGAAGTTGGCTGCTTCTGCTTTTTGACGCGCTTCCACCAGTGCGGTTATATCGGTTGATATAATTATTACAGCTGCCGTCCGATCGTTTTCTTTAATTGGTTCAATGCGGTGTTTGAATGTATAGAGTTTATCTTCTGCCAATATATTAAATTCGCCCTGCCAGCTTTGGCCATTAAAAATCAGCTGTCGGATTTCCTCTGTGAGAGTTTGATTAACGGGAAAAACTCTGTTTAATACATGGTCAATATAATTTTGTTTTAATTCAGTCAGATTATAGATTGTAGCGGCACGTCCATTAAAATAATTAATCTTGCCAGTGACAATATCAACTACAATAACACTTTCTTCAATGTTGTTCAGCACCAGGGTTTCATATTGATGCTGCTGGCATGCATTATCAGCTTCGCCTGAATAGATATAATTTGAAATATTAAAAGAATTATCAGCTTGACCAGATTTCATATTACTCCCCCCTTAAAAGCAGAAACAAATAAGGACAAAATAGTCTTGCTTTTACCCTACACTATTTAAACAGCGAAATATGTCCACTTGTGCAGCCTGCAGTAAAAATATTTCCGTAATAAAAGCGCAAATAATGGAGAGTTAGAATGGTTTTAGAGGGAAATTGGGGTTAAGAGTAAGAAGAGTGAAGAAATTTCGTAATAAATTAGTATATAATGGTCAAAGAACCCGTTTTTTCCGAGCCAATTCAGAGGAATAAAACAACTATTAAAACAGGAGGATAAATTGTGAAATACATACAAAAGGTTACCATGATTCTAATTGCCGGATTGCTGTTAACCCTGATTATCGTCCCGCTTCAATCAGGAATAGCTGCAGAATCTATCAGGATATTTATTGACAATCAGGAAATAGCTGCCGAGGTACAGCCGGTAATAGTCAATGACCGGACCATGGTGCCTTTGCGGGTTATAAGTGAAAATTTGGGTATGACGGTAGATTGGGATGGGGATACCCGTTCAGTTTTCATTACTTTCCCGGGGAAATTTATCCCGGGAGAATACATTGATCATTCCATACCTGACGGTGAAAGTATTTCAATATTTATAGACGGGGTTTACATTAAATCGGAGTTAAAACCCTTTATAAAAAATGATCGTACCATGGTACCGCTGAGAGTTATAAGCGAAGGTTTGGGCATGGAAGTAGACTGGAAGGAAGCCGAGCGGATGGTATTAGTTAATCGACCCCTTCCGGTTTCCCAAATACCGGAACAGCCATCCCGGGCAAAAGATAATGAAATACCCGCATCCAATCCGGTTAATAATGAGGTAACCGAAACGCCGACTCCAATTTCAGCGGGGGTGAACCTGGAGATGACAATATTGGGTAAATCTGAGGCTACTGCCGAACAACTGCGGACCTTGTTAAAAGCCAGCAATCCATCGGCTCCTGATCTGGTAGACTTATTCCTTAATATTGGGGATGAATATGGTGTACGCGGAGATGTAGCCTTTTGTCAGGCGGCCAAGGAAACCGGCTGGTGGAAATACGGCGGCCTGGTTAAGCCTGAACAGAATAACTATTGCGGTCTCTATGCTACCGGTCGTCCCATAACCGAAGAAGACAGCCTTAATGGTGCCGATCCCGATCGTGTCAAACTTATTGTTGGTGAGCACGGAGCATACTTTGATAATCCGGAAACCGGAGTAGAAGCACAAATTCAGCATTTATATGCCTATGCTACTACTGCTTTGCTACCGACTGGAAAGACTATTGTAGACCCACGATTCTCTCTGGTTAAAAGAGGTTCAGCACCCCGTTGGATTGATCTGGGCGGCAAATGGGCCTATCCCGGATTTGACCGGTCAAAATACGATGATTTGACGACTGCTTTTGCTGCCGGAGATACTTATGGACATAGTCTCCTCAATCATTACTATTTTAAAGCCGTGGGAATTAATCAGTAAGTCGTGAACGGTTTACACTGGTTTAATCAAAAAAAAGCAAGGGAACAGTAAATGCTCCCTTGCTTTAACTGTTTTAATATGGTTAAGCGGCTTTGGCAGCCTGGGCAGCTTTGGTCCAGGGGCCGAAAGGTGCTCCAACCGGAAGTACAGTAATTCCATAATGAGTATTTAAAACCGTGGCAGCAGAGCCATAGAAGGAAAACATGGCAATGCCGAATTCAGCATAAGCAGCCAGCATATGGAAAGCATGGATGGTTGATTTGCTGCTTACCCAGCCGATCGTACTCATAAACAGACCCAGGAATAATAAATCAATCAGGAAAAAGATTATAAACAGTACTTTGTTGGCCCCCATGGCTCCAATAGTCATATAAACCGTGAATATAAAGTAACCCAGGAAAGCGAAGCCCATCTGGCGAGCGTCATAAGCAACACCGTTGCCCCATAAACCGGCTGAAATCATCCAGCTGAAAGCCATGGCAAACCAGAAAAAGCCATATCCGCAAAAGGCAGTAGCACCAAAGGTATTGTTATGTTTGTAGTCCAGAATTCCAGCTAAAAACTGAGCTGATGCGCCCAAAAACAGTGCCCAGGGAATAATATAAGCAGTTCCCTCAGTAATGCCCAATTTGGCTGAAGAGGCTACCAGGGTTACAATGGCCAGACCTAATAAACCCAGTGGAGATGGATTAGCAACCAGCTCCTGAACGTGTCCCGTTATTTTAATTTCATTGGATTTTGACATATTACCCTCCCCGTTAATTATTGTTAAAAAACCCCGAATGTT
>DAIMDR010000051.1:3725-9621 GCA_036725705.1 Syntrophomonadaceae bacterium | reverse complement strand
AATTTACGGGGTTCAATTTCATCCCGAAGTCAGACACACTCATTTCGGAAATGAAATTCTGAGGAATTTCCTGTTTAATGTATGCGGTTGTTCCGGTGACTGGGACTTATCAGATTTGATTACCGAAAGTATCACTGAAATCCGCCAGAAAGTTGGCGATAAAAAAGTTTTATGTGCTTTGAGTGGAGGGGTTGATTCATCTGTCGCTGCAACGCTGGTGCATCGTGCAGTAGGCGACCGGCTGGTTTGCGTATATGTGGATAATGGACTGATGCGTAAAAACGAATCGCAACAGGTAGTTGCTACTTTTAAAGAAAAAATGGGTCTGAATCTGATTGCAGTTGACGCTCAGGATCGATTCCTGGGAAAATTAGCCGGGGTTACTGATCCGGAACGCAAACGAAAAATAATTGGCGAAGAATTTATTCGCGTTTTTGAAGAAGAAAAATCCCGCCTGGGAGAGATTGATTATCTGGTACAGGGAACTATTTATCCGGATATTATTGAGAGTGGAACCGGTACTGCCCAGACCATAAAGAGCCATCATAATGTAGGTGGTTTACCCGAAGATATGGACTTTGAACTGTTGGAGCCTTTGCGATTGCTGTTCAAGGACGAAGTCCGTATTATTGGCGAAAAATTGGGTATACCTGGAGAGATTCTCTGGCGTCAGCCTTTCCCCGGACCAGGTCTGGGGGTTAGAGTTCTGGAAGAAGTAACTCGCGAGAAACTGGAAGCTTTACGCGAAGCAGATGCTATAGTGCGTGAAGAAATAGAAAAAGCCGGTCTGAATAAGGAAATATGGCAGGCATTTGCGGTATTGCCACCGGTACGCAGTGTTGGAGTAATGGGAGATGCCCGTACTTATGCCCATCCCATTATTATCCGGGCGGTTATCAGTGATGATGCCATGACTGCGGAAATAGCCCGTTTACCCTGGGATATGCTGGAGCATATGGCGCGGCGTATAGTAAACGAAGTACCGGATATAAACCGGGTAGCCTATGATATAACCAGCAAACCCCCCGGCACCATTGAGTGGGAATAATTCGTGAATTGCTTTAAGCCTTAATAAAAACGCGTTATCTGGACTTAAATAAATCCAGTGACAACGTTTTGTAGCAGTACAAATTATGTTTATCCATAGAAAAGGGCTGACTGACATCAAAAGTCATATAGCCCTTTTTATTTGTCACTAAACAAAAATGACAGATATATAACCTAAAAAATGTTGACTATGCCTGCTGAATATGTTAATATCCTCTCAGGACATGAAAAAGCTTCCAAAAACAGCGGCAACTGTTACTGGAAGCTCTCCCGTTTACATACTTATAAAGCAAAGCTATTATCGCACAAAGCGGTTGGTTTGTCAACGGGGGCCGGTCACTCTGGTGGAAGGAGGATAACCAATGCGCTTTTACGTGAATAAAAGTGCTCAGAGCAATGGCGATCATGAAGTCCATCGTGCAACATGCAGTTGGCTCCCAAAACCTGAAAATCGCCAATATCTGGGGGACTTTGCGACATCACAACAGGCGGTTCGGGAAGCGACGAAATACTACAATAAGGTAAATGGTTGTTATTACTGCTGCCCGGAGACCCATACTTCTTAATCGAAGTGAAATAAGGTCCGTCACATTTCCGGACGGACCTTTCTCTAATATAGAGGTGACACATATGCGATATAAAAAACTTTCTGATATTGCGGAAGTTCAAAGCGGGTTGGTTCTTAGTCGAAAAGAGGCAAAATATAATCCCGAACAGTCAGTAGAATATATGAGACTCAATTTGCGTTCCATTAACGATGACGGAAGCATCAGCAAAGAGTCTTTGGATCGGTATTGTGCCAATGAAAAACTTGAAGAACAGTTTATAACCAACAAAAATGACATTATTGTTCGCCTGTTTCCTCCCTTCTGTCCGGCATTAATAACAGATACTTTTATTAACCTGGTGGTACCTTCGCAGTTTGCAATTATTCGGCTTAAGTCAGATAGTGTTATCCCAGAGTTTCTATGTTGTTATCTTTTTCATCACAATATGTTGGAAGCTCTGGCGATTAGGGAGAGCGGACAGTATTATAACGGAATCAAAATATCAACGCTATCCAGGTTAGAAATACCTTTACTTCCTTTACATACGCAGAAAACCATTGCTGCTTATGGTGAGATGCATATGAAGCGAAAACAGCTTTACTTGGACCTTATACAACAGTATGACATAAAAATGGACGCTGTTTTAAATAGAGCAATTGGAGGAAAACGACATGGGAACAACCAAAAGAGATATTGAAAATACTTTGATGAAATGTGCAGACACGCTGCGCGACACCATTGATGCGGCTAACTATAAGGATTATATCTTGCCGTTAATGTTTTTAAAATATTTGAGTGATAATTATTTAGAGGCTCTGGAAAAACTAGAATTTGAATATAAACAAAAGCCAACTAAAGTGCCAAAAGAAGCATGGATAGAGCGTCAAAAACGCTATCTGCCTTTTACGGTTGCATCCGATAGTAATTACCAAACACTATATGAACAGCGACACGCTGAAAATATTGGGCAGTTAATCAATCAGGCTATGCGTCAGATTGAAAATGATAATAACCAGCAATTTGGTGGTGTGCTCTGTACGGTTGATTATAATAGCGAAAACGCGCTCGGAACCAGAGAACACAAGAATGCGCTCCTTCGCACGTTGCTTGAAGACCTTATTTCATTAGATTTAAGGCCGAAGAGTATTGAAACTAAGGAAGACCAGGTTCCTGCTGATGTAATTGGCGATGCCTACGAATATATGATAGGGCAGTTTGCAAGCATGGCCGGAAAGAAGGCAGGAAGCTTCTATACTCCTGCCGCTGTATCCGAAATAATGGCCCGATTAGTAGATGTGCAGCCGGGAGACCGAGTGTATGACCCAACCTGCGGATCGGGCTCCTTGCTGATTAAAGCGGCGAAGAAGCAAATCGATCCCAAAATTGGCACCAATAATGTCTCTATATTCGGGCAGGAAGTAAATGGTTCCTCGGTAGCAATGGCGCGCATGAATATGTACATTCATGAAATCCGTGATGCTAATATTGCGTGGGGTGATACACTTGCCAATCCGATGTTCAGAGATAATGATGGCAACCTGTTGCTGTTTGATGCTATCGTTGCTAATATGCCTTTCTCCAAAGATAAATGGGCCGCGGGATTTAACCCTGGCGGTGAATCAACTGGGAGGGGTAAAAAAGAATTTAAGATGGAAGCAAAACTTGATAAGTTCCATCGCTTTGACTGGGGGGTACCTCCTGCCAGCAAGGGCGACTGGGCATTTTTGCTCCATATGATCCACAGCCTTGCGGTAGGCGGCAGAATTGCTGCGATTGCTCCGCATGGCGTTTTATTCCGTGGCGCTTCTGAGGGATTGGTCAGAAAAAGAGTGATTGAAGAAAACCTGCTTGATGCAGTAATTGGATTGCCTGAAAATATATTCTATGGTACAAGCATTCCGGCATGCATTCTGGTATTTAAAAAGAATCGCAAAAATAGTAATGTGCTGTTTATTGATGCGAGTAAAAAGGATGCAAACGGTAACTCCCGCTATATCAAGGGCACTAACCAAAACGAGCTGACCGAAAAGCATATTCAGGATATTGTGACAGCTTATAAAAACCGGCAGGACATAGAAAAGTTTGCACATGTTGCGTCTATGGATGAGATAAAGAGAAACGATTACAATCTCAATATTCCGCGCTATGTTGACACCTTTGAGGAAGAGCCGCTTGTAGATATTGAACAGGTGAACGTAAACATTGCCCGATTGAAAACAGAAATTGCAGAGGCCGAAAAGAAAATGGATAACTATTTGAAGGAGCTGGGCTTATGAGCGGTATTGCAAAATACAGCGACCAGACATTTGAGAGCATCAAGCATATCAACGAATTAGAGCAGGAGTTTTGGTTCGCGCGGGAATTGCAGGGTATTTTGGAATATGCTCAATGGCGTCGATTTCATGAAGCAATTGAACGTGCAAAATCAGCATGTATGAACAGTGGTTACGCTGTAGAAGACCATTTTGCCGACGTTGGCAAAATGGTTGAGATTGGTTCGGGTGCAGAGCGTGAAATTGATGATATAATGCTCTCTCGTTATGCATGTTATTTAATTGTAATGAATGGTGATCCCCGCAAGGAAGTTATTGCGGTTGGACAAACCTATTTTGCTGTAAAAACAAGGCAGCAGGAATTAATTGAAAATTATGAGCAACTGAGCGAAGAACAAAAACGCTTGGCGATCCGCAATGAAATGATTGCCCATAACAAGTCTTTGGCTGAAGCTGCGCAGATGGCCGGCGTGGAGACACAGCGGGAATATGCCATTTTTCAAAACAAAGGATATCAGGGATTATACGGTGGCCTTGGTGTACGGGAAATACACGCCCGCAAAGGACTGAAGAAAAACCAAAAAATCCTTGACCATATGGGAAGTACAGAATTAGCGGCTAATCTGTTCCGGGCAACTCAAACGGATGAAAAACTCCGACGCGAAAACATAACCGGAAAGCAGGCCGCTTATGAAACGCACTATGAGGTGGGCGCAAAGGTTCGCCAAACAATCGATGAACTGGGCGGTACCATGCCTGAGGATCTTCCCACACCGGAAAAGAGCATAAAACAGATTGAGCGTGAAATGGAGAAAAAGCGGCTGACTTATGGTAAAACCTTAAGTGATGAAGAGTAGACATAAATTGGATGTGACAAAATGCGTGAAGATATAAGAGAAAGAATAGTACAAATCCAGCAAGGTAAAATACCAACCGGATACCAGCAAACAAAAGCGGGATTGATGCCTAATGATTGGGGTCCTATGCGAGCAGCCAGCGAAATATTTACTAACTATTCTGATAAAAAACACGATGGAATAGGTGTCGTTTTGTCTGCCACTCAAGATCGAGGGATCATGCCTCGCTCAGAAGTGGAAATTTATATTAAATATGATGAAGATAATCTTTATGGATACAAGAAAGTGCAGCCGGGTAGCTTTATAATCAGTCTTCGCTCTTTTCAAGGTGGAATTGAGTACTCTACCTATGAAGGGTTAGTCAGTCCTGCGTATACTGTTCTAAAAAGTATTCTGCCAATTGCAGATAATTATTACCGAAACTATTTCAAGACTACTGATTTTGTAAACAGGCTTAATTCTGCTACTTATGGTATTCGCGATGGCAAACAAATAGGGTATCAGGATTTTAAAACCTTAATACTTCACTATCCACCTTTACCTGAACAACAAAAAATTGCCGAGATACTAAGTCATTGTGACAAAGTGATTGACCTAAAAAAACAGCTTATTGAAGAAGAGCGCAACCGCAAAAAATGGCTGATGCAGAATTTGCTTAATCCAGACAGTGGAATTAGGTTGCCGGGGTTTAAGGGCAAGTGGAAAGAATCAAAGCTTGGAGACATTTTTGAATTTGGCCCATCACTTTCGGCTTCCCGTGCCGAATTGGGGGATAAAGGCATCTGCTATTTGCATTATGGAGATATACACGGTAATTCGTCCACTGCAGTTGATGTAGGTGCTGAGTTTGATACGCTCCCCAAGATATCTTTAGCTAACCCTGGAATCGAAATGTTGCATCATGGAGATGTAGTGTTCGTTGATGCATCTGAGGATTATGATGGTGCAAGTAAATATATAGTTGTCATCAATCCCAATAATATTCCGTTTTTGCCAGGGTTACACACAATCCCTGCAAAGAGCAAAATAGACGCACTGGATATAAACTTTAAGAAATATTGCTTCCAAGTATATGCTTTCAAAAAACAAGTATCATTTTATGTATCGGGAATGAAAGTGTACGGGCTCAATAAGAATAATCTTGCGAAAATTATAATTGTGTACCCTGACA
>DAIMDR010000051.1:0-3715 GCA_036725705.1 Syntrophomonadaceae bacterium | reverse complement strand
AAAAGAGCAAAAAGCCATTGCCATGCTATTTATTACTACGGATGCTAAAATAACTCTGTTGGAACAAGAACTTGCTCAATGGCAGCAAAAGAAAAAAGCACTGATGCAGCTATTATTAAATGGTATCGTGCGAGTTTCAGTTTAAGGAGGTACCACAATGCCAAGCCACACTATATTTAACGAGCGCCCTGAATCTCAGGAGAGAGCTCTGAAAGTGCTGGAGAAACTTGGATATACCAGAGTATCCAGGGGCGATGCGGAGCAAAAACGTGGCTCCCGAAAAGCTGTGCTGTTTGAAGGGGAACTGGAAGCATTCCTGAGCAAGTGCACTTATCCCTATGGCAGAGAACAGCGCTTTTTCTCCGGCGGCTCCATTGCAAGCGCCATTCACTCTATGCATGTACAAAATGCCTCCGGGCTTTATGCCGCCAACAAAGAAATCTACGAGATGCTTTGCTACGGAAAAAGTCTGCAAGAATCCCTGCCAGACAGCACAAAGCAATCATTTGATATCGACTATATTGATTTTGAGCACCCGGAAAACAACATTTTTCAGGTAACAGATGAATTTGAGGTGGAGCGTCCGAATGGGAAGTTTGCCCGTCCGGATATTGTGGTTTTGGTGAATGGCATTCCCCTTGTTGTGATTGAATGTAAAAAGTCCAGCGTAGATGTAATGGAGGGCGTTACTCAAAATATTCGTAATTGGGGCAATGACTATATTCCCCGGTTGTTTCAATACATACAGCTTGTAATGGCTATGAATCCCGATAAGGTACTGTATGGTACCTGTGGCACGACAGCCAAGTATTTTGTTTCCTGGCATGAGGATAAAGACAGTAAAGACTGGCAGCAGGATTGGTGCCGCAAGTGCTCCCCTGATGGGCAGATTAAAGAACAGGATCGCGCATTGGTATCACTGCTTCACCCCCAAAGACTGCTGGATTTAGTCCGCAACTTCATCATCTATGATAATAATGTCAAGAAAATCGCTCGTTACAAGCAGTATTTCGCCGTAAAAAAATGCATGAAGCGCATTTTGTTGCAAGACGATGCAGGTACACGAAACGGTGTGATTTGGCATACACAGGGTTCGGGCAAGACACTCACAATGATTATGCTCACCAAAATTATCCTGCGGGAGAGTGCCTGCAAAGACAGTATTATTCTTAATCCACGCTTTATCATGGTGACAGATCGTATTAATCTGGATAAACAGATACGGGATAACTTCATAAATACAAAAATGAGCCCCCACCGTGCCAAAACTGGCAAAGGGCTGATTGAACTGCTGGACGATGAAGGAAATACTGTTATTACAGCGCTGGTGAATAAGTTTGAGGCAGCCATCAAACAGAACTACCGTAACGAAAATGAAAACCTGTTTCTGTTCATTGATGAAGGACACAGAACGCAATATGGAAAACTCAATACCTATATGAACCGGGTTTTGCCCAATGCCGTCAAAATTGCGTTTACCGGGACACCATTGCTGAGGAAAGCAAAACAAAACGGAAAAGAGACGATAGAGAGTGCCAAAAACACATATGCTAAATTTGGACCGTTGATTGACCGGTACAGTTTGCAGGATGCCATCGATGATAAAGTTACCGTTCCCATTATTTATGAAGGGCGCGTCATACCTCAGAAAGTTACCAGTGGGCAAATCAATGCGCATCTTAAATACATTACTGTTGGGATGACAGAGGATGAGCGAAAAGATTTAGAAAGGAAATATAGTCGATTTATTGCCATTTCCCAGACTCAACAGCGTTTAAGGATGGTTGCGTTTGATTTGCATGATCATTTTATCAATTATGTTAAACCGAAGGGCTTTAAGGCGATGCTGACCTGCTCGTCCCGGGCAGCGGCGGTCGAAACCTTCTATTTGCTAAAAAACTTAGGAGGATTGAATCCGGCGGTTGTCATCACTCCAAACACTCAAAAAGAGGGGGACGACGAAGAAAACACGAAAGAGACCGACAGGATAATTAATAACTTTTTCAGGAAAGAAGTCGATCCGCTCTATAAAAATAATTATGAAACCTATGAAGACGCCGTAATTGGTGCCTTTATAGAAGAAGATGGCGATGTAGATTTGATTATTGTTAAGGATAAACTGCTCACCGGCTTTGACGCACCGATTGCCTCGGTTTTATATGTAGATAAACAGCTGAAAGACCATACTCTGCTTCAGGCTATTGCGCGGGTAAACCGGGTGTATGAAGACAAGGACTTTGGATTGATTGTAGATTATATCGGTATTTTCAAAAAACTTAATTCGGCACTGGACTTATATAGTGACGAAAAATCCGGCATGGACGGATTTGACAAAGCTGATATTGGAACGGCTATATCAGCTGTATCAGAACAACAAACGAGGCTCAAGGAATACCATAAAGTATTATGGCAGATCTTTGATGGCATTGATAAGAACGAAACCAGTGCCAATGTATGGCAGGAGCAGTTACGGGAATACGATACGCGAAAACATTTTTACACAAGGCTTGCCGCTTTTGCCAAGATGATGGACTTTTTATATTCCAGTTACGATTTGTTTGAAGCGGTTGGATATGAGCAAAGCGAGGAGTTCAGGAAAGATTATCTGTTTTTCAAGAAGCTGAAAGACAGTGCTTCATTACGTTTTAACGATAGCGTGGCTTTTTCCAAGTATGAAGGTGGCATTCGTCAACTTCTTAATACCTATGTCAATGCCGAAGATGCAAAGATTATTATTGAGCCTTTGGATATTCTTAACAAGGATAAGATGGAAGAACAGCTTGTGCAATTAGGGCCAAAAGAAGCAAAGGCTGAGGCTATACAAACCAGACAGGTGGAAGTTCTTGAAAGCAGAAGGTATGATGACCCCGTTCAATACATGACTTTTATGGACCGTATCAATGAGACGATTAGCGAATATATGGCTGAGCGCAACAGCGAAAAATATCTTTCCGAGATGGATAGAATTGCGGAAGACTACCGGGAAGGCCGCAGTACAATTGATTATCCGGAACATATTGTGGATGATGGAGCGGCAAAGACTTTTTATGGTTCGATTAATAGCGGAGTGAAAAAGGCAATAGGAACATCGCCAGATGTCAGTTTAAAGGAATCTCTTGGCCAATTAGCTCTTGAGGTAAAGGCGATCATCGCAGAAAACGCGAAACGTGACTGGCGGGATAATGTGGTTGTGCACCGGAATATTAAGAAATATTTAGATGATTTGCTATTTGACTTTATTGAAGACAATAAGCTTGACTGGTCATTAGATACCATTGATATTGTAATTGATGAGATTATGATGGCTGCAAAGAAGGTGTATTAAGCATGGAAATATATGATGTCCTCTTACCGGAATTAAAAACTACAATTCCTGTATTAATTGAGCGTAAAAAGATGAAAACCTGTCGCCTGAAGGTTTTCCCTGATAAAACGGTTAAGTTCTCTGTGCCTGAGAGTACTCCGCAAATATGGATTGAAAAATATCTCGATAGTAAAAATCAATGGCTGAGTAAAAAAATACAGGTTTTTGAGCAAACCAAAGGATATGCTGCGACAGATGAAATCCGCAGTGGTATTTCTATCCGCTACTTAGGAGAAGACTTAATTTTCGTTGTTTCTCAAAGTAATAGAAATGTGGTGTATAAAGAGGGAAAAATTCTTCATATCTGTGTGCCTGATATAAATGATCGGGATAGAATATTTGCACAGTTTG
>DAIMDR010000050.1:0-9745 GCA_036725705.1 Syntrophomonadaceae bacterium | reverse complement strand
AAAAAATTTGTGGCCCGTGATTATCAGACCGCCATTAAATTGGCTAAAGAAGAGATGGGAATGGATGCAATTATCCTTCATTCCCGTCAGATTAAACGCAATGCCCTGTTAGCCAGATTTATGCCTAGTCAGGTGGAAATTACTGTAGCTATCGATGATACAATACAAGTAAGCAGTGATTTGGCCAGGACTCGTAAAATTGATCTGCCCCAGTCTATGCCAAAAGTCGAAGCACCAACAACTTTTGTACCGCCATTAAAAGAAAATCGTATTAAAGAACCGGAATTAATTGAAGAAATTAAAAGAATGAATCTGCTTATGGGTGAAATGAAAGCAAAGTTATATGAGGTTGAACTTATGAGGGGTTTATCCGAACAGGTTCAATTATTCTATAATGCTTTGATACGTAATAATGTTAATCATCAAATTGCATTGCAAATAGCTGCCAGCGTAGAAGCCAGATTACCAAAAGATTATTCAGTTGATAATAAATGGGCCCTGGAAGTATGTTTACATACCTTGCGGGAATATGTGCAGGATGTAAGTCCGATTGAATTAATCAATCAGGGGAAGGCGACATTAGTATTTTTGGTAGGCCCGACCGGAGTAGGTAAAACTACTACGATTGCAAAATTAGCAGCCAATATGACCTTGCTGGAAGGGAAAAAAGCAGCTCTGATAACTTTGGATACATATCGTATTTCCGCGGCTGACCAGTTAAGAACTTTTGCAGAAATTATTGATATACCTATAAGCGTAGTATTCTCACCGGTTGAGTTTATGGAGGCTCTGGCGAAATATAAGCATATGGATATTGTCTTTGTTGATACTGCCGGGAGAAGTCCCTATAATCAGGAACAATTAGATGAACTGAAACAATATGTAGAAATTGCCCGACCTGATGAAACCATACTAGTATTAAGTGTTACCACAGAAACCAACGAATTAGTAACCATATACAATCGATTTGAACAGGTAGGAGTTGACAAGGTAATATTCACCAAAATAGATGAGACTTTTAGTTATGGGCAGATATTAAATGCACTCTATGAGATAAAAAAACCCATAGCATATATTACCAATGGTCAGAGTGTACCCGATGATATTGAAGTACCTGATGCGCTTAATCTGGCCAGATTGCTTTTGGGGAAGGATGAGATATTATGAAGGATCAAGCTGATAAATTAAGAGAAATGGCTTATAATATGCGCCAACAGATAGAAACAGATTTACGCAGTGAGAATCGCAGAGCACGAGTTATTGCCATCAGCAGCGGTAAGGGCGGAGTGGGAAAGAGTACCCTGGCTTTAAATCTATCCCTTAGCTTAAGCGCCAAAGGTAAACGAGTTTTATTAATGGATGCTGATTTAGGCATGGCTAATCTTGATATAATGTTGGGAGCTTTACCTAAATATAATCTCTATAACCTGGTACAGGGTACTAAATCAATTGAGGAAATTACAATTACCGGACCGTCAGGATTAAGGATTATACCGGGAGGTTCGGGCATTCAAGAGCTGGCTAATCTTTCCAGTATGGAATTAAAACGCCTTTTGGTTGACATGGGTAAGTTGGATAATGAATATGATTATTTAATTCTGGATACCGGAGCAGGTATATCCAGCAATGTTACTGCTTTTTTATTGTCTGCCGATGATGCAATTATTATTACTACTTCTGAACCCACATCTATTACTGATGCCTACGGAGTAATAAAAATTTTGGACCGCAGCCAATATTCCGGTCGGGTGTTTCTGGTAGTAAACAGGGTGGCAGACGACTCCGAAGGTATTCTGGTTGCTGAAAAATTAAAACTGGTATGTCAGAAATATTTGCAAATAAATCTTATTCCGATGGGCTATATTGCCAATGATGAAATGGTAGGCGAAGGTATCAGACAGCAACAGCCATTTATACAACTTTATCCGCGTAGTAAAGCTGCTCGGAGTATTGATAATATTGCTGATAGAATATTGCAAAGCAGAAGTGAAGATCCTTCCGGCTATGAACCAGCCAACAAAGGCATAAGAAACTTTTTTAAACGCATCGTCATGGGCCGTTAAATTGTTGAGGAGTTGTTATATTTGGATGTCAGTAAATTAAAAACCAATCAACTTATTGAGATAGAGTTAATTGATGAAAATAATCGTGACAAAGGAGTATTAAAATATCCCAGTCGGATTGAAGATATTGGCACGGAGTATTTATCTCTGGCGGCTCCAATTCAAAACAGTATTCTTATAAATATCAGACCAGGCCAACCTATTCAGGTTATATTCAGGATAAAACAATTTAATTATATGTTTGAAACCAGGGTAGTCAGCCGACGGGCAAACCCAATTCCCCTTTTAATTGTGGAAAAACCCTCTGGAATAAAATCTGTTCAACAAAAACGTGAATATGTAAGATTATCAATCAATCTTCCGCTTAGATATCAGTTGTTGGATACGGATAATATCACTCCGATAATTCAGGGTTATACCATAGATATAAGTGCAGGTGGACTCCTCTTTATTACTCCGCATGAACTGCTGCGAAGTAACCAGCTGGAATTGGAAATTACACTTAATGATGAGGAGATAATTCGATGTACAGCAAAAGTTGTCAGAGTATCCATTGAGGAAATTGACTGCTTAAAAAGATTCAAGGTTGCCGTTGGATATGAAGATATTACTGAAGCTCAGCGGGATAAAATCTTTAAATTTATTTTTGATAAACAAAGGGAATGGATTCGTAAGGGACTTATAGAGTAAAGGAGAATGTTAATGCCAAAAACAAGAGTGTTAGTAGTTGATGACTCTGCATTTATGCGTAAAGTGATTGCTGACATTATTGATGATGATCCGGAATTGGAGGTTGTTGGCAAAGCGCGTGATGGACTGGATGCTTTGGATAAAGTTCGTGAACTAAAGCCAGATGTTATTACATTGGATGTTGAAATGCCTAATATGGACGGATTAACAGCTTTGGGTAAGATTATGGAGATAAATCCGCTGCCGGTAATAATGTTAAGCAGTGTAACTAAAACCGGAACCGAACAAACCGTAAAAGCGCTGCAATTGGGTGCAGTTGATTTTATTGCCAAGCCATCCGGACATATTTCTTGAGATATTGAGTCCGTAAAAGACGATATTATCAGAAAAATTAAAACTGCAGCAGGTACAAAGAAAAAATTGACGAATTTTAATATAAAGGAGGTTGTATCTGCACCACGACCGGAGGTAAAGATTGCCAAAAAGGCGGTTGCCGGCCGCCAACTTAATAAATTAGTGTTAATTGGCACTTCAACCGGAGGCCCTAAAGCTTTGCATCAAGTAGTGCCGGAATTACCTGGTAACCTGGATGCTGCAGTTTTGATCGTTCAACATATGCCCCCGGGTTTTACCCGTTCGCTGGCAGAACGATTGGATTCGCTGTCACAAATACGGGTGAAGGAAGCCGAGCATGGTGAAACAATTGTTCCAGGTTGTGCCTATATAGCCCCGGGTGATTTTCATTTAACTGTTTGTACTCCTGCCCCTAAAACATTACAGGTAAGTCTGAATAAATCAGAGCCGCGGGGCGGATTAAGACCGGCAGCAGATGTCATGTTTGATTCTGCAGCACAACAGTTCTGGTCTCATATAGTCTGTGTAATAATGACTGGTATGGGGCGTGACGGAAGTGAAGGTTTACTGGCAATTAAACGCCGCGGTGGCAAGATAATTGCTGAACATCAATCAACCTCTATTGTCTATGGTATGCCCAAGGCAGCTTTTGAAACCGGACAGGTTGATTTAGTAGTGCCATTACCTGAAATTAGTAAGGCGATAGTGAATATGCTTTTATAATAAACATTCCAAGATTTATGAATATTAAGGGAGGTGTTATTTAATGAAAATGGATATGTCACAATACCTTGACATTTTCCTGGAAGAAAGCAAGGAGCACCTGGGCAACTTAAATCAAAAATTACTTGATCTGGAAAAAAACTCCCGGGATATAGCAGCGCTGAATGAAATATTCAGAGCCGCGCATACATTAAAGGGTATGTCATCAACTATGGGTTTTGAAGACCTGGCAGATTTAACCCATCACATGGAAGATGTGCTGGTTGATTTTAAAGAAGGAACCTTGCAGATTGATACCAGGAGCATTGATGCTATCTTTAAATGCTTTGACCGTATTCAGACTATTATCGAACAAATTGAAACCAGTGGAAATGGTGAACTTGATAACAGTGATCTAATTTACATATTACAAAGTATAAAAAGTGGCAGTACCGATAGTTTGGATATAGAGGAGAATGAAATTATAAGTCCGGATAATCTGCCGGAAGAATCAACGGAGAACACGGAATCAGTATTCAAGTTCAGTGATTATGATTTGACCGTGCTGCGGGAAGCCGACGTTCGAGACTTCAAAGTATTAAACCTGCGTGTAGAGGTAGCACCTGATTCATTAATGAAATCAGTTAGAGCATTTATGGTTTTTAAGGCCATTGAAGAAGACAGTGAGGTAATCAAATCCATCCCCAGTGCTCAGGATCTGGAGGAAGGCAAGTTTGAAGATTACTTTGATATGTTGATTATTAGTAAAACCGACAGTGACAGTATTATCAAACGTCTGGAATCAATTTCTGAAATATCGGTTTTCAGTATAACCGAAATTCAGGTTGAAAGTTTGTCGGCTGACACAGAACCGGAAAAGCCTGAAATCGAAGCTATAGCAGATGTGGATAACATGGTAGCCGGGAAAAAGGTTAGTAAAACCAAACAAACAGTCCGGGTGGACATTGACCGATTGGATAACTTAATGAATCTGGTTGGTGAGCTGGTAATGCATAAAGGTCGTCTGGAACAGATTGGAGCTACTGAAAAACTCTCCGACTTAAATGAAACTATTGAGCAGATTGATCGTATCAGTGGTGATTTGCAGTCAGTAGTGATGAAAGTGCGGATGGTACCCATAGAACAGGTATTTAACCGCTTTCCCCGTATGGTTCGTGATTTATCCAAAGATCTAAATAAAGAAATTGATTTTTTGATAGAAGGTAAAGATACAGAATTGGATCGCACAGTTATAGATGAAATTGGAGATCCACTGATCCATCTGCTAAGGAATGCGATTGATCATGGCATAGAATTACCTGCCCAAAGGGTTAAATTTGGCAAGCCCACCAGAGGCACTCTAATGTTGCGGGCCAGACACGAAGGAAACAATGTTTACATAGAAGTAGAAGATGATGGTGCGGGTATAGATCCGGAACGCATTAAACAAAAGGCTATAGAAAAGGGGTTAATTGGTGTTCGTGAAGCGGAAGAGATGAGCCGGGAAGAAGATATCGAATTATTATTCATGCCTGGTTTCAGTACCGCAGACCAGGTAACCGACATTTCGGGGCGAGGAGTCGGACTGGATGTAGTTAAGAACAAAATTGAGGCCCTGAATGGTGAAATTAATGTTGAATCCAAACTCGGAACGGGAACCAAATTTAAAATTAAACTACCCTTAACTCTGGCAATCATACAGGCGTTAATGATATCAGTACGGGATGAAATCTATGCAGTTCCCCTTGGCTCAGTAGATGAGACTACCAAAATTACCGAAGCTGACATTAAGATGATACAAAACCAGGAAGTTATTATGTTGCGTGGTAATGTATTGCCTTTGTATCGTCTGGCCGGGTTACTGGAAGTGCCTGCCGAAGCAACCGGTGATGATATGTATGTTGTGGTTGTGCGTCGGGCGGATAAACAGATTGGATTGGTAGTTGATTCTTTGATTGGACAGCAGGAAATTGTCATTAAATCACTGGGGAAATTACTGACCGGAGTTCCGGGGATCGCTGGAGCCATAGTAGCCGGAGACGGTAATGTACGTTTGATATTGGATATAGCTACTCTGTTTTAAAGGGAGGGCAATGAAATGGAAAAGGCATTGGTTACTGACAATGAACAACCAGTATTTGACAGTGAAGAGATTCAAGTAGTAGCATTTAAGCTTGGTGAGGAAGAATATGCAGTTGAAATAGTGTATGTACAGGATATTAACCGACTATTGAATATCACCAGGATACCCCGTAGTGAAAGACATATAGAAGGGGTAATTAATCTTCGGGGCAACATAATCCCAATTTTTAATTTACACACCAGATTTAATCTGCAGGCATCCGGAAATGAGGAAGATAAACGCATAATAGTATTTCAATATGATGAATTAAAAGTTGGAATTCTGGTTGATGAAGTGTCGGAAGTCCTCAAAATCAAAAAAGATGAAGTGGAAGCAACCTCTAAAGTATATGGCTCAATTGAAGTCGAACATATAAAAGGTATAGCAAAATTTGAAGGCAGATTACTTATACTGCTGGATTTATTTAAGATATTTGAATGATAGACTGGCGGTGATTGATAATGTCAGATAATTTTAATGAATTATCCAGTATCCAATTGGATGCATTAAAAGAAATAGGTAATATTGGGGCTGGAAATGCGGCTACTGCATTAGCGCAAATGGTAAATTCGAAAATAGATATGGATGTCCCCCAGGTCAGTATTCTGCCATTTGAAGATGTAGCAGATTTAATTGGGGGCGCAGAAAAATATGTAGTAGGAATATATCTTAATGTCTCCGGCTCAGCTCCGCTTAATATTTTGTTCTTGTTGCCTATTGAAAATGCCTGCCTGCTGGTTGATATGCTGATAGGCAAACCATTAAACACTACGAATCCGGAACACTTAAATGATATGGATATATCTGCTATGATGGAACTGGGGAATATAATTTCTGCTACCTATTTGAATTCATTGGCGATGTTTACTCAGTTGAGTTTTTTACCATCAGTTCCTGCTTTGGGTATGGATATGGCGGGAGCTATTCTGGACGCAATCCTGGCTCAGTTTGGACAGGTAGCTGATCATGTTCTGCTCCTGGAAACACAGTTTAGAAAAGAAGACGTTGATGTAGTCGGGCATTTTTTTCTATTACCGGAGCCTGAATCACTGAGTGTTATCTTATCAGCGCTTGGAGTGAATTTTTAATGAGCAACATTATTCAGGTAGGAATGGCTGATTTGAAGATTGCCCGGCCACCGGATAAACTGATGACTGCCGGGCTTGGTTCGTGTATTGGTATTTGTATTATAGACAAAAATATTAAATTAGCCAGTTTAGCTCATATTATGCTGCCATCCAGTATACAGGCAAAGAATCCTCAAAACCGGGCGAAATTTGCAGATAGTGCTGTGGAGATGGTTATAGAAGAGATGCAAAAACAAGGAGCATCTATTTCGCGTTTACAGGCTAAAATTGCTGGTGGAGCCCAAATGTTTAAGTTTTCCGGTGATAATGACATTATGAAAATTGGAGCCCGTAATGCTCAGGCAGTAGAAGAAGCTCTTAAAAAGCATAATATAAAATTATTGGCCTCAGACACTGGAGGCAATCATGGCAGGACTATAACCTTTGACCCGGAAACCGGAGATTTACTGGTAAGAACTATTGGACATGGGGAGAGAGTGCTGTAGTGAAAACTGACATGAGTTCAGTTTGGATTAGGTATAAAGAGAATAATGACCTGGAGACCAGAGACGAACTTATCGTTCACTATGCTCATCTTGTTAAATATGTGGCTAACCGTCTGGCTATCAATTTGTCATCAGTTGTGGAAGTTGACGAATTGATTTCATATGGCATAGAAGGCCTGATGGATGCCATTGGGAAATTTGATCCCCAACGAAATATTAAATTTGAAACTTATGCTATTACTCGTATTCGTGGTTCAATGATTGATGGATTAAGATCCATGGATTGGGTACCGGTATCAATAAGACAAAAAGGCAAAGAACTGGAAAAAGCGTATGCTAAAGCAGAAAGTGAGTTGGGCAGAGCAGCAACTGATAATGAGATTGCTGCAGAAATGGGTATCTCCTTACAGGATTATTATATTTTATTAAAGGATGTTGCCGCAACTACGATAATATCATTAGATGAGTTTTTACCGGGAAAAGACGGAGAAGAAAAGAAAAGACGCATAGTTGAAATGCTGCAGGAAGAAGATGTACCTGATGCATTAAGTATGTTGGAACTCGGAGAAGTAAAAGAGTTATTATCCAAATCCATATCCCGTCTTCCGGAAAAAGAAAAAATGGTGGTTTATTTATATTATTATGAAGGATTAACTTTAAAAGAAATTGGCATTACTCTCTCCTTATCGGAATCACGGATTTCTCAATTACATACTAAAGCAATTTTAAGACTGAGAGGTAGCTTAAGCAAAAAGAAGCACTTGTTGGTTTAAAAGGAGGAAGAAACGTGTCAGAAGCTGATGTAAAAATTGATGGGCAAGTGCGTGTAACATTTGGGCCAGCTAAGATGCAGGCATTTATAGAGGTAACATCGCCAGTTGGTAAAGGCCTGGCCTGTACCCGGGAACAGGTAATGAAGGCTTTGGCTGATTTGGGAGTAGTGCATAATATTTTAGAGCATGCCATTGAGGAAGCTTTGCAGGAAAAAAATTGGAATGATAAAATTCTGATAGCAAGGGGTACCGGAGCAATACCAGGTGAAGACGGTCGTCTGATTATCAAGTTCCCATTACCCAGGGAACGTACCGGGCCTAAAGTTGATGACAAAGGGAATGCCAATTATTATGACCTCGGTCTGATTCATAATGTTAAAACCGGTGATTTATTAGTAGAAAGAATCCTTCCTACCGATGGAACTCCGGGTATGGATGTGACTGGAAAAGAAATAGCTGCCAAAAAAGGACGGGACTACAGGTTGCCACGGGGAAAAAACACTGTCGCTGATGAACAGGAATTAAAGTTGTATGCTACCTGTGATGGCCATGTAAACATTGTGGATGGAAAAGTAATAGTCGAGCCGGTTCTGACCATAGCCCAGGATATTGATTTTGGCACTGGAAATGTTGATTTTATTGGCGATATTATTATTATTGGCAATGTTGCCAGCGGATTTAAAGTAAAAGCAGAGGGAGACATTCAGGTCAATGGCTTCATTGAAGGAGCGGAAATAACTGCCGGAGGCAGTATAATTGTTAAAGGCGGTATAACCACAGGAATAAAAGGCTATGTCAAGGCAGAAAAAGATGTTACTGCCCGTTTTGTAGAAAATTCACGAGTGGAAGCAGGCGGCGATGTAATTATAGCTGAAGCCATAATGCAGTCGTATATTAAAGCCGGTGGCAGTGTAAAAGTAAGTGAACGCCGGGCAACCATAGTAGGGGGGGTTATTCAGGCCTCCTATGTGGTTGAGGCCAAGGTACTGGGATCCCAACTGGCTACACAAACCACGGTTGAGGTAGGGATTAATCCTTACTATCGGGAAGAATATCAACAGTTAATGAGGCAGAGAAATGAGAAGCGCAAGCAATTGGACGCTTTAAATCACAACCTGCAAATATATCAGAGAAGCGGGATATCAACAGAAAACCTTCCAGACAGCAAAAGGTTGGCCTTAATTAAAATGCTGGATGAATTTAAAACCTTAAGACAGGAACTGGCGGCAATGGATGAAAGAATTAGTTTCTTGGAGGCAGAGTTTGAACGCGCTCATGCAGCTCGCGTCAGAGTGCTTGAAATGGCTTATCCGGGAGTGCGTATAAGTATAGGTCATTCGATATATACGGTTAATGATCCTATTAAATATTCAGAATTCATTCTCGATGAAGGAGATGTGAGGCTTACATCGCTGCGGGCTCTGTAAAGTAAATATGAAAAACTAGCAACAAAATCCATAGAAAAGCT
>DAIMDR010000049.1:0-9784 GCA_036725705.1 Syntrophomonadaceae bacterium | reverse complement strand
CGTTGGCTAACAATCCGGCCTGTTCAAAGCTAATCTGACCTTTATTGTTCAGAATAATACTGGTTGGCACAACCTGAATCTTGTACTGATTCCCCAACGTGGTATTTTCCCTTTTACTTAAATTGACATAAACAAAACGCGCCTTTTTTTCATATTCCGGCTGCAATTCATCAAAGCTGACCAGCTGATCTTTACAATACGGACAGGTATCAGTGCCAAACAAAACCCAGACGGCCAGTCCTTCTTTCTGAGCATTGGCAATAGTCTGTTCAGCATTAATTGATTCATTAAATGTTGAATTACCCGGTTGGGTTGATTGATCTGATGCTTTTTTGTCTGCCAAACCATTAATTATTAAAAAGCCCCCTAAAATAATTAAAGTTAGTCTAAACAATAATTTTCCGTCAAATTTCATACCACCACCTCCGCTTCATTAATAATTATTTGTTTTTTCATAATAGCATACTGATAATAAATATTACCCACTCAATTGTTCATAATATAACAAGGCAAATCTTCAATAGAGGATAATAAAGCCTATTGGGCCACCAATCTCCGTCAGTTATGAATTGTCACACTTTTTTTAATTGTGAATAATATAATTAATTGCAGATATCTCATTTCACTTCTCAGATAAATGTGTTAATATGGTTAATATATGGCAGATGCTGTATGAACGGATAAGGGGGTTGAGGAAGGGCGATATATTATAAGACCCGGACGACTATCTACTCTTACCCAAAAAATTTTAAAAAGGAGTGAAGGTATAGTATGAAGATCGCTGGAAAGACTGCTATCGTAACCGGTGGAGCATCCGGTCTTGGTGAAGCAGCAGTAGAGCGTCTGCACGCTGCTGGTGCCAATGTTGTCATCGCTGACCTTAACGAAGAAAAAGGAAATGCGCTGGCTGCAAAATTAGGTGACAAAGCTTTATTTGTAAAATGTAATGTAACTTCTACTGATGATGTAAAAGCCACCATCAATGCTGCTGTTGACAAGTTTGGTGCTCTTCACATTCTGGTAAACAATGCCGGAATGGGCAGCGCTGGACGTACCATCGGCAAAGACGGCCCCTGGAACATTGATTGGTTTAAGATGGTTATGGATGTTAACCTGATTGGCGCTTTTAATATGCTTTCCAATGCTGCATATGCAATGGACAAAAACGATGCTGGCGACGAAGGCGAAAAGGGTGTTATCATCAACGTAGCTTCTGTAGCTGCTTTTGATGGTCAGATTGGACAGGCTGCTTATTCCGCATCCAAAGGCGGAGTAGCTGCCATGACTCTTCCTGTAGCCAGAGACTTATCCAGACATTTGATTCGTTGTAACACCATTGCTCCGGGAACTTTTGACACCCCGATGCTGCAACAGCTACCTCAGGCTGCTCGTGATTCCCTGGCTGCATCAATCCCGATGCCTCAGAGACTGGGAAATCCGGTTGAGTTTGCTATGTTAGTTCAGGCTATTGTAGAAAACAATTATCTGAACGCTGAAACCATTCGTCTGGATGGCGCCATCCGTATGGCTCCTAAATAAAAACTACCGACTGCTTAAAAAAGCCCGCCTTTTATGGCGGGCTTTTTGTATTTATTCATATCGACAAAGTCATAGGTAGTAATAATCTGTTCTAAACAGGTATAATGTAAGAACACTTACGGAGCGGCAGGGGGAACTGACTTTTGTTTAAAATAACCGGACACATTAAAGTATTGGAGCTGCCAAGGTTTAAATTTCCTTACTGTAACTGTATCTGGATTGATGATGATATTGGATGTCTGATAGATTCGAGTCCGACTGATAATGAAATGAGTAATCTCAGCGGAAAACGAATTGATTTAATAGTAAATTCCCACGGTCATCTGGATCATTATTTTCATAATATTGATTATCCCGATGCCAGAGTGCTTATGCATGAAAAAGACCAGGCTATGGCCCAGTCAGCAAAAGCTTATCTGCATAATTTCAATTTTTATGCACGGGTACCTGATGAAAAAATGCACACCCTGTATATGGACGCGATTAAATACCGTACCACGCATGTAAATGGCAATTTATCTGATGGTCAAATAATAGAAACGGGTAATACTCGTTTCGAGGTTCTGCATCTGCCTGGTCATTCGGCTGGTCACTGCGGTTTCTTATTCCCTGATCAAGGTTTTGTTTTTACTGCTGATCTGGACCTGTCCCCCTTTGGCCCCTGGTACGGCAATATAAACTGTTCAATATCAGAATTAATTGGCTCAATTAAAAGATTAATTGAACTTAAACCCGATTTTATCATTAGCGGTCACGGGCAGGCAATAATCAAAGAGCGTATAATCTCCCGACTTAAAGAATATCGCGATATTATTTATGAGCGCGAACATCGGATAGTATCATTAATGTATCGGGGAAAGCATACTCCGGTTGAAATAGCCAAACATTTGCCGGTTTATCAGCAGCTGCCTCCCCCGCAACAAGTATTTTTCCTTTATGAAATCACTATGATTGAGATTCATTTGCAACATCTTATTGCCAGCGGTAAAGTCATACAGGACAAAGATAATTATTATCTAAGCAGCGGAGTAAAACCATCCAGTTTTGATCCACTTCGCTAATTGCCAATCACCCGTCGGTCACGCAGGCTCTGAATTTGTTCCGTTGAAAATCCCAATTCGGCTAAAAGCTCATCAGTATTCTCTCCTAATTTTGGGAAGGAAAGATTAACCTGTGCCGGTGATTGTGACATGGCAATTGCCGGAGCTGGTACGGGCAAATCTATTCCGGTTTGATTTAAATCCTTGAGCACATGAATCATATTGCGAGCCTTAACCTGGGGATGTTCAATCATCTCTTCCACGCTTAATACCGGTGCCAGACAAATGTTGGCTCCGCTGAATATTTCTATCCATTCATCCCGGTTTTTCTGCCGGGTAATTAATTCAATTTCCCGGTGCATTTCATCCTGCCGGGAAATATCCCACTGACAATTAATTAAGTGAGGCACTCCGAGCGTCTGGCAGAACTCACTCCAGAACTTGCCTTCTATTGCTCCCAGACTGAAATATTTATCATCTTTGCAGCGGTAAAGATTATAGCAGGCAAATCCTCCGGTAAGGATTTCCTTTCCCCGGTTACCGGACCTTTGGGACCCAAATAGTTCCCCCAGTGCATAACCCATTAGACTAATGGAACCATCCAGCATGGCAATATCACAAAACTGTCCCCGTCCGGTTTTTTCACGGTCAATCAAAGCCAATAATATGGCAATTACCGCATTCATGCCTCCCCCGGCCATACCGGCAATCTGAACCCCGGGAATACACGGTCTGCCATCACTCCCGCCGGTCATATCAATAACCCCGGCCATACTTAAAAAATTAATATCATGTCCGGCCATTTCACTCATTGGTCCGCTCATACCATAGCCGCTTAACGAACAGCATATTATGCGGGGATTAATTTCACTCAATTTATCATACCCGAATCCCAGGCGTTGCATGACTCCGGGTCGGAACTGGTCAATAACCACGTCACTGATAGCAACCATACGTCTAAAAACTTCAGCTCCGTCCTCGCTTTTCAAATCCAGAGCGATACTCTTTTTATTACGGTTTACGGTATAGAAAATGGCACTTTGTTCGCCTGCCATCGGAGGAGACCATCTTCCCGTATCACCATTCAAATCCTCAACTTTTATAACCTCAGCCCCAAAATCAGCCAGTAGCTGTGAACAAAAAGGCCCCGCCAGCATTCTCGATAAATCCAAAACCCGAACCCCCGATAATGTTTGACTCACATTCTCTCCTCCTATTCCCTGGGTGTTGGGAGGCGGGGGCAGGTTCCCTGTTCCCACCTCCCAACACCGCCCGTCCCTCTTATTACTGTAACCATTCAACTGCCCAGGCATAAACCGGGTCATGCTCAACTCTTAAACTGTCCAATGTTCGATTCAGTTCTTTCTGCGTAGAGAAATCCAACACTCCATAAGGGTATAATCCTTTATCAGCCTGGAACTTTTTAATTGCTTCAAAAGTTCTCTTATCCAGTAATGTATCTGGTTCATCAAGCTCATAACCGGCCAGTAATAAAATGTTTTCCGCAGTTTCAATTTCGTTGCTTATACTATTCAAGGCCGGTTTATCAATTTGTGCCAAAGGCGGTATTCTCTGCAGCCAGACCCCGGGGATTTCCGATGACAGCACCTCTGTGTCCGGCTTTAATCCCTGACCATCAATGTTGCGGCCTTTGGGGGTATAATAAATACCGGTAGTCATCTTAACCCAGCCAAGCATATCCTCATCACTTAAAGCTTCCCATTCATATCCCGGTAATTTATAGGGGTCCACCGAATTTATTTCATAACGCTCACGATACCTGGAATAGGCCTGCGGGGAAAGCATAGCCTTAAAATCCTGTACCCGGGCTTTGCCAAAAGTTTTATTGCCGATTAAAACTCCGGCGCCACTATCCTGAACAGCACCGGCCAAAATTTCCGCGGCACTGGCAGTTCCCTCATTTACCAATACTGCCAGCTTATATGGAGAAGCATCCAGACTGGAAGCATAATAAATATCCTGTATATCTTCTGCCCTAAAATCCAGACGCGTAATTAAACCCCGGGGGACAAAATATCTGGCGGCTTCAACGGCTTGCTGAACCGAGCCTCCGCTATTATCCCGCAAGTCCAGAATAATATGGGTAACTTTTTTCTCAGCAACCTGATGGAGTGTTTTATCCAGAAAGGCTTGAGTATTAGCATTAAATGATTCTATGTAAATATAAGCAATCCCTTCACGCATGTCGCTGTAAACCGGATTCATTATTATTTCGCCCCGTACAATCTTATAAGTCAGCCGTTGATCACCACGCAATAATTCCACCGTCACCTCACTGCCAGTTTCACCTCTGACCAGTTCAGCTACTTCCTCTATGGTGGCCTGGGCAACATCAACATTATCAACCTTTATAATTCTGTCACCAGTTAAAATTCCACATCGGGCAGCTGGCGATTCCTCCATTACCTGTTTGATAAATATTTTATTATCCCTTTCCAGTAACACCACTCCTATTCCCTGGTAGTCTCCACTTACATAATCCAGGAATTCGGCTGCCTCTTCATGGGTAAAAAACCGGGTATAGGGATCCAGACTGGAAAATATGGTCTGCACCGTTTCTGTGTTTAAATTGTCAAAATCTACTTTCTGATAATAATTATCATCAATAAACTGTAAAATTGCCTTTAAATACTCTTTATCATCAGTAACTTGTCCGGCGGATAGCGGAGTGCTGCTAAACAGTAAAAATATCACCATCAACCCGGCAATTAACCTGCCCTTCACTGAACCATCCCCCATCTTCAAAATCCAATAAATCCTGCTGATATATTTACTATAATAGCATTAATCTTGTACCTGCCGATAAATATGCTTATAGCCAGCCACCATCCACAGTGATTACCTGACCGTTAATATAATCTGCCTGAGGTGAAAGCAAAAATGAACATACTCCGGTAATATCCTGTCCTCGTCCCAATCTGCCCAAAGCAATATTATCCTGTAATGCCTGGATTTCCCCTTTATCCAACTCACGGTTTAACATATCGGTCTGAATAGCCCCGGGCGCAATCGCATTTACTGTTATTCCTGACGGCCCCAGCTCCTTGGCCAGAGACCTGGTCAAAGCAATAAGCCCGCCTTTGGAAGCGGCATATACACTTTCACAGGAAGCACCTGCAATACCCCATATGGAAGCAATATTTACGATACGCCCGTAACCCTGTTTCAGCATATGGGGAAAAGCCCGTTGGCAACAAAGAAATGGGCCCTTTAAATTAGTATCAATAACCTGCTGCCACTCCTCTTCAGTCACATCCTGAAATAGTCCCCGTAAAGAAACCCCGGCATTATTGACCAGCAAACTAACCGGCCCCAAAGTATTTTCAATCTGTTTAAACATGGTATCTACCTGCTGACGACTGGATACATCACCCTGAACAGCGATCCCTTTGCCAATTTGGTTTATCTCTGCTTCCAATTGCTGAGCTTCACGGACAGAATGTCTGTAATTAACTGCCACGGCAACACCTTGACCAGCCAATTCTCTGGCTATATTAGCTCCGATTCCACGACTGGCACCCGTCACCAGACATACTTTCCCGGCTAATGTATTTCCCATAAAAATTCCTGATTCCTCCCGGTAAACTACTAATTATTTCAATTATATATGTCATGATTCAATACTGCCAGCAATTACTCATCGGATGAATGCAGAACTCCGGGTTGACAGGGACGCCCTGTTTATCATCAAACCATCCCACTTAATAGTTTTTCGCCGCCTATTTCTTCTATAATATACCTGTCCCGTTTGACTTTACCTTCATCTGTTATTTGAAAACAGTTATGAAGATGAGTAGATGCCAAAGAAATATCAAGAGAACCGTCCGAGATCACTTAAAAAATACCTTAAATGTCATCCTGAGGAGCTGCAGGCGACGAAGGATCTCTTTTAAAGACCGTAATATTGGTATTAAGCCAATGAGATTCCCCCCTAAGGGACTTCACCCTCACGGGTACCACCGATACACCCTGTCGGGTGTAATTAATGTTGCCGATGCTCCTTAAGGTCGCTATTAAGGTTGCTTCGCTAGCGCTCAGAATAACACGATAAGAACGCTTTTTCAGCAGTCTCAGACGGTTCGGGATCACTTAAAAATACCTTAAATGTCATCCTGAGGAGCTGCAGGCGACGAAGGATCTCTTTTAAGGCCGTAATATTGGGATTAAGTCAACGAGATTCTTCACTATCGTTCAGAATGACACGCAAAAGAGGACTATTTCAGCAGTCTCGAACCGTCCCCTTTACACCCCCCTCCTTTGCCACAGAAAAACCATAATCCCGATCAAATTTGATTGACCGGGATTAAATCTGTAGATTTAGGTGGCGGAGAAGGGTCACCGTGTCTTCCTGAGAGTAACCATTCATCTTGTTAACTAAACTCGCCTCAAAACCTAATTTATTTGAATTTACCAAACCGAACCTTGAACCTTGAACTAACTTAACCAACCTAACTTGACTTAACTAATCCGAACCAAGTCTAACCTGATATGACTTAACCGAACTAACCATTGAACCTCACACTTTAAAGTGAACCAGAACCAGGTAATCTGACCCTTCTCCACCTGAGTTAATTATAAACCCGAAGGGGATTAATTTCAAGCCTTTTTCTCCGGTAATATTTGCCATTAACCATGAATTAACCGGGGTAGACAGCGGGTGCAATACCACAACGATTTACCTTTATTCTTTATCGCCAGCAAATAGGCGTCATCTTCACTGATATTGCAGGAAAAACAATGCTGGGGAATATAATGACTGCTCCTGTCGGCCTGATGTTTTTCCACTGCTTGCTCTGAAAAGGCTTCCGCCAGTCTGGACTCCAGGGATAAAGCCCCGGTGGGGCAAACCGCCAGACATACGCCCGCACCATCACATAATTCTTCCCGAATTACTTTAGCCTTACCATTCTCCAGGATTAAAGCTCCTTCAGCACAGGGACTGATGCAAGCGCCGCAGCCGTCACATAACTCCTCATCTATATGCACTATAGTTCTCATGATCATCATTATTATCACCCCCGGTTATTTGCTTAATGGTGGGTCCCTTCCACAACCTTTATGCCTTTGGATTCTATTATGGCTTTGATCTCTTTATGATGCGGACAGGGGGGATAATCCCCTTCCAGCATCATGCAGGAAGAAAGATGGATTACATCCACCCGGTGTTTCTTTAAACTGTCAGCCAGTCGTGAAACTCTGCGTCCCGGGCATCCTCCACAGGTAAAAAAGCCGATTATTTCAGTGTTCTCCCCGTATGGTTTAAAATGTTTATGCCTTTTATTAAAAGCTTTAAAACATGCCACCCCCGGACATACTTCCGATACGGTTTCACATCTGACTACAGCAATACGCGTTACGGGATCGTCTGCTTTATCCTCGGCAAAAGCTATATGCTTGTCCCGGCCTTTGTGAACATCTTCAACAGTTACTTCATCACGGCCCGCTTTATGGACATCTTTTTCGACCGCGCGTTTAGCCATGCTGCGAACAAAGCCCGGTACTTTTTCCAACTCCTGAAGAGCATCTTCACTCCAACGCATGATGTTTCACTCCTGTCTGCCTGTATAACCCATTATTATTGCGGATTTTTAATCATAACCAGCATCATTTTAAAAGCACTGTTGGCTTTAAGGGCATGGGGTTGATGAGCAGGCATAATTATCATTTCATCCTGTTTTACTGTATGTTCCTTACCGCTTATTGTAATCAGCGCCTCACCTTCCAAAACTAATACCAGAGCATCAAAGGGAGCTGTATGCTCGCTCAGACCTTCCCCCGCATCAAATGCGAACAAAGTAACGGTTCCGCCTGTCTGCGAAATCATGGTCCTGCTGACTACATTGCCTTGCTGATAAGCCACTAAATCAATAGGTTTTACTACCGGTGTCATATCAAACATTAAACTCAACTCCTTAATAAATATTATCTCAATAGCTTTATATATTTTGCCCATTAAGTCATAATTGCCCGATTACCATATATGTTCATCCCCATGAAATTTAAATACTCTTATGCTTTTTGAGCCTTAACCATATCAAGCAGAGTTTCTCTCTGCAGTTCTTTAACCAAAGCTTCCTGAGCTTTACTCAATATCCGGGACAAAGAGCAATTTGGTTTATTGGGACAATGATAATCAGGTGAAAGACATACATTGAGTGCCAGCGGCCCTTCAATAGCAGTAATTATTTCCAGCAGTGTAATATCCGCAGCTGGTTTAGCTAACCGGACACCTCCCCCAGTCCCCCGATGGGTTGTAACCATATGTGCTACTGCCAGTAATTGAATGGTTTTTTTCAAAAATTCGTCGGGGATACTTTGCTTTTTTGAAATAACTCGGGTAGAAACCGTTTCACCCTCCGGGGCAGCAGCCAACTCCAGTAAGGTTCGAACTGCATATTCTGTTTGTCTGGTGATTTGCATAACAGCACTTCCTTCTGAATAAAACCTGATTTTCTAATTGGACTATATTTATCTTATTTGTCTTTTTATATCTTACCTGCATTTAACCAATTTATCAAGCACTAAATAAATATTTATATTAATTAATTTTGGTTTCATTGCAAAATGTAAATGGGGAATCCAGTAAAGCCTAAGTATATAGAGCATCAGATAAATTTTCAGAATATTTTATTTATTTAGCAGGTATATTGTACGGTCATATCGTATTATTATGTAGAAGACATTGAAAGGGGGGAGCGGGCAGCCAATAAATTAAGAATACATGTAGGGGGAGTATAAATGGATAATCGTTGGCAGGAAATGTATAAAGAGAAATTACAATCTGCTGAGGAAGCGGCCCGTTTATTTGAATCAGGTGATACTGTGGTTGCACCTTTGTCCAATGGTCAGCCACTGGCACTGGTAAATGCGGTGGCCAAACGGGCAAGAAATGATGAATTGATAGACCTTACTTATGTAAGTGGTGTTGACTTACGCTGGTTTGATTTATATCATCCGGATCTGATTGGAAAAGTATTAATTGATTCGGGTTTTGTTCATATTGCTACCCGTCATGGTGTTGGCGAAGGCATGTTTACTTATACTCCATGTCGCCTGGGTGAAACTGTGGAAATGGTAAGTCAATGCCGTACCTGTAATGTGGTTGCCATGGTGGTATCACCTATGGATAAACATGGATTTTTCTCCACCGGATGCAATGTGGACTGGGGATGGGAAACCGCCAA